>NZ_JAGTUT010000002.1:0-300000 GCF_025685605.1 Granulicella arctica
GGATGAGCTTGCCGGACTTCTCCTGCTGGGTTTCGTCCCAGTGTTCTGTGCCATCGAAATCGCCGCGGAGATAGGGTGCATAGCGTCCCCACGCGACGCCGGTCATGACGGTGACGCGATAGCCATGCTGCTTCCATGAGCGAATTCGTGCGGCTGTGGTGTCGTCGATGCCGTAGACCATGACGGTGTCGGCGTTAATGTTGGTGCGTGGCGACCATTCGTGGTCTGTCTGGAATAAGAGACGATCCTGTGCGCCTCCGGACAGCGTCAGGGCAAGAGCAAAGACTGATATGAAGCAGCGCATGGTTACTGATCCCTTGCAGCGGGCTGTGACATGGATGGAGGCGCTGCATCGGGGCTGCTGCCCCATGAGGTGTTGGGTCTTGGTCCCATGGTGAGAGCGAGTTTGCCACCGTTGGCGATGTCCGTGTGGCTGAACCAGGGTTTATTCCAGGGCTTGTTGTTGAGAGTGGCGGACTGAATGTAGATGTTGGTCCCCGAATTATTCTTTGCGACGATCTCGAAGGTCTTGCCGTTTCCGAGGTGGATGCTGGACCGGGTAAAGAGCGGGCTACCGAGAATGTAGTAGGGGCTGGATGGATCGACAGTGTAGAAGCCCATGGCACTCATGACATACCAGGAGGATGTGGCACCCTGATCGTCCATGCCGGGAAAGCCGAAACCAGAGGCGTCGCTGCCGTACATCTCTTTCAGGATCTTGCGAGTGAGGGCTTGCGTCTTCCAGGGTTGGCCCACCCAGTCGTAGTAGTAAGGGGCCTGCTGGTCCGGCTGGTTACCCTGAACATACTGGCCGACGACGCCAGTGCAGTCACGGCAGATGCCTTTGGGATGGTAGGGCGTGCTGAAGAATTCGTCTAACTTGGCTGCGGCTTTTTCTCTGCCGCCGAGCAGGTTGACAAGGCCTTGTACATCGTGTGGGACGAGCCAGAGGGTAGACCAGCCGGAGGCCTCCTTCATCATGAAGTTGTAGTACGGCTCGGCGGGATCGAAGGGGGAGATCCACTGGCCATCGGCTGTCTTGCCGCGCATAAAATTGACTGTCGGATCGAAGACATTCTTGTAATTATGCGAACGCTTGAGAAACATCTCAGCATCTTCCTTCTTACCGAGTTTGCGGGCGTAGAGGGACATGGCATAGTCGTCCCAGCTGTATTCGAGCGTGGTGGCGGCGCCTGCCTTTCCACCGGCATAGGGTGGGCTGGGATTGCCGGGTGGGATGATGTCTGAGATCCAGCCATTCTTTTGATATTCGTCGAGATAGCCTCGCGGGCCTTTGATGTCGGTAGCGTTCTTGCGAAGGAATTCGTAGGTGGCGGCGTAGTCGAAGTCGAGCCCCCGGTCCCAATCGCCTAGGTACATGAAGACGGCATTGTCGCCGTGGAAGGAGGTGCCCATGTAGCCGGATTCACGGGCCATGTCGAGCTCGGAGTGGAGGATGTCGAGCTTAGTTTGCGGTTCTAAAAGGGTGAGCAGGACGATCTGGTTGCGGCCTGTATCCCAGAAGGGTACCGAGCCATAATGGTCATAGGTGGCGGTCTTCTGGATGCCGTCATGGCCGGTGAACTCTTCACCCTTGCGGGCTACGAGACGCGGGCTATCGAAGGAGTGGAGGAGGGAGGAGTAGAAAAGCATCTTCTCTTTTTCGGTGCCGCCTTGTACTTCGATGATGTTCAGCTTGCCGGCCCATTCGGTCTCGGCCTGTTTGTGTACGCGTTCGAAGTCCCAGCCGGGATCTTCGGAGCGTAGCCGCTGCTCGGCCATGGCATAGCTGGAGCCACGGGCGATCTTTACGAGGACCTGCTCGCCGGCCTTGGTTGAGAACTGCAGGTAAGCACCGGCGTAGAGGCCGGAGATGATGCGGGTGTCGGGCTCGATGTTCTTATCGCCTAAGAGGCTGCCGCGCGTGGGCCATTGATTCGGAGGAGTTTCTTTGAATGCGCCGAAGGATGTGAATGGTTTGGAGAACTCGGCGATGAAGAAGGTGTCGGCATCGACTTGGCCGTGGCGTCGGGTGCCATGCTGGCGCTCGCCGCGTACGGTGTTATTGTCGATGATCTCGATCGTGCCGCCAGCGCGATCCGTATCGATGAGGATGTGTGCCTGGTCGGTCTGCGGGAAGGTGAAGCGGTAGAGCCCTGTCCACGTGGTCACAGTCATCTCAGCTTTGGTCCTGAAGTCATCGAGGAAAACGCTGTAGTAGCCGGGCGAGGCGACTTCACGCTTCTTGTCGTAGACGGACGGGGTACGCTGCGGCGGAAGTGCCCAATCGCCGACGATTGGCGAGATGACGGGACCATCGCCGCCACCATAGCCCCCATAGGAGAAGCCGAAGATGGTGCGATTCGGGTAGTAGTAGGTTGCCGGAACACCAGCTACATATTGAAGTGGCAGATTGGCGTTTATGGGTGCCATCTCTGTGGAGCTATGTGGGAGTTTGGCACCAGGCGAGGTGAAGCCAGAGTAGATCTGCTCGCCCGGCGGAGGCGCGTTGCCGATGAGTTTCTGATCATCGAGCGGCGCCGTTCCGACTAACGGGTTGGCGTAGTCGAGGGGCGCTTTGCTGACGGTTTGAGCCCGCATGGTTATGCCGGCGATGGACGTAAGGAGGACGAACGCGGATAGGGTTATATTGCCGCGGCAAATGAGCATGGTTCGTGACTCTCCTGGTGGCTTCGGCTACTGCTTTTGCGTTGCGCGCAACATTCTAAAAAACGTATCGCCTCGTATGATTTCAAAGGCAGGGATCAGTGTATTGGTAAGCGATTTGACGCCGGTGGGAGTAAGCGAGGAGGTGAAGGATTCTATGCCTGCAGCGACGAAGAGAGGCGATTTGCCGTCCCAGGCTGCGGCGACTTGTGCAAGCTGCGTGGTGCCGGTGGGAATGTCGTTGATACCAAGCAGGGTGACGACGGGTAGCTTGTTAGCGAAGCTGACGACGCTGGTGAGATCGTAGTTGAGCATGATGCCAAGGAGGCCGGGGATGTTGCGCTCGTAGCTGCCGGCTATCTGCGGGCTGAGAGGGAGGTTGTCGGTATCGTTGCGGTTGTAGGCGAAGAGGGTGTTCATGCCGGTGCTGCGCATGTACTCGCCGGAATGGCGGGGGAAGACCTCAAAGGCAGAGACGGGCCACTCGGCTGGATAGGTGTAGCCTGCGCCGGAAGGACCAGCCATGAGGAGGTCGCTCGGCGTGCGGGTGCGTTGATAGTAATGGAGGAAGCTGGGGGCGATGTCGAGCAGGAGCGTGCTGATGCTCCAGTTGAGGATGACGCTGCCGCGGCCGGGATCGTCCCATAGATCGCGGAGGCGATGCTGGCAGTACTGGACGTTATCGCCCTCGACCATGGTGAGGGTCAGATAGATTTTGTTTTCGAGCTTGGGCAGGTGCGGAGGGTTGGGAATGCGGGCGTCGACGGATTCGCGTACGCCTGCGAAGACGGAGCCGTTGAAGAGGTCGTCGGTGGCGACGACGGGCGAGGCGTACTGGCTCAGGAGAGTGACGCCGGGCATCTCGTGCCCGAGCGGAAACCAGCCTAGATAGGGCGTGTTGGGCGGCGTCTGCTTGAGAATGGTTTCGAATAAAGCGGCCTGATCGGCGACCTCGGGGTCAAGCCAGAAGACTGGTGAGTTTGTGGCAATGATGTAGTCGCGGAAGATTGCATTGCCCTGCTGCACGCTAGGCGCGGTGGCGGAGCCGGAGACGACGAATTCGTTCTGGAGATCGTTCGAGAGCAGGAGCTGCTTGGTGCCTGCGGGCGGTGTGAATTTGTAGATGAAGTAATTGGTTCCGTCAGCGAAGCGCCATCCGCTGGGCGAGATTTGTGAGCCGTCAGCGTCAAAGAGAAATGGCGTCTCGGCTGCAGTACCGGGAACAAACGAGGCGATCGGAGTACCATCGGCGGTGATCGTGACCTGGGCTACGGCTGGCCCCCAGCCGTCGTTGGGGAAGTTATCGGTGTAGCGGATGAAGACTGCCTCACCGCCGAGGAGGCCGCTGATGTCGGCGGTATAGATCGCTCGGTTTGAGGAGTCTGTGATGGGACGCGTCTCCTGAAGGATCATGGTCCATGACACGTTTGCGACGGTGACGGTGTTGCTTGGGGAGATGGCGGTGAGAATGCGCTTTGAGGACTTTGGCCAGACATTGGTGAGGGCGTATTCGTAGGCTGAGACTGTACCGGTGAAGCGGCCGGTGAGATCGTCGAGGACTTCGAGTTGGTGAGTCTTGGCGATGGCGGCGGTTGCGATGACGGCGTTGCGCTGACTGGCGATGGCGGTGGCTACGTTGATGGAGTCGGGTTGGTTCGGGTCGTAGACGATGGCACCACGAATCTCGGAACGGTAGCGGGCGAAAAGATCCCATGGCTCGGTGGAGATGCGGTGAGGCACGCTGATGGTGTTGAGCCAGGTAAGGTTGGTCTGGTCGGTGCCCCAGTAGAAATAGAGGCGAGGTTCCTTTCGGTTGATCTGGCCCTGCAGGGTGACGAGTAGGGTTTGCTCATCCCCGTTGAGGGTCGAGAGATCAGCAGCTTCAAGAAATCGCGCCTGAGGCAACGTAGGGAGCGTGCCGTTGATACCTGACTGCTGTGCAAAAGATGGGAGGACCCGACTGCCGGTCGCGGCTCCAGTGAGGGCCATAAAGGTACGACGTGATAAAGACATGATCTTTCTCCTTAGCTGACCTTATTTGTTCGTCCGGCAACCTACCACTGAACCCGGGCTCCAAGCTGCCCAGTACGGGTTGTGCCGGAGACACCGGTGATCTGTCCGAAAGTCGTGTCGTTCGGGTTTGTATCCGGGCCGTTGATGTAGTGACGATTGAAGACGTCATAAAACTCAGCGCGAAGCGTGGCCTGCAGGCGCTTATCGGGACCGAAGGCGAAAGCCTTCGAGAGGGCTAGGCTCTCGTTGGCTGCTCCCGAGTTCCAGCGCCACTTATCGTAGTTGTAAGGCGTATTGCCGAGGGTGCCGAGCGCTGGAGTGGCGAAGAGGGTTGGGGAGAAATCCTGATTGGCCGGGTCGCGGGTGTTGCCCAGATTCACCTTGCCGCCGTGGAAGTGGTTCACCATGTTGTAGGGGTTCGCTCCGTTAGCGAAGTTGTCGCGCTGACGATTGAAGAAGAATGGATACTGCACAGGCGAGTTGACGGTGCCGATCGGGCCGCCGGAGCCGTAGCTGAGATTGGTTCCAATGGTCCAGCCGGCAACGGCGAGGTCGAGTGCGTGCGACCGGCTTAGGAACTGCTGACCCCTGCCGAAGGGCAGAAGATAGGTCACATAGCCAGAGAGCAGATGCGTCTGGTCGATGCCTTGAACCCAGTGATGCGAATCAGGTACGTCACTCGCGCTCTGATAGCCGTATTGGCCATTCGAAGCAGAGTCTCTCCCAGAGAGGTTGCTGCCGGTAAGGTGGGACAAGGTGTAACTCAAATCAGCATTTAAGTTATGTGCACTCCTCGCTTTGATCTCTACGATGAACGCATTGAAGGAGCTTACGCCGACCTGCTCGTCGGTCTTCAGGACAAGGATGTTATTGAACGAGGCGGCCTGTGGAATGGGAGCGATGGCAGCATAAGCAGGACCTGTAAACCCGGCGTACGGATAAGGCACGCCGATCGCCGCAGCTTGGCCTGCGTTGCTGATGGTGTCGTTGATATGCCCGGACGTCAGCAGCTTGCTATAGGTGCCAAAATCCGGATAGTTGATCCCGACTGACTCAGGCGAGTCGTGCAGGCCGCCACCCCGCGTGCCCATGTACCGCGTGTCTATGATGATGCCTTTGGCGAGTTCATATTGGATGCCCGCATAGAAGGCTTGCGTATGGCCAAGGTGCAGCGTTTTCGGACTGATCGAGAGCGGTTGGCCATAATCAAAACTTGTCTGGGTGATCGTGCGAGCCAGCTGTACCGTTTGTCCCGGATACCCGCCCGTCCAGTTGAAAGCAGTAGATCCGGGAATGCTGTTCGGCACCGTGTTCGTGCCACTCCAGAACTCCGCCTGCTGCGACGGGAATCCGTAGCCGTAGCCGGAGTTCAACTCGCCCAACGGAACGTAATACAAGCCATAGTTCGCTCGGGCCACCAGCTTGTTTGTCACCTGGTAGGCGCCGCCAAAATGAGGGGCAAACTGGCGAAGGGTGTTGTCGGTCTGAAAGGTCGATCCGGAGTTCTGTGCGAAAGTCCATGCACCCTTGTTCGTTCCCCAGAGCGGATTCTGCGCGTTTAAGTCGAAGTTGGTCCAATGGCCTTCATGCTGATGGCCTGCAAAGGTATAAACCCAGGTCACTCCCATATTCAAAGTGGCTTTGGTATTGATCTTGTAATCATCCTGCGCAAACATCGTAAGGTATTTCTGTCGGGGGTAAGTGGGCTGAGGAATGTTCTGTGACGCCGACTGCACATTGCCGAGCAGCATGCTTGCAAACCCGCTGCCTACATAAGGCGTGATTGATGTATCGGTAGGGCCACCCGTCTGATTGTTGAAATTATAATTTTGAATATTCCCGCCGGCACTTGAGTTCAGGCCCTGGAGGTAGACGTACCCGCCGAATTTGAAGGAGTGATGGCCCTTCTGCCAGGCAACGGAATCCTGGAAGTGATAACCGTAGTAATTCTGGTATGAGTACACGCTCGTGCCGTTCGAGGCCACGCCCACACCGTTCGCGCCAGAGTAGGAAATCGTGGGAAAGCCCTTGCCATCGGCGTTAAAGCCATAAGTGGCAGCACTCGGTATAACGAACTCGGGTATCTGCGTGTACTGCGTCGACGAATAACCAAGTGCAAAGGTATTCAGCACAGTCGGAGTGACCGAATAATTGTCAATCACACGCGTCGTAAAGTTCGGTGTGTTGTTGCTCCACTCAGAGGTAAGTGGACCAGGGCTTGTGGGGGTGCTCACCAGACCGCCCCCGGTAACACTCACCCACTTAACGTAGTCGAACGAAGCGCTCAAGTGATGCTTGCTGGAAAAGTTATGGTCCATCTTGATGTCGTACGATCGTTTCGTCTCGCTTGGCGTATTGCTGACGAGCGTTGGATAGTTGTTGTAGATACGGCTGGTCAGTGTGGGCGCATAGTACTTGGAATAGAATCCCGCAATGGCCTGCGAACGCGGCGATATGAGACTCGCGGGAATGACATTGCCTGCGAACGGTGTAGCGCAGGTCTGGCCGTTGACGACCTTCTGTGTACGAGGGTCGAAGATCTGCCCATATTGATATGGCGTGCCGGTGCAGGGATTGATGGCTAGAGCGCCATTCGTGACGATATTACCCTGGCTAGTTCCGCCCGTAAGTAGCTCGCTGAAGTCGCCGGTGAGCATCTTGGCAGTCGGAACGGTCGTTGCGTTCGGATTCAGCGCGTAGTTGGTCTGACTGTAGTATTCATAGTCGCCAAAGAGGAAGGTGCGATTCTTCCAGATAGGGCCGCCGAGGCTTCCGCCATAATCGTTGAAGCGATCACGTGGTCTTGAGTTGTCGCGCTGGCAAGTAATATCGGCCGCACTGCAGCCCGCGAGAAAATACTTATTGGACCAGCTGTTTGCATTCAATGCTTCGTTCTGAAGAAATTCAAACGCGCTGCCGTGAATCTTATTGGTCCCGGATTTCAGTTCAAACAGGAGCACGCCGCCGCCCGTCGCGCCAAGCTCCGCATTCGCGTTCGTGGTCTGCACCTGAGTCTCCTGCAAGGCCTCAAGTCCCGGTGTGGCGATCGCGCCTTGCGGCCCGGCGGCGGCATCAACACCATCGATGTATACAGTGTTCGTCCATGAATACGCGCCGCCGAAGTTAAGCGTGCTGTAAACCTGGTTGCCGGAGATACTCGATTTCGAGGTGGTAGGGGTAGTCGCTACAACAATCTGCAACGCATCGCGACCGTCCGTTGCATTGAGGGGCAAGTCGCGCAGCGCGCCCTCTTCGAGCGTGTTCGTCACGCTGGAGGTGTCGGTCTCCATAAGTTGCGGCGTCGCCGAAACCGAGATGGTCTGGGTATCTGAGCCAACCGTCAGGCTCACATTTACGGTCTGCACGGCCGCTGCAACGAGGTGCACGGAGGACTGTGCATTCTGAAATCCCGTCTGGCTCACGATCACGGTGTAGTCGCCGATTGGCAGGCTCGAAATGCTGTAAATGCCCGCACCATTTGTCACGCTGTTGAAGGTTGCGCTTGTAGCAGTGTTCGTAGCGTTAACAGTCACGCCCTGCATGACGGCTCCCGAGGAGTCCGTAATATGCCCTGTCAGCGTGGCGCGATCTGCCTGTCCGAACGCGACGCTCTGCGAAGAGAGTATGAGAATAAATTGAAGAAGAGTGGCAGTTCGCAGGTACGAAATAATCCGTTGCATAAGGGCCCTTTCGTGCTGGCTTCCGCCAAGTTGCTAAGCTGGTCGTTAGCCTTGGCCGACCGGATGATAACGTTGACAACGTTGTCGTTTTTGCTGTCAGCGCGACATTATTCTTTCGAAGAAGCTTCTGTCAAGCGCTTCACCGGGTCACAACCAACTTGAGCGGCCTTACCGAGGGAAAGGCTCTATCAAACACAAGTGGAGGAGAGTGAGACACGGAGATTGCAGGTTTCTTTCACCTAGGATGTTGCGGGGTGCACGGCCTCTTCCCTTTCTTGCGTCTCGCTAGTCACTTAGCCCAGCCATACGCAATCACCGCAAGAGACTAGTAAAAAAGAAAAGCACGAGCCTCAAAAAGATATTACTGATGCGCATGCCCGAGACAGTATCTTGTTCGAGGCGCTGGCATTACTCCCTTGGAGAGGAACCAACGACGGTCCACTGCGCCATGAGTTTGCTAACCGCACTCGACTGATGACGATAGGTTCCTATCTGTTGAAGGATGCTGAGGTAGGAAGCTCACCAAGTACAACCTCAATTCACATAGGGTTGAAGAGAGGTGTGGCGGAAGAGGACGGCGACGAAGTTCAAAAAGATAACCCCCGGAACTTGGGACCGTCCAAAGGCTAGGGTGGAACCAGCTTTCCACCCTGGGTTGGATTGTGAGGTCGGTCTGGCCTCTGTATAACTGCTCCTACCGCTGGATGTATGGGTCAGCGCCAACAAACCATTGAGAAAGAAGGAAGACATGTCGGATAGCGAAGTCGTCGGAAACCAGAAGACCATCTTGAGTAATCAGGAGACGATTCTGAAAAACCAGGACACCATCGTCGAGAACCAGAAGTCCATTCTCGACAACCAGAAAAGCATTGAGAAGAACCAGGAAGCGCTCGAGCAAATCCTGGCTAATCAAAAAGAGATCCTCGCAGCCGTCACAAAGTAAGGCGGCGTTTCCAAGGGCCGCTGCCTGATGGCAGCGGCAGCCCCATCCGTACCGCGCAGGGTGAGTCGAGCATCACAGATAGCTTATGGGCCAATCCATAACGCCTTGCTTAAAATCCCCCCTTTATAGTTCCCCGCGACGATATCGAAGTGCCGAGCGTCCTCAAATTGGCCGCTACCGCCCTCCCGGCAAACTTCCGGATCAATCCCCTACCTGCCCTCCTCCGCCTGTGGCATGCTCTGCCAGTCCGTCAGAGGTCGGAGCGCTACGACCTGAACAGCATCCTTATCCCAAGAGAACGACGAGGTTCAAGGCTTCGACACCCACGACAGGCAGCCAGGCGGGCGAGACACCTACCTCACGGCTGCCCAAGATGCGTGCTTTGCAACGGAACTGCTCGGTCCACCCGTTCTCGTCTCGTGAAGATCTGCCGTGCAGTCCAGGAGCCAAGCCGCACATCAATTACACAACAGGGCGCGGATACTTTGCCTCCACAATCGTCGAAATTCCACCACGTGGCCGGAAGTCGCCAACAACATGCGCCCAGACTGGCTCACAGGACCTCACGACATCATCCAGCACCTGATTCACGATATTCTCCTGAAAAATCCCAAGATTACGATATGTGAACAGGTACTCCTTCAGTGACTTCAACTCCATACAGCTTTCACGAGGCATATAACGGATTGTCAACCGTCCAAAATCCGGCAGTCCCGTCTTCGGGCAAACACTCGTAAACTCTGGATCATCCACAAGGATCTCGTAGGCTTTAAACTGATTCGGCCATGTATCGATGTCAGGAAATTTTGTATCAAGACCCGCCATAGCGTGGTCGTCGGTGTAACCGGTCTTCTGCGTAGTCATAGTCCTAGTTTATCGCGCAACAACCACCTTCGAAACCATCAGCGCCGCAGCATCTGTTAGCCCGCGGAGCAGCCAGAAATCATCTCTACTTTCTTCGACGGAACCCTTCCATTCATCGGGGAGAATGTATGACTAACTTGTTTGCTTTGAAGACTTTGCCTGTAACCCAATTGCAATGAGGAGTTTACAGTGCGATGACCCACAAACCCTTTGTTATTAACACCTTAGGGCTTCTGAGAAAATAGAAAGCAGTCAGCGCATCGAGACGCTCGTCAGTCGCCAGCCGGTCGTCTGGCAATCTTCGCATCTCTCGTCTTCATAAGCTTACTCAATCCCTCCAGCGGAATACGCGACTAACCTCTTTGTTTTGAATATCTTGGTCGTAACTTCAATGTAATGAATACTTTACGACAGACTTCAGCTCTAAACCCAATGCTGTCTAGGCTTTAGGACCTCCGACGAAAATGAAATCATCGGCCGGGAGGGTCCTTGGGGAGTCGCAATCTGGATATCTGACGCTGAAGCCCTTAGTTCCGCCGACCTAAAGTCGGGCGGTCATCGGTCGTCGAGCTGGGATTTGTCGAGTTAGGATCACTGTTGCTGCCCACTCGCCGAAGCGTAGGCTTGTTGCCGCCTTTGCCGTCGTTGATCTTGCGCTTGTTCTCGATCCGAGCCAGCCGCGACTTTACATCGTCAAATTCAGAAGTCGTCACCATATAATCAGGTCGTGCCGGCATGATAGTCGCGATCTCATCCTCAGATCGAGCAATCCTGTCCGGAGTTTGCGGATGGTCAGCGAACACCTTCGCCAGCGTTCCCGGCTTGTGCTTCTCCAGCGCGTCGATCTTCTCGAAGAACTGGATAAAAGCCTGCGGATCGTAGCCCGCACGATACATATATTGCAGTCCGAGCCAGTCTGCTTCAGCTTCAAAGTTTCTCGAAAACTGCAGGAACGTCAACGGAATGGCAAGTTGGGTCGCCTCATAAATTCCATATCCGGTGTAGGAACCCGAGGTCATGATAATCAGCGGAATCGACGCAAGCTGGAAGTAGTTCATCCTCGTGGCTTCACGCGCCGCATGATGCGCACAAACATGCGCCGTCTCATGCGCCATCACGCCCGCAAGCTCAGCCTCCTCATCCGCCGCCATAATCAACCCGGAGTTCACATAGAAGAAGCCACCCGGCAGGGCCATGGCGTTGATCTCGTCCGAATCGATGATTTTGATCGTAAACGGAACCTTGCAATCTGAATTCTTGACGATATTCTGTCCCACCCGATTGATGTACTCGACGATCACCGGATCGGTCACAAGATGCGCCGACTTCTCAATCTCCATCGAATACGACTTGCCGTTTCGAATCTCCCAGTCCGTTGAATACCAGTTCCCTGTTCCGCGGCCGCCAATGTTCCGCGTTCCCACCGCAGCAACATCGTCCTCGCTACCCGCCTTGATATGCGGATCAAGCGACTCTCCAGGTGACGGAAGCGAATCAGTCTTCTTGCTCGCCTCATCCCGCGCAACCTTCATCTCCGCCTCAGTTGGCGGGACCGGCGGAACTGGAACCGTCGTCGGCTGCGGACCCGATGGCGAAGTCGGCGTCGGAGTTGTTGTAGTCGGAGTGTTCGAAGGAATCTGCGCAGGCGTCGTCGTCTGGGCAAGCGCGACCGCACTGCACACCAGCAAAGCCGGAAGGCTCAGGCGCGAAAAGGATCGCATCGAAACAGGTCGCATGGGGATCTCTCCTGGAAGGCCGCTTCCCTGCGGACGGACGCAGCGCTACGTGATCTTAGACGTAGTATGCGCTCTTTCGGTAGCGATTGCGAGAGACCGCTTCACCACGTCGAATACGAAGTGCCTTCACTGGAAGTCTCCTGCGCGCCGCTGTGGACATCATCGATTCCTGCCTGGGTCTGATCGATGCTCATCAGCGAATCCTCCTGGCCCGGAACCCACGAATCAGTCCGGTTCGTAATGGGATCCTTCGGCATCGATTTCAGATATCCAGCCTGCACCAGGTCATCAAGCTGCTGCGGCGCCTTCTGCTTATCGACCGTATATGAATCGATCGCTGATCGCATCGCATGCAGATCCTCACGCAGCACCGCTTCCTTCGCCTTCTTCACCGACTGCAAGTACGCCGGAACCGCGACCGCCGCGAGGATGCCGATAATGATCATCACGATCATTAGCTCCAGCAGAGTAAAACCCTGCTCAGCATCTGTCCGACGTCGAGTTGGAGCTATTTTCACCATGTCGAATACTTCGTCCCGTCCAGTCCCGTATCGGTGCTTTTACTATGCACATCGAAGACATTCTGGCCGCCGAACGAATCAGAATCCGCATCGTCCTGATTTGACCGAAGCCCCCAGTCCGTCGTTCCCGTCATAGGATCAATCGGAATCCGCCTCAGGAACTTGACCTTCTTGTCCTGTACATCGACGCCTTTCACCAGCGTTTCGAGATCCGGCGGATAGTTGATGCTGTCCGCCTTCGTCATAAAGGCCCCCTTGTCGGCTGCGTCCTTATACCGATCGATCGCGTCCCGCATCTCCCAAAGATCCCGGCGCAGCTCTCGTTCCTTCGTCCGCTTCACTTGGAACCGAGCGATCGGAACCGCGGCAGAAGCGAGAATCGCCACAATCGTAATCGTGATAATCAGCTCAATCAGCGTCAGGCCAGCTTCGCCATCCCGCCTTCGTTCACGCCCCATCACTTCACATGCACCACTGCCTGCGAACCGACTGCGGGCAGATTCGCCTGGGCGCTATTCTTAGCCCCCACCTTAACAAGCGTCAGAGTTGAATCGCCCGCCGCCTTGGCCTTGAATGTCAGCGTGCAGACATTTCCCTGCCCTGTAATCCCAGCGACTCCGGGTGGACGAGAGGTGGAAACAGTTACCAATCCGTTGCCATCGTCGCGATGCGTCAGTGCAACGGCTTGACCGTCATGCCCGAGGAAGTCGCCAGCGTCTACGTTCACCAAGTCAAGTATCTTCGGATCAAACTGCATTTGCAGCGGAACTGAGTAAACATCGCGCCCCTGCTGCAGCATGACTGCAACCTGGAAGGTTGATCCAACCGTCTGTGCGCTATTGGCTGGAACGACACTGAGACTGACCGGCGGACCGCCTGACGCTGCGGCCGGAGGTTTCGCTGTCGCGGGCGGGTTCAACTGATCAGCAGGATTAGCTGGACGCTGGCTCTGTTGCTGAAGCTGCAACAACATGGACGACGCAGCGTTTGCAGCCGATGTTCCCGAACCAGCAGGTCGAGCGCTTGGCTCGATATACGCATCGGCATCAGCACGCGGATTCGGATCGCGGCGTAGTTCAACCGAAGCTCCAGTTCCTGTGTCAATTGCCCGCGTATTGAGGCGCGTCAGGACAGACTCGCGCACAATATGCGGAATGAGGACAAAAACGACTTCATCCTGCTTCGTTTCCTTGGACTGTGAACCGAAGAGGTATTTCAGTAGCGGAAGCTCGGCAAGACCCGGAGTTCCGCTGAGGTTTCGCAGATCATCCTTCTCCAGCAATCCGGCGAGAATGGTTGGTTCGCCTTCCTTTAGTTGAATCGTCTGGTCGACCACGCGCTGCGAGATGATCGGCTCCTGAACATTCGAGATTGTGACCGTGCCGTTCTGGGTCGACACCTCAATCTTCATCTTGAGAGAGATTTCGTGGTCGTAGTGAACTGTCGGCGTCATATCGATATTAACGCCGACATCGAGGTACGTGAATTGTGTCTGCACGCCAATACTGGCGATGCCGGTGGAAACTCCAGCATTGTAGGAACCTGTAGCAACCGGGATCTTGGAACCGATCTTCAACGTCGCACGCTGTCCATCCGTAGCGCGAACCTTCGGGTTCTGCAAGACGCGCGTGTCGCTGTCCGTAAGCAGGGCATTGAGCGTTCCGCCGGTGATCGTAACGCCGAAGTTGTTGGCATTCAGGTGCGCCAGGTTATTGAGAGTCAATCCGGTCGAAGTGGTGGTCGGCGTTGTTGTGCCGTCGCTGCTGCTGCTGGTCGACGTAGAAGTAGTCGATGTTGAATTGGCCACCTGCGGCGTCAGGCCGATCGATTGCGGCAGAGTGATTCCAAGGGTGCGGACCTTGTCCCGATTCACCTCTAAAATCGCCACGTCCACGATCACCTCTGGCTTGGCGCGGTCGAGATCGTTCAAGAGCTTCTGTGCCAGCAATAGCTGGTCGGGCGTTGCCCGCATGACAATCGCGTTTTGAGAAGGGACAAGATACACCTTCACACTTGGGTCAAGCAGGTTGCGGATTGCCGTCAAAACCTCGGTCGCATCCGCCTGCTGACTCGCGTTACTGAGATAAAACGTCTGGACAGCTACCTCATCCAGATCTGTTCGCTTGGTCCGCGTATTCTGCGCGATGAAGATCGTGTTGGCAGTGACCGGCTTATAGAAGGTTCCAGCGATTGTACCCACGATCCTCAGCGCATCGGACAGGCTGACGTTCGTCAGATCAACTGGAACGCGCTTCGAGGTGTAATCCGGGTCGAAAAGAACATTCAGGCCTGCCAGCTTGCCAATAGCTTGATAAATCACCTTGGTGTCGTCGACAGCGTGCAACGTAATAAGTTCGTTCGAGACGGGCTTCAACTCGATGATCCCTGAGATAGACCCAATTGCGCTCAGCATCTCATTCGGCTTAGGAACTACCTCCGCCGTGCCACCGGGGGGTGCCGCCTGCTGCTGACGCTGGGTAATATCGATCTCCTGCTGGGCCACCTGGTCGCCAGGATCGATCAAGAGCGCACGTGTGAACTCCGTGACCGCGCCCGTGAAATCGCCATTTTGGCGAAGTACCCGGCCCCGATCAACATGCGAGGCAGCTGCCTGGAAACGAAGGCGTTCCATGCCTGTCTTGTAGCGGAGATCCTTTGGATTCTTCAGAAATGCCTGGCGGTAGCCTTCGTAGGCGCCATCATAGTCTTCACGCGTCTCAGCGTTGCGGGCTCGCTTGAACCAGGTTCCTGCGGACTGCGCCTTGGCAGAGACAGTTAGATCGCCTACCAGCAGCATCGCCATGACAGCGATAATCGGAACCATGCCAAATTTGACCTGCAGCAACCCTTGAATGAGTCGGCGGACAAGAGGTCGGACGGTTTTCCGGGGGAAGAACGATAGAGACCCACGACTCATGCTGATTCCGTTTGCGTCCTTTACATCATGCGGAGTGTGGCTATCAAAGGAGCAGTCGCCTGCCCCGATAGATGTCCAGATGCTTGCCCTGTTATCCATATTTCGGAGATCCGTGTCGCGCCCATCGACCGCAGTGATGCGCTTCCCAGACTCGGGTGAGTATAGCATTCGTAGCACTCGCCACATCATGCGAATCGCGCCGTTCTAATGGCCTCTATGCCCATCGCCGGACTCAATCTCATCCCTCAACTCCCATGATGCAAACTACGATCTCTGCTGGATACGAGGTTTAGACGTGCCCGCATGGAATGGGTAAGGCGGGAATGACGACTTTGGCTGACAACATGTGCTCACTCATCAGATCGGATACATGACAACAGTGTTAAAATAGAGTTCTGTCATGGCACGTTCTCTCTCCAATCCGACTGTGGCGCATCCGCCCAAGCCTGTGGTCAAGGAAAAGGACCGCGATCCGATCGCCGCCGGCCATCGCGATGCCGCCTTTAACCGTTCCGCCAGCTTTAATTACTTTCTTTCAGACCGTTTCGAAGCAGGCGTAGCGCTTCGCGGTACCGAGGTTAAATCGATCCGGGAGGGCAAGGCTAACCTCAAAGACGCCTACGGCCTTCTCAAAGACGGCGAATGCTTCCTCCTTAACGCGCATATTGGTCCGTTTTCACACGGCAATGCCATGAATCATGAGTCTCTGCGCACGAGAAAGCTATTGCTTCACAGAACAGAGGTCCGCAAGCTGGAAGCTTTGACGAAGCAGAAGGGATTTACGTTGATCCCTGTCCGGCTCTACTTCCGCAACGGGCGGGTCAAATGTGAGGTCGCTCTTGCAAAGGGTAAGCAGGAATGGGATAAACGGGCAACCGAGCGCAAACGGGAGGCCGATGGTGAGGCCAAGGCCGCTATTGCTCGGAGTCAGCGACGCTAACTCCTGCCGAGCTTGTTTACCGCAAAGTACGCTTCCGCTGAACAGTTGTAAGCCGGGTTACCATAAGAGTCTATGGATACCAGACTTCTCTTTCAGGATGCTGACGCCTTTGTCATCCCAATGTTGGCAGTGTTTGCTGTGGATGTAGCGACCGGAAAAGACGCGACACCACTTCCCGCGCTACTTACGACTTCAGACACCATATCGAGGGCCGCAGAACGCGTCCTCTCGTCAGGAGAATTTAAAGCAAGTGTAGGCGAGACTCTCCTGCTGCATGCACCTAGTGGGATTAAAGCTGAGCGACTATTACTAGTCGGCCTTGGCAAGGCGAAGTCGCTCTCCGTCGATGAGATTCGCAAGGGTGCCGGCACGGCCGTTCGCACCGCCAAGCCCCGAGGATTTCGCGACATCGCCATCGCTTTTCCGGAGGATCATGCCCTCTCCGACGAACACCTTGAAGATCTGCCCTGTGCGCTCATGTCTCGTGCCTTGGTAGAGGGCGCCGAACTCGCCGACCCTGACTATGACATATATAGAAGCGATCGCGTCGACCGCTCCCTTAGAACCCTCACGGTGATCGCCCGCGAAGCGGAAAAGGCAACCAGCGCTGAGACGATCGCGGGCTTCGAGGAAGGTCGTATCATCGCCGCTGCCCAGAACTTTGCGCGTGACCTCGTCAATGAACCCGGCAACGTCCTCACGCCGACGGAGCTTGGTAAGCGCGCGGCCAGCATGTGCGCTGAAGTCGGCCTTGCCTGTGAGGTTCATTCAACCGAAAAACTTCACGAGTTGAAGATGGGAGCGTTCTGGGCTGTATCCCAGGGTTCACCCGAACCGCCCGCGCTCATCGTCATGACTTATGAACCGAAGCTTGAGAAGGGTGGAAGTCCGCAGGTCGATGCACCCGTCTTCGGGCTCGTTGGCAAGGGCATCACCTTCGATACAGGTGGCATCTCGCTCAAGCCTGGCGACGGAATGGAAAAAATGAAATACGACATGGCGGGTGCCGCAGCCATGATCGGTGCGATGCGAGCGATTGCCCAGCTCAAGCCTTCCGTTAAGGTCATCGGCATCGTCTGTTCAGCTGAAAATATGCCGGATGGAAAAGCTTTCAAGCCGGGCGACGTCGTCACCGCAATGTCCGGCAAGACAATTGAGATTATCAACACAGACGCTGAGGGTCGCCTCGTTCTGGCAGACGGACTGCACTATGCCAAAACTCTCGGCTGCACTCACCTGATCGACGCCGCTACGCTTACCGGAGCCTGTGTTGTCGCGCTCGGAAAGGATAATGTCGGTCTCTTCTCTAATGACGACGATACCTTTATCCAGTTCCTCAGCGTCCTTCGTAAGTCCGGCGAGAAATACTGGCGACTTCCCTGCACCGATGACTATCGCGAGCAGATCAAGAGTCAGATAGCCGACATCATGAATACGGGAGCACATCGGTGGGCAGGCGCCATCACGGCTGCGATGTTCCTCAAAGAGTTTGCGCAGGACACGCCGTGGCTTCACCTTGATATCGCTGGGTGTGCGTGGATCGATGAGCAGCGGTCCTGGATCGCCAAAGGGCCATCGGGTATCGCTGTCCGCTCTATCGTCGAATGGGTCCGCAGCTACGCGACCTAGATACAGATGCGAGCGCTGCCGGTTACATCACTGGCGGCGCCTGGATCCCCAGATAGCCGAGAGCGCGCACCATCTCCCGCCGTGCCACGGCCGCAGTAGCTAGGAGCAGGATCCGACGGGTCGGGTCCGTTTCATTCAACACATGATGCCGGTGATAAAAGTTGTTGAACTGCTGCGCTAGTTGGAAGGCGTACTTCGCAAGGTAAGCTGGCTCTGCTGTCGAAATGGCCTGCTCGATCAGCAGTGTCAGCTTGGAAGCCAGCAGCCATGTCTCCCACAGAGAGCCACCCTCTCCATCCAGCAATGCTGCTAGATCCAGATCTGCTATAGCCTCCAGCGATTCGGCCTCGGTGGTTCCGGCCTTCCGGAAAATATTGGACGCCCGCACGATCGCGTACTGTACATACGGTCCCGTCTCGCCTTCAAAGCTCAAGGCCTCTCGAAAATCAAACGCGATTACCGTATTCCGCGTAAACCGCAGCATAAAGTAGCGTAATGCACCCACCGCAATCTGCGTCGCAATGGCAAACCGGGGCTCTTCCTCAAGCTCGGCGTGCCGAGCATCTACCTCGGCCTTTGCCGCCGCGATCAGCCGATCAAGCAGGTCATCTGCTTTGACACCAAAACCCTTGCGCCCACTCACCTCAATGTAGGCCCGAGCCTGATCTTCTTCACTGACGGTGTAGCCAAGCTCCATTGCACAGCGCGGCGTCAACGCCACCATCTCATAGCTGAAGTGCGTATAACGATCAGCGGCATCCGTGTACCCCATGCCACGCAGTGCTTGGATGACGTTGTTTTGCGGGTCATTCTGCCGCGAGTCAATCACGTTATAAATCGCATCTGCCTTGCCGAAGACCGGGTGCGGATCGACTCCATCGGTAGTAGAGATCCAGCAGCATCGATCCGGCTTAACCTCGCGATGATACTGATAGAAGGGCTTGTATCCAAAGTCCTTGCCCGGCAACAATCCGAACTTCCAGAGATGATAGGCGATATCCTTCCCCACGTACGTCACCGTCCCATTCGACCGGACGATCACTTTGGCATCTTCATCCGGAAGACTCGAATCAGCCGTCGCAGTCTCCTCCGGTGTACCCGCGCGTCGCATCACATAGCAGCCCTTGTTCTTTCCAAGCGTTTCCAGATAAAGCACACCTTTGTCAAGCATCAAGGCACGCGCTGCATCCCAGAAATGTAGCGTAAGAATCTCGCTCTCGCGTGGCAGAAAGTCGTACTCAATATCGAGCCGCTCCATCGTCTGCAAATGCCGGTAGAGCACCGCTGTTGAGATTAGGTCGGCTATAGCTGCTGTATCGTTGCCTCCCTCTTCAAGCGCGTGGAGCGTCTCCAGACGAAGCTGCTTGCGTATTGCGAGTTGCTCCGGGTCTGCTGTGTACCACTGCGAGACTCGCGCGTAAAGATCCCAGCAGTAAAAGTCGATTCGCTGGTTCGTCTCAATCAACTCTGTCAGCAACTCACGTGTGCTCTCGAGCGTTTTATCCTCAAGATGCGTCAGCCCAACTACCACATCCGCTACCTGCACTCCAGTGTTGTCAATATAGTTCTGAACGCCCACCTCCCAACCCCGCTTGTAGCTATCAGGTCTGAGCAGCCGCTGAAACGTATCGCCGAGGATTGCATTCCGCAGATGGCCGATATGTGCGGCTTTGTTCGGATTGATACTTGTATGCTCGATCAGCCTAAAACCCGCGCCGCCGATATCGGCATGTCGATCGGCAGCAATCCTGCGTACCGTAGCCGCACGATCCAACCGTATGTTCAGATAACCCGCACCGGCCACCTCAATGCTCGCTACGCCCTCCAACTCTGGCAGCGCCGCCATCAATTCGTTCGCCAACTCCGTCGCGATTACGCGGGGCGCCTTCCGAAGTCGCTTCGCTAGTTCAAACGCCACTGGCAGAGCTATCTCCCCTAGCGCAATGCCCGGTGGCTGCTCCACCGCGAGTTGCGTGAAGGACACATCATATTTCGAGAGAAGAATGGTCTGAATTTTAGCTAAAAGAAGCTGCTGAACCGTGCGATACATAGGTGATTTCCTATCTCAAGCCATAAAGAAACAAAGTGTTCAAAAATGGTAAATTGGCGTTCTTCAGTGGGCCGAATGACACAACCGTACGAACTTCCTGTAGGTCTACGGCAACTCTACGGGAAGCGTCTCGATCTCTGTCAGCAGCGGCGTGTGATTGTGAATCTTGATGCGGTGAAGCAGGAAGATGATGCCGCCCGCACCTGTAATCGAAATCAGCAGCCAGACATGCAGCATCAATCCGAATAATGCTGACTGCGACGCTGGCGCTCCATGGCTGACCAGGGACGTCTTCACAGCCAGTTCAAACGGCCCAATTGCTCCTGGCGAACTGGGAATGAGGTACGAAAGATTGGCAAAGGAGACCGCAAGCCAAGGTCCGACGCGATCGGTTGGCACGCCTACAAGCTTCAGAGCCGAGACAAAGATCATCCCCTCGCAGGTCCAGATTACAGCGGAGTAGACCAACAGAAGCAGCGACCCTCCGACACCCAGGCGCGCAGTCGCGTCGAGAGCCAACGTGATCCAGTGCTCCAGCTTCGTCATGATCCCGTTGGTCGGGAGTTTCTGAAAGATAGCAGCAAGCCTCGGCTGTAGCGGCTTTGCCCCGACTAAGAGAACTAGGAGCCCGGCGAACGAGATCGCCAGGGAGGTATAAGCGGCAACATGATAGCTATGAGTTGCGATGCTGCCCATCGTGGAGACGAAGAGCAGGCCTAGTACAAAGATATCCAAAAGTTTCTCGAGAATGACGGTACTCAGAATGACTGACGGCGAGGTACCCAGATCACCCGCGTACGTAAACACTCGCATAATATCGCCAATGCGCAGTGGGAGGATGTTGTTCGCCGCCAGCGATGTCATCAACACTCGCGCACATACGCCAAAGCTCGCTCCGGTTGGCAGCATCATCCGCGTCCATCGCAGGCAGCGAAGTGTGTAGCTGGCCAGCGTAAAGGCAAGCACGCCGACGATCCAGATCGGCTGCACAAGGCGTACCGCTCGAAACTCGGCGAATGTAATCTTGTGGAACGTATACCAGAGGAAAAAAGCGCTGATCAGCAGGCCCGGCAGAGTCTTCAGAAGATTACGTTGCTTCTTGGGCGAAGAATCCGTCACGCGGCCGTCCGAAGGGTAACTGGTCGCAGAACCTGGCAGATTTCATATAAGACAGACTTGGGAGTATGCATAGGCAATTACGATTGTAAATGGCCAAAGGCAAACAGCCGATGCACCTGAGTGATGTCTCCGACTTTGCCGTACCAGTATGTCGATAGGGTTTATCGCTGACAGAAGAAAACTTTACCGCCAAGCCTTGGTCTATACATCATCAGCCACATGCGGACCAGTAAGCTTGACCAAGCGGAGCGTCAGTTGAAAGCATTTCATTGAGCACTACCGTTTTAGCCGCGGAATCAACCGTCTCGCGTTCAGGGCGCTCCATGCGGCCGTGGAGAAGTCGTCTGCTTCATGTGGTCGTTCTGACTCTCTTGACGGGTCTGGCATTCGCCATACACGGTTACCATCCCTATTCCGAGGACGGCGGCCTTTATGCGGCAGGCGTAAAAGGACTGTTGAACCCGGCGCTCTATCCTCACAGTCACCGCTTTGTGGAGGCGCACCTCAGATACTCACTCTTCGCGCCAGCCGTCGCCGCCGCTGTCCGGATCACTCATCTCAGTCTGCCTGCAGTCCTGGCTGGCACCTATCTGCTCGGCATTGCCGCAACGCTCGCTGGTGTATGGCTCTTGGCGAAGCACTGCTACCGCAACCCTGCAGCACGATTCGGTGTCGTAGCCCTCACTGCCACATGGCTGACTGTGCCAGTGGCAGGTACGTCGCTCATCCTGCAGGATCCGTATGTCACAGCGCGCAGCATATCTAGTCCGTGTACCCTTTTGGCGTTTGCTGCTGTCCTAAACTTCTTCTGCGCCTCTTCCTCTCGTGCCCGATTGCGAAGCATGTCCTGTTGCCTTGCATGCCTCCTTATCGCAGCCTTGGTTCATCCGCTGATGGCGGCTTACGCCGTTGGTGATGTGCTTCTACTCGCGGCTGTGCTCTCTCAGCGACAAACGATCCAGCGTTGGGGACCGGCCGCTCTCTGCGTCCTCGCTTTTCTTGTGGCGGGAGTACTCCAGGTCCTCTCGCATCCGGATGACAGTGACTACGTTCAGGTTGCCATGACCCGCTACTATTGGTTCTTATCGGAATGGCACTGGTACGAGGTTGCCGGGCTTATCGCGCCGCTCCTGATCCTTGGCGGGGTCGTTTGGCAAGCACGTGCTCGCCCTGCCGGGGGACAACGCCCCACTCTGATAATTGCTCGACGTGCACTCGCACTCATGGCCCTTGCTTCAGGAACTACTGCCACCTCAGTAGCTCTTGTTTTTGCGCAGCAAGGCTCCCCGGCACACCTTGTTGCGCGCCTGCAACCCCTCCGGAGCTTCCAGACAATCTACTTCATGATGATCCTCACCCTGGGTGCGGCACTCGGCGAACACTTTCTTCGCAGCAATATGTGGCGCTGGTTGGCGGTCTTCAGCATGCTAGGAAGCATCATGTTTTATGTCCAGCGCAGTACCTACCCGTCGTCAGCCCATATCGAATGGACGAATTCAAGGCCAGTAAATCGATGGCAGCAAGCCTTTTTCTGGATCAGTCACAACACACCGACTACCGCCAATTTTGCTCTTGATGCTGACTACATCTCGCTGCCTGGCGAGGATGCCCAAAGCTTCCGGGCTATCGCTGAACGCAGCGCTCTTCCTGACTATTCCAAAGATGGTGGCGAAGCCTCAATCACCCCTTCACTCGCCCGTGAGTGGACCAGCGGTCAACACGCACAATCCCACCTGAGCGCAGAGAGCGACGCGGAACGCCTGGCAGCATTGCGTGCCTTCAACGCAGACTGGGTCGTCCTCCAGCATGATGCACAAACAGCATCTGTCTGCCCATACCAAAACACCCTGGTAAAGGTCTGTAGGCTGCCTTGACGTGGTAACCTTCTTGAGTGGCATGAGAGCGTAGCTCAGTTGGTAGAGCATCGCCCTTTTAAGGCGTTGGTCCTGGGTTCGAGCCCCAGCGCTCTCACCATAAGACCCAATAGAGACAAGGGTTTTAGCTCGAACCAAGACATTCATCTAAGACACTGGTTCAGCGAAGTGATACTAAAGTGATACTTTTTTCGGGATCTCTTGCGCTTCCTTGCAGTCGCTGCCTCTGTCCCTCGGCACCCTAGAAGGCTTTCTAAGTCTTATAGCTTGCGGCTAGGCTGACTTCTTCCGCAGGGCCTCCTTAGCAGGTGTCTTGACCAGGTCGATTCCCTTCTTGGGCTCGGCCTTTGTACTCGCCACAGGTTTCTTCTTGGGCGCAACTTCCGTGCCAGCGTCCCCGATGCTCTTCCTGAGCGCGTCCATCAGGGTCACAACCTTCCCACGGGTCGGCTGCTCCACCTCATCCTTCGGCAACGGCAAGTGATGAATCTTGGCATTGACCAGTTCCTCACCGCCACCCTCATACCCGTCCGTGAATTTTGCTCATGTCGAGCTTCGAAGTTCGCTTAGCGATCAGCGATTCGGCGAGTCCAGTGACTCCTCGTTGATCTCGACCTCCTCGGTGTCACGGAAGTGATCACTCTGGCATCGAAGCTCGATCAGGGGGATGACGAAGTCTCGCGCCGTGCGCTCGTCCGGGTTGGACTGGATCAGATCGATGGATTTCTCCAGAAGGGTACACCCGCATGGATTGATGCGGGTATGGACTTCAACCGAACCTGTCAAGTGTCAACAAAAGAGGTCGCCGAGCTACGTCCGGATGCGCGGAGACTCGATGTTCGCAACGAGAGAGAGTGAGCAGAGGGTCACATCGCTGGAGCCATTCACATCTCACTTGGGGAGCTCGCTGGCAGAATCGGAGAACTTCCGAGGAATTTGGCCGTCGTTACAGTCTGCGGCAGTGGCTATCTCATCGCAGCAAGCCTGCATGAAGCTCAGGGATTGAAAGACATTAGTTCCACGGACGGCGGAATGACCGCGTCGAACCGTATAAAGCTGCCAACAGTTATGCCGTAAGTTGTCCTGCCCAGGAAGCAGGATGGAGCGCGGTTTGGCTGCAATGGCTTCATGGCCCAGTTAGCCTGGGCAGCCGACTTCGGCGTTGGAAAGTCTTCTCCGTAAACCCAGGTTACAACGTGCTCGCATGCAAAATATCACACCCTGAGCGGCGAACCGTACCGTCAGCCGATACTCTCTTTCACTTCAAACTCTGTGGCGGAACGATTCCATTCATCCTCAAGTATTCTGAAAGCTGCCCGTAGTGGTCTGCGTCATGAACCATCACGTATGCAGCGATTCCAGTCTTCGTCATTCCGTGGGAGTCTGGAGGCATTTCGCTAGAATTCCCAGCATTCAGAGTGAGTAACGCTCTGTGTCCGTAAGCGAACGAGCGAGTCAGGGCAGAGATGATTTCGTCCTTACTCTTCAGGTCTTTTATGGAATCCATGTCCATATCGGGCTTGAGTTCGCTCATGACGCTATAGATGACGAAGTTCATCTCGGCTACGTGCTTCACCTCGGCAGCGAAGGTTCGCACCCCCTTGTAATCAGCCCCCGCCAATTCAAGCGTAGCCGGGGTGAAGTCATACTTCTCACTAGGCATCGCCTTCGAAACCGCCAGGAACTGAAGTTCGAACTGTGACAAGACCTTATCGAACGACTGGCTTAAGGGGTCGGGCCTTGCCGCCGTTTGCGCCGTCACGGTTAGAGGCATAGAAGCAGTGGTTAACAGGACAGTAGTGATCACGAAATGGCGAATTGCGAACATATGGAGTCTCCCACACGGAAGATAACCCACCTCGCATCCACCGGCGTTGCAATGTTGCAGCCCGGTTCGGGCGAGAGGTGAAACGGTTGCAAGACATGTGGGACGGTCTGCACTATCGGCGCCTGTTTGCACCAAGCACTCTAAGTTGCCGATCCTGGCTGACCGAAGTTCCGTTTTCGCCGTCCGGCTTTCAACCTGGAGCCCCGGATACCGAGGAGCGCCTTATCGATGAGTTGATCTCCATATTCCTCCGTCACAGCGGGGTGGCGAAGCAGAAGCCGAAGGTACAGTGGCGCGACAATCGCATCGAGGAGGAGTTCAGGGTCTGTCTCAGCCACGAACTCACCCGATGCCACTCCACGCTCGATGTCTGCCACGGTGGAAGCCCGTCGCGGGCGGATGTGGCTTTCGTAGAGCTCCTCCAGGATCGACGGATCACCCTGGCCCTCAGCGATCAAGTCCGCGACAACCTTTCCGAACAAGCCATTACATTGGACGACGAGGTGCTTCACCCTTATTCGCAGTGCCTCTTCTGCCGTCGTTGCACCCGGTATCTCGAGAATGACATTGAACCGCTCATGGAACATGGCCATGATGAGAGCGGCCTTGGAGGGCCACCACTTGTACAGTGTCGGTTTTCCGACTCCCGCTCGTTTTGCGACCGCATCCATGGTCAGGTCACGAGCGGGCTTCTCTTCCAGCAGCCCGGATAAGGCGTCCATGATCGCGGTGTGTGAGACGGCCGCGTCGCTGCGTGGTCTTCCCATCGGCAGCGGTTTGGGTCTCGATTTCGACATGACATCAACTTACCTGAACGAAGCGTAAAAATAAATGCATCGATAAACTTTTCTTTACGTCTAGTAAAGTGTATTAATTCTAAAACTGGACGAAAGTGAGGAACAACAATGCAGACGCTTCGAGAGGATCAAGGTCCAGCTTCATGGTTAGTGCATCATCCATTGAGCGCGGAGGATGAAGCTGCCATGACCGCTATGCGTTCCATCGTCGAGCCCAACAAAGGGAAGCTTCGAGGAGTTGCCGCTCGCGTTCCGTTCGACGCCATCATGAAGCGCGTCTCTGCCCCGGCTGGCGTAGTCTACGAGGCCGACACTGTGGGGGGCATTTCGGGATGGTGGTGCCGGCCCGAAGACGCTCGGCCCGGCGAGGCCGTGATGCACCTCCATGGTGGATGGTTCAACTGGGGCTCCGCACAGGCATTTTGCCATCTTGCGGGCCATATCGCGGTGAGTGCTGGCGTAGCGGCTTTCGTGCCTGACTATCGGCTCGCTCCGGAGCATCCATTCCCTGCTGCGGCTGAAGACGTACGAGCCTGTTATTTCGGTCTGATCGAGCGACGTTTTACGAAGATCGCCGTCACGGGTGACTCGGCTGGCGGCAACCTGGCCCTTGCTTTGCTCGTTCTTGCTACAACGAGCAATGGGCCGGGGAGAAGAGCGCTGGTTGGCGGAGTGGCGCTTTCGCCGGTGACCGATCTCACCCTGTCAGGAGACAGTTGGTCGACGCGGGCAGTTGCCGACCCGTACTTCATCCGGCAGCAAGCTGACGAACTGGTGCGGGCTTATCTGGATGAACATCGTCCGGAAGACCCGGTCGCCTCACCGCTTTACGCTGATCTTAGAGGGCTGCCACCGCTCCGTGTGCATGTCGGCAACGACGAGGTCCTGCTTGACGATTCGATCCGCCTGGTCAAGCGGGCGGCGACGGCAGGAGTCGACGTTCGGCTCGACCTGTGGCACGGGATGGTTCATGGGTATCTCGGGGGCTTGGGACGCCTGGCAGCTTCGGCAGCGACCCTTCAACTTATCGGGGAATTCCTCAAAGAACGCTTTACCAACGCGGCTAATAAAGAGTGAAAAAGTCGCTGCTGGAACGACTCAGAACAGATCGCTTGTCGCAAAGGCGTCGAGGAACTTGCCGAGGTGTTCGTCGCCTCGGCAAGCGGGACAGCTTTCCCGACCGCATCCTAAAGTGAATCAGAATCTATCCCACGATTTGGCTTCCACAAGAATAGAAGACCCACGAATAAAGCGCAGTTCAGGGCTGTACTGAGAGGCAGTCCAAGGTTAAGACCATTGCTTAGTCCCGGTTCCTCTCGGAAAGCCATCCAATCGCCCGCTGTTGTTCCGGCGGCTCGTACGGCGACAATCGCAGACCAAAAAGCCAGTTTGGTCGTCCATTTCGATTCTCTTCCGATGAAGAGCACTACCGCGAAGATAGCGCCCAATGCCAGGGTGGCGTATCCGGTGCCAAGATGGAGCTCTTCTGCGAACCAATCTCCTATTGCGGTGCCCAGAGTCCCGGCAGTTAGTAAAGAGAGCCAGTACCAGCCAGTCGTCGCCGGCCTGTTCGTTGGATCGCCCGCTGGCAGAAATGGTCGAGGCAAGACTGGCCAGACCACAAGTATCTGGAGGACGACCAATCCAAGGATGACTCGCACATAGGGCCACTCAAATGTGTGGGTGGCAAGATCCGCTAAGTTCGTCGCTGTTGCGCGTAGCACAATCACGACGATCCAATACCAGGCTTGTGTGGCACGGGTTGATCGGCGTTCACCCGCGACTAGTAGGGCAAAGGTCGCAGCCAGTGGAGCCAACCCTATCCAGTGATTCCAATGCGCGTAGAACGAAAGGCAATCACCAAGGTTACAACCGAAGATGCTTGCGAGTGTGATCGCCGACCAATACCGGGCATCGACCGTGGGCACGTTCGAGCTGCGCATGCGTTGGATGAATGAATACGGCCTCTGGCCTATTGTTCGCTCGTTTAGAACTTGTACTCCCTCAGCCATAGTCCGGACCTTTCAACTTACTCTCTTTTGTTTGCCTGATAACGGAACAGCGTGCGATCAGCGCTTCTGCGCCCACGCCAGTCCATCGACCCGAGTCCCGGCCTTAATAAGCTTTGTCACTGTCCAATCTGAAACACGGATTGCCGCAATCTGGTCATTGGCTGTGCAGGACACGTAGGCTGTTGTTCCATCAGGCGACATCAGAATTTCGTGTGGTGATTTCGGAAGATCGATTGTCCTTACGACCTTGTTTAACGCAAGATCAATAACGGCGACCTGCGATGTACTCTGTATGCCGACCAGTAACCAACGTCCGTCATGGGTCGTGGTGAGGGTATACCCGATCGCCGGCAACGGAATCCACGATGCAACCTGACGAGTCGCCGTAGCGATTACCGCGACTCTAGGTTCCGTCTGATCGGTTGTGAAGATTTTCTTGTCGTCTGTAGAGATTGCAATTCGCTGAATTTTTGCGGCAACGTGGAGGATGGTCAGCAATTTCCGTTCCCGTATGTCAAGCACGGACACGCTTCCCGGCTGAATGTTCGCCGTGTATCCGAATCGCCCCTCATGATCCATCACCATCATGTGGCTCAAAGCCCGGCCAGTTGGGATGGTGCCCACAATTCTCATAGTTTTGGGATCGATGACCGTGATGCTCTGGTCCAGCTCGGTGGTGACGTAAAGCATGCCGTCGTTTGGATTGAGCGTAGGTTGGTGAGGTCTCACACCGTGGCCAAAATCGACATGCCCCACGATCCTGTGTGATGCGAGATCGATAGCAACCAACTCGCTGCCATCCGATCCCGGGTCCCCTGCACTTGAGTCGCCGTAGATAGGGACATACGCTGTCTTTCCATCGAACGAAGCCACAACCTCGTGGCCGGCAACTCCACCCTCCGCAATCCTGGCTATTTCCTGGCCGGTCTCGGCATTGATGATCGAAAGCGTTGATTCTCCCTCGTTGATCGCGAGAATCGTGCCCGCCTGTGCGGACGCCTTCTCAAGGAGGATCAACGAAGTAGATAAGAAAGCAGATACAAGGAGCGCTACGACTCTGAGTTGTCTCACTGGAGAGTAATTGGAGATAAGGTTAACGTAAGACATGAAGCTACACTAGACGCAACGAATCGTCTAGTCAAGGAGCCCGGTGACTCAAAAGATGAGCAAGCCCCGACGAGCGGCCAAAAAAACAGTGGCTAAGACAGTCTCAGTTGTTGTCGAACATCGTGGAAATCGTCATGGCAGGAGTGAGGAGGCCCGAACAGCGATTCTCGAAGCAGCCGATAATCTTCTAGTTGAGCGCGGATTTGCTGGTGTGACGATCGAAGGCATCGCAACAGCGGCAGGTGTCGCTAAGCAGACAATTTACCGCTGGTGGAAATCGAAGACGGACGTCCTGATGGATGCTTTTTTAGAAGATGTGGCACAAGCCTCACTTCCTCCGAATTCAGGAAACTTGAAGACTGATCTTAAGCATCATCTCGTTGGGCTGGCAAAAATGTTGGCAGAATCAGATACGGGATCTGTCTTCCGTGCCTTGCTCGCAGAGGCACAACACGACTCGGAATTGGCTATTCGTCTTAGAACTCAATTTATCGAGCCTCAACGTCTTCGGGATCTCTTTCCTTTCGAACAGGCAGTCAAGCGCGGTGAGCTCTCCTGGGAATTCGACACTGAGGCTGCTGTAGAACAGCTGCTCTCACCGATTTACTATCGTGTACTGGTGAGTGGACAGCCTATCTCAACGTCATACGTTGAAGGCCTCATTCGACGCTTACTACCTAAGTAAACAGAGGATTTCTGAATCCCCACGACGAATCCGGAATATTTGCGACGAATGGAAGTTGGCAGCCTATCCTAACTTCTGTAACGTGAACCTCCCGCGAAGGAAACAGCGTGACTCTCTGGAGTTACGGTTTGCCAACCGCGAGCAGGTTCAGAACGAACAAGCTGAAGGAGAGCATGATGACCACAAGGGTCGCTCTTTCCACAATCTGATGAAGTAGGTTCAGCCGTTTGCCTTCCTCGCCGATTCCACGGACTTGTGCGGATCTTTCTCTGCGCTTGATTACTCTGTCGAAGGCGATTTTGAGGGCGAGGATGAGCGTCAGCGAGGCCGAGACCGAGACTTTGGTCAGCGAAGGCGCGGACGTCATCTCTATAATCAGGCTTACGATTGACAGCCCCAACGCAACAAGGTTGTATCTACTGAACATCCCCGTGAGCACCGGCCCGATGAGAGCCGGTTCACTCTTCATTGCTGGCATCAGCAATGGCCGCACGCCAGCTCCGAGAAAAAGACCGAGGCTGAAGATGGAAAACGATAGAGTTCCGGCTATGGCATGAATCCACATAAAAATACGCTTCCTTGGTAGATCGATTTGTCCTTCGTGAACTTGCCGGTCAGGTTGAGCCGCTTTCTCAAGATGCGTGGATCAACAGGAGGCCGGCGAGCAGCATGACCGCGCAGGTCACGCCATGAACGGAAAACGCGGTGAACTTGCGGCCGCCTGATCCCAGGACGTTAGACATGTCGCCGAAGGGGATAACGGCGAAAACGAGGAGGAGTATCCCTACGGTTCGGCTGTTCGTGGTCAGCATCAGGGTCAGCACGGCAAGTCCGGATGTGATGTCGCGAATACCCTTCAAGCGGAGCCAAGCACGCGTGTCAGCATCGGGTGCGGGCGGCTTGAGGCCGAAGCCGCCGATGATGCGCTCCGGAGAAGCAACGTACAAACAGCCGATGAAAATGATTCCAGCAGAGACGAGAACGGCGAGGGCAAACGGAATTGCGGCGTACATGGGACTCTCCTTTATAGATATTCTAGCAACGCTAGATAAGACGCAAAGTTTCTGTCATAAGGTTCAAATATTATCTAGCAATGCTATAATTTGGTTCATGGAAGTAACGCCACTAGGCAGGATTGCGGAAAGAAAGGTGCGGGCCAACCTGGCTCGCCGGGCACAAATAATTCAAGTAGCTCGGCGGATCGCGGAGCTTGAAGGATGGTCGAATGTAACGGTTCGACGATTGGCTGACGAGATTTCTTATAGCCAACCGGTTCTTTACGGTCATTTTAGAAGCCGCGAAGGGATTATTGCCGCAGTTGCAACCGAGGGATTTCAGGAGCTTGGCTTGACAATGGAGAAGGCACGCAAGCGGGTCAAGCTTGGGAACACGCTCGAATTGGTCGCGAACGCATATCTCGAGTTCGCCGCATCTTCACCCGCACTATACGAGGCGATGTTTTCGCTCAGCCTGAACGTGCCATTCGGGAAGGCGGCGACTCCGTCTGAACTGCAATTTGCATTCTCGCAGATCCTAGAGCTGTTTCAAGGGCAGAGTTCGAAGCCAGAGGTGCTCTCAGAGGTGTTTTGGGCAAGCCTGCATGGCATCGCGGAACTCACAAGAATGAAGCGGCTTCCACCCGGCCGGCACAAGGAGCGTGTGAAGGCGCTCATTCCTCTCTTCAGCGTTTGACGGAAGAAGCGACGGATGTGTAGTAGGTGGGATACTGGCGCAACGCGCAGAGGGCGCCCTGAACTGACGACAATAACAGGCCGCGTCACTCGTTGAGGAGAGCCGGGCCAAAGGTGCATGACAAGGCTTTTCTGATTCCGCTAATCAAAGAAGTCCCAAAACTGACCATGGAAATGACGGCGTATGGAAAGCATGGAAAGCAAAAGGAGCTTTCCACCCTTTCCAGAAGCCTTGGATATCCCAGCGGGATTCCACATTACCATGGTCCGACGACGCTTTGACCTGACAGAACTTGGGTAAGGCTCGTCACCTTCTCCAGGGATCGGCACATTGTCATCTTGGTCTCTGACGGCGTGTAGAAAATGAGGTTGGCCAGAGAGTTGCGGTATCATCTGAAGTTATTGCTCCGAGAGAGTAGTCGTTCGAATTGGCCTTACAGATCCAGGCATCTTCACCGATCCTTACCAACGATCAAGGCCAGCTGAAGGTGGTGCTGTCGAGACGGCACTCAGATCGTCGCGAACACACGGTTCCCCAGCAGTACGCAACTGCGCGCTCGACGAATCCTCAGATCGGTTGCATTTCGCCCTCGGAACGCGGATAGTGAGATTTGCCGCCCCTAACGGCGGGTGCAGCGCAATTCAGAAATGTCCCATCTAACTAAATAAATTGCCGTCCTATCATGTGATGTCCAAGCCCTCTCCTAACCCGTCGGACCACTCTGCCGCTACCCAGCCCGTGTCTCTTGGCGAGACCCTGTCTGCGTTGTCCTTTGCGCTAGATGTTACAGAGGGTGCGCGTCCCGGGCACTCAATCCGTGCCTGCCTCCTGGGGATGCGCGTGGGCAAGCAGATCGGGTTGTCCGAACAGGCGCTCGCCGACCTGTATTACGCCCTTCTGCTCAAAGACATTGGCTGCAGCAGCAATTCCGCGCGCATGGCCGATGCGTTCGCCGCAGACGACCAGGTGGTCAAGCAGCACTTCAAGTTCATCGACCAGGAGAAGCTTGGCAAACCCAACCGCGAGGCGCTCACCTTTGTCTGGAAAAATGTAGCGCCGACGGCGAACGCATGGAACCGCATTCGTCAGATCTATCGCATGGTTCGCAGCCCCGGGAATCTGACCGCCGAGATGATCGAGGCGCGGTGCGAACGTGGTGGCGTCATCCTGCACAAATTGGGAATGGGAATCGAGACCTGCGCCGCAGTGTACTCGCTGGACGAGCACTGGAACGGCCGTGGTCTGCTGCCCGATCATCTGGTCGGTCATGACATTCCCCTGCTTGGTCGCATCTGCTCGGTCGCTCAACATCTCGATCTATTTTGCAGCGAGTTCGGCTCAGCCAAGGCGATGGATACGCTCGCCGGGCGCGCGGGTACCTGGTATGACCCGGACCTCGTACGCGCGGCGGAGAGCCTGCATCAGCAAGGAATTCTGTGGCCTCAATGTGAGCCTAGCACCGACCCTGGGACGCTGCAGTCCGCGGTGCTCGCGCTCGATCCGGGCAGTTCCACTGCTCTCGCCGCTCGTGACATCGACGTGATCTGCAGCGGGTTTGCCGACGTGATCGACGCCAAAAGCCCATACACCTATCGTCATGCCGTGGGCACGACCGAGGCGGCGGTGCTCATCAGCAATGCCATGGGGTTAGCCTCTGATCGCGTGGATGTCGTTCGCCGCGCCGCCATGCTGCACGACATCGGGATGCTAGGCGTCCCCAACACGATTCTTGATAAGCCGGGGCCGCTCACGAGCGAGGAATGGTCTCTAATTCACCGCCATCCGGTTCTCAGTCAGCAAATACTCTCGCGCGTCGGCGCCTTCAGCGAGATCGCAGTCCTCGCAGGACAACATCACGAGAGCCTCGACGGCCGTGGCTATCCCTCGCGGCTTCGTGCCGAGCAACTCTCGGTGGAGTATCGCATCCTGAAGGTAGCCGACGTCTTCAGCGCTCTTATGGAAAGCCGACCGTACCGAGAGGATCTTAGCCCTGCGCACATCCAGCAACAGCTTGCGCTCGACGTTCCTCATCGTCTGGACCCTGAAGCCGTCGACGCTATCCTCTCAGTATTGGATCAACTTGCCGGTTTACCTCTCGAGGACATCCCGGGCATGTCTGCGGACGCAATCCCGGAACTCGTCATGGTGGAGCCCCCACCCTTCCGCTTTGGCGCGTCTGCACGCTAGAGGTAGCCAGAGCCTGGACGGCAAGGTCCGCACGGCGTGAAGTCAACGTCTAAATCTGATCCTGGCTGTCGGAATTGCCTGAATCTGTAGAAGCCAATGAGATGCGTGTGTCAGGCGCGCTTGCCTTCTAGACAGCACTGACAGGCTCAGCTTCAATTCTTCTTGGTAAACAAGGAATGATTGCGGACGACGCCACACTCGCATAAACACTCATACAGAACTTCTTCTGCCTGAGATGCCGCACTGCGGGCGGTGAGAGCACCTTCGAGCGCATCCTTGAGAACGCACCCGAGAGCTTTACCGCCGCGCAACTGCGTGTTCTGCTACGCGCCATCGTCAAGCTTGACCCCTACACCTTCGCGGACGATTTGTCCGAGGACGTTGCCGATGAGAACGATCACCGCAGTGCCGAAGAGGTTCTGCTTTCCGCCATCGACAACACCACCGATGACAAGCTGACCTGCTTTGCGCTTCGCCTCGCCCTCGCCGGGCACGTCGGCATCCCGCGCGAGAACGAACCCGACTTCCTCACCGAAGCCGAAGCCGTCTTCGCCCCACCGCAGAAGAAGGCAAAAGCGAAGAGGACCAGGAACACTCCTGTCGAGATGCCTAAATCCACCACCCTAACCAAAAAGCAAAAGACAGCGAAGAAGCAGATTGCAGCCTAAAACCACAGCGGGAGTCAGCCCATCGGCTCCCTCGCACGTTCCTACCCAAAGAGGAAGACGATGTTCCAGTTCAGCTACAAACTCAAGGTGCCGAGAGGGTAAAGGCCAAGTGCGAGCGGCATCCCCGTTACAACCCCGAACGGGATGGACGCAACGGCATCAAGGGTGGATGCTCCACCTGCTACTCCCTCTATGACCTCCACCAGGCACGGCTCATGCTCGACTCTGCCCATCGGGAATTTCTAAGGAAAGCGATTCCATGGACGCGATCCACGAAGCCGCGTGGCAAGCCTGAGACAAGCACCAACCCGGATGCACCTTCTCGACGATCTCTCCGCGATCTCGCTCGTAAAACCTACGGTGGACGGCTTGACTCCGTGCGCCGTCGTCGAGACCAGTGCCGGCAACTTTCAGGCATGGCTCAGACACCCCGCCCTCTTTCAGAAGCTGATCGGCACCTTCGCCGCGCAGACGCTCGCCGCCCGTTACGACGCCGATCCGAGCGCAGCAGACTGGAGACGGTTCGGCAGACTCCTTGGCTTTACCAACTGCAAACCCAAGTACAAGAGGCCTGACGGGCTCTTCCCTTTCGTACAGTTGCGCATCCACACCGGCGAGCAGTGCCCGATGGCCGAAGCCTTCGTACAGGAGATCACGAAGCTCTACGAAGCACGCGAGCAGGAACGTGAGGCCGACGGTTGCAGGCTTCTCTTTCTACCCAAAGGGGACCGAGGTTATCGACTTTATCACTGGAACGTTTCCGCACCTCCAGCAAATACAACTACCGCCCCGCCGCTGCAGACATCGCCTTCTGCGTTGCCGCTTTTGCCAATGGCATGGTGAAATTCGGATCGAACGAGCCCTTGAGGACGACTATCTCTCTCGCGACCCAGTTTTTCGAAACGATCTGCGTACATCCGGAGGACCATGACGAAGGCGAGAGACTGGGCAAGCCGCTAAGCCATGCGGTTCTGCATCGCCGTTGTGTCATCCAGCGTGAGGGTATTGAGGACAACCTTCCTACGGGAGCTAAGGGGTTCGACATAGGAGCGGCAACGACGCAACGTGCAGAATGTGAAATGTCGGACTAAGACTACCTCGCTCATACATCGTCTTCGCGATGTTTGCAGCGGTGACAGCAAAGAAGCACTCTGTTCAACAGCACTTTATGGCCTCCAGGGATCATGCATGAGCAGGAGGAATGTTGTGGTTATGGCAGAAGAGGTTTGTGGGATCGTACTTCGCCTTCAACGCGGATAATCGAGCGTACTTTGCCGTGCCGTAGGCTGCTCTCACTCGTTCCTCCGGTTCATCCGCGGTCATGTGATTTGCGTAGACAGCATTCGATACAAAAGCCTGTGTGCTCTCCCATAGGGTTCGTGCCCATTGCATATTAGCCTCATCGTCCGCAGGGCTGTCCCACTCGGCAATGATTGACATCTCAAAGTTCGCATCACGATGATCGAAAGCCATCGCTTCCCTGGGGACATGGTGAATCGCACCTTTCATCTCAAAGAGCAGAATCATCGAGAGTCGTGAGGGTTTTACGTTTGCACCAGCGACCAGAATGCGGCCAAGGCCATCGTCCAGGCTGTCGACGAAGTTAGACTTCCAGTAATACCTCTTCCCGGCAGGCGCCGCTGCATCGACCATCTTCTGCGAGGCTGTATAGGACATCGGCTGGATGAGGTCCGCGATCGGTGGCCCAAACTCTCGCAGAGGCTTTAGTACGCGTTCACCTTCTTCGGGTGGACCCGCATACACTGCGATCACAGCGACGAGCGGACTACCGTCTGGACCGTTGAGCAACAGGAAGGTGGTCGTCAACTCGTCTGGTGTACCAACCAGAAAGTCCCGATAGAAGCGAAACAATTCTTCGGCACGACTCCGCGGATGAAGTAGAAGCCCTGCAAGCACACCTTCGAGCGGATGAAGACGATAATGAAACCTGGTCACGATGCCAAAGTTTGCTCCCGCCCCTCGCATGGCCCAAAAGAGATCAGGCCGCTCTCGTTCGCTCGCCGTGACGATTTCCCCTTCGGCCGTAACCATCTCGACGGAGAGCAGATTATCGCAGACAGTTCCAAACTTACCCATGAGGTAACCCATACCGCCGCCGAGCGTCAGCCCTGCGATTCCTGTGTGCGAGATCTGACCTCCGGTTGTCGCCAAACCGTGAAGTTCAGCAGCAGCATCGAGCTCTGCCCATAGCACTCCAGGCTCAGCACTGAGTTCAAGTGCCTCAGGATCGACCTCGATCCCCTTCATCGTCGAAAGGTCAATCATGAGGCCGTCCTGGCAGACGCTCAACCCCGCCACACTATGGCCTCCTCCACGAACACTCAGGTGCAGACCTTCGGTACGGGCAAGCTTCACCGCGGCAACCACATCAGCAGTACACCCGCAACGTGCGATGGCAACAGGTGTGCGATCGATCATGCCATTCCAGATGCGACGTGCACCGTGATACTCCTCATGATGAGGCAAGAGGAGTACACCTCCAAAACCTTGTTGAAGACGGCTTATCCAGTCGGATGTTTTGCTGTTCACCATAGATAGCTCCTCGATGCGAACCTAAGTATGCTGAAGGTTCCTAAAGTTGAGAATCAATACTTTCGTCCGAAGCCATCTCTCTTTAGCGTGATTCCTTAAACCTAACTGTTCAATTGACCGAAGAGAGTCATCGTATCCAGAACCATCCAGTGCTTGTTGATGCGACCGTTCTCTACGTTGTAGAACAACATCACTGGAGCCGATACCTGTTTCCCAGTTGCTGGAATCCCTGCAAACGGACCCAAGTGCGTGCCATGAAAGGTGCCTCTCAGGGCGACGGTATCTCCCTCTGAGATAATCTATTCGGCAATGAGTTCATATTTTGGGAATGCTTTCTCAGTCTGGCGGATGTGCTGTTTGAGTTCCGGGTCCGCCACAAAGCGTTCCAGTAATGCCTCGTCCTTGAACTTTCCGCTTACTGCTTCCATGTCGTCCTGAATAATATAAATTGATTCCTTCACCGGTGCGGTCATCTGCTCCTCCAAGGTTGAATTTTAAGTGTGGCAGCATCGTAGCCGAGAGGAAGCGCGCGTGGCTATACAAAAACCAAGTTACCCCGGGTACATTACCTTCGATTATGGGACGGGCCAGGTACTCTTTGGCTGCCAAACTCCATCACCCTGCGACTAAGAGCAAGCTTCAATTCGCGACTTGCTTTGAACATCTTCAAAAGAACTTGAGAGGAGCGTGTATGATCCTCCTCTTCCACTTGCAGCGCAATCGGCCCGCATCTCATCTCCGCGATTCTGTGTGAAAATGAAAATAAGATGAGTGCCGCACCAGCGGACCACAAGGACCAGGGCGCCCTTTATAAGCTGCTGTTTGCCATGAACTGGTAAGATCCCGCAGCGGATCGCAGGGCGCTGGCCATAAGACCGGGCGAGACGGTCATGACCGTGACCTTCGGATGCTGTAATACCTTTACGCCGCTGCTGGACAACCCAGGTAAAATCTTCGCCGTAGACATCAACCCCACCCAGTAGTACCTGCTGGAGGTGAAGAGCGCAGCTATTCGTCGGCTCGCATGCAATGACTTGCACGCTTTCCTCGGGCTTACTCCGTCCAGGGAGAGACTAAAGGTTTCGAGACACTCAGCGGAGACCTCTCTTCTTCTGTGCTTGCCTATTGGCAAAGCCGTCAGGAAGCAATTCGAGATGCCATCATTCATGCTGGCAAATTCGAATCTCTGGTACGGCTCGTCACTGCGTTTATCAGGGTTTTACAAGGAAGAAGGCGGATCGAGGGACTCTTCCAGTTTAAAAGTCTAGCGGAGCAACAAGCTTACCTCGATCACCATTGGGCAATCGTCGATGGTGTCTGATCTTCAGGCTTCTGGGCAAAGCTTGCTTGCGTAGTTGTGGATGGCGGTCAGGATCGTGGGATCCTATTCTCTGCCTGCAAGACCTTCCTTAGTCGGCGTTCCTCATCAAGTGAAAGGAAACGCTCCAGCCCATTACCCGGGTCTTTGAGAGGGACGTCCCCTGCGGGATTCAAGTCCACTAATCCTTAGCGCCTTCCATGTTTGTAGTGCATCGAGAACGTACCTCGAAGCTAATTCATAGTAGCGTTGGCCAGTTCACGATCGTCTTGCGTCGTGTCGAGCCAATCCTCGATCTCGGGAGCGTTTACACCTGCTGCTTCCCTGTAACCGAAGGCACCCCTGATCTCTTCAATCCGTCGTGCAGGGTTCTCCTGGTCTCTATATTCGTCCAAATTTTTTTTGATGTAGGCAAGAAATTCGATGCACAGCATGTCTACTGTGACCACAGCGACTTTGACCTCTTCGACCACTTTGTGTGTCTTAGCGGTTGTAGCCAGCACTCCATCGGTTGTCCGGCGCAACCGACATGCTTCGTCCACCCAATCCAATGCGGCTGCCCGGTCACGTCCGAAACTCTTCCGGACCCACCTGCCGTTAGGGGTCAGATACCGACCACACCAGTTCCCCACTTCCCATTCATAGACGCCTTTGACTTTTTTGGTTTGAGGCGGCAAATCAGCTCCTTTACCGGTGCCTTATTTTCGCTCCGGGCGTTAGCTTGAGCATACGGGGTAAAGTGATACTTGTTTCTTGTATCCCTTGCGCCTTCTTGCAGCGTACAGCAAGCACGCCGTCCAGCAAGCCCGTATTTACTGGTGTTTAGGGACCACAAGCTAGTTCCTGCGACCCATTGCAATGTTCTGAATCGCCCTTTTTTAGGGCGTTGGTCCTGGTTCGAGCCCTAGCGCTCTAACCAAAAACCCCAACAAAGACAATGGAGTTAGCCAACCCCAAAACATTCAGCTAGGACGCTAAGTCAGAAAAGTGATACGAAATGATACTTCTATACGGTATCCCTTGTGCTTCATTGCAGCGGGCGCTTTCCGTTGCCACCAAAGAACACTCTCTTTGAATTCTGCAGTTCCCCTCTTCGCTGACTTCTTCAAAGCCACCTTGGCAGGTGTTTTGATTAACCCGATTCCCTTCTTCGGTTCTGCCTGGCACTCGGCACAGGGCTTCTTCTTAGTAGCAGTTTTAGGTTCAGCATTTCCAATGCTTCCGCCCTGAAGACGCGATCTTCTCGATAGCCCCTGCCAGTCTTAAGAAGAGCCTTCCTCTCGATTGCGAACGCCTTCGCCTGGCTAGCGTCTGCCGATGTGACCGAGTAGGGTTTCTCGACACATTCAGGGGTGAGTTCCTTCGGTTCAACGGTTCGATCGGCTGGTGGTGGGTCCCCCAACATCAAGTCTGATCCTCTCTTCGACTCGCTGCTGAACCCGAGAGTTCGACTCGGGCTATTCTCCAGGGATAGCTGGGTCATCTGAGATAAGGCGATAATTTCACAATCTTGTTGTGGTCTCATGCGATCAACACAGGTCTCTTTTGTTCCTTTGCAACTCGAGCAACCTCTACTTCCATCCCCTGCCGCAACTCACGCCAAGGGGCACCTCAATTGCATCGAAAGCGCGGAGAGAGTTTAAGCTCTTCTCTTTGGAATCGGCACCAGGAGCTTCACGATTAGCAGCGTAAGGTAAGGGTGACATCGCCCCTTCTGAGCAGGCTTCCATGGATTCAGGTCCATGAGCGATGCCAGTCGAGCAGGCGAGTCTCCCTTCCGGTTCGACCTGTCTGTCTGCGTGCAGCGTGCTGTGCTCAAAGCATGCACGCTTTTCGGACGCACGCTCTCCTTCCCGGAACCCGCTTGTGCGCCTCTCCGAGGTGCGTAGCAGCCCGTCCTTCGTCTGGGATCATCTTTTAAGAAAAGCGAATATTTCCGCCAGCCGTTATCTCATCGTGCTGAATTACGCCACCGACTAACGCCTTTCCGTTGAGCGAGGTACGAACCAGACGGCCGCCCTTGTAAGCATTTTCTACTACCAGCAATTTGCCATTCGGCAGATGCACTGTAGCCCGTGGAAATAGAGGCGCTCCAAGAATGTATTCCGGTTTGCTTGGGCAAAGTGGATAAAACCCAAGCGAACTGAGAATGTACCATGCAGCCATCGATCCCGTATCCTCGTCGCCTGCGAACAGATCCGGAGTATAAAGCTCATCCATTACGCGCTTCGTCCAGTAAGCCGCACGGTCTTGTCTGCCTGCCAGGGTAAAGACATAAAGGATGTGATGCGATGGCTGATTGCTGTGCGCATATTGCCCAAAGTTGATGGCCGCCATCTCCGACATCTCGTGGATCTCGCTGCCATAGGCGCCCACCTCGAACTCAGGAAACATTGTTAGCATCATCTCGAGCTCGACTACCACTTTTTCCTTGCCACCCATAGCTTCAATTAGTGCCAGCATGGCATGGGGCGCGTCAAACCGATGCTGATACGCTGCGCCTTCGACATAAGGATCGCCCCAGCGTATCGGGCTGAATGGCTCGAGGAAGCTTGCATCCGATTTTTTACCACGGAAGAAACCCGTCTTCGCATCGAAGACGTTGCGCCAGTTCTCTGAGCGCTTCATAAACATTGCATGGTCATCGGATTTGCCCAGAGCCTTCGCAACCTGTGCGATGCAGTAGTCACCATAAGCCGCGTCGACAGTCTCTGCGGCTGCCTGATCGACCTTGTCCGCAGGGTCATAGTTGAACTTTAGATATTCCTCGATACCGCGCCGTCCATAGCCTGCATCCGCATTGCCCGGTTGTGTAGCGTGCTTCTTCAATCCCTCATAAGCCCCAGCCATATCAAAGCCCTTGATACCTTTTACGGCTGCTTCACCAAAGAGTGAATCGATCAGGCTACCTGTCATGCATGCGCGGTATCCGGGACATGGAAATTGGGGCAGCCAACCGCCTTCCTGGAATGCATTTACCCAAGCCTGCAGGATCTCTGCCAGCCGCTCGGGAAGCAGAATCGTCATCATCGGATACCAGGCCCGGTAGACATCCCAATAACCGTGGTCCGCATACATCACACCAGGTACGATTTTGCCGTTGTAGGGGCTGCGGTGCAGCATAGCGCCGCTCGCATCAGGCTCATGCCACATGCGCGGAAACAAGAGGGTGCGATAAAGGCAGGAGTAGAACGTACGCTGCTGCCCATCAGTTGCGCCTTCAATCTCGATGCGCTTCAGATACTTGTTCCGCACCTGCTCTCCCTCGGTCCGTAACGTGTCCACTGATTTCGTTCCGAGCTCAAGTTGCAAATTTCGCTCTGCCTGCTCAAACGAAATGAAGGATGTCGCGATGCGTACATCCAAAGAACGAACACTCTCCGCAAAGCTGACATGCGTTGAGCGATGAGTCTTCAGGTCTCTGTTCTCGATCGCCGTCCATGGTTCTGAAAACTGCAGGACGTAGTAGCAGGCAAAATCCTTCTGTACACCCCCCGAGTTTACCGTCGACCTGAAGCGAACTCTGCGCCTTGCGGCATCTGGCTCTGGCTCAGGAGGGTTGCCGGGCACATCGAAGACGAAGCCGGGCGTCTGCTCCTTCGTGTACTTCGCATGAATCAGCGCACCGCGCTCACTTGGCACAAGTTCGGCATCGACACCATAGCGCAGCAACCTCATCGCCATTGTGTGTGGCGACAGCAGCGAATCCTCCGGACGATATGACGTTGCGCGCGCCCCATAGTCCAACTCGGGTCTACCGCATATGGGTAGGAACGTTGCCTGACCATAGTCACCGAGCCACGGGCTCAGCTGATGCGTAGAGCGAAACCCCTGGATGCGTCGCTGCCCGGGCTGAAACATCCATGGAGTGCTTGGTGTCGTCTGTAGCGTCCAGTGCGCCATGCCAAAGGGACGTGCTGCGATTGGCAATGTGTTTCCGCGCGAGAAAGAAGGCGTAGAGTCTGTTCCCTGCAGAATGTTGACAAGCGTGACAGGGCTTACCAACCGTGCGCCCTTAGTCGATGCATGCTGTGTAACCGTAGGTACCTGCGCTTCCGAGCTCATCGCAACAGGCGCCATTACCGCCGCAGCCGCAAGGCCTGTTGACTTGAGAAAAGAGCGGCGGCTGGACTCTAAAGGATTTTTTGACTCACTCATTACGCTGCTTCCCCGACGTTTACCAAGATGCCTCAAATTGTACGCGCAGCGCGTAATCACCATCAGAGATGGTCTACCCAAATGAGCAACGATGGCCACGTGTGTGTGTCACCGTCTTTCAGGTCCTCAGCAACGCTACTGATCAGTTTTCGCGACAATTGAGAATAGGCATTGCAGTGTCTTCCAAAGTCATACCTCAGCGGATCAGGAGGGTCGGCTGAGCCACAAATAGCTTGTCTATAACTCTGGTGCTTCTTTACATTCACGGGCAGATTGAACTACCTATGGTGCTGCTGGCAAATGGAGCCATAATGCTTCCCACGGAGAGCAGTAGACCATTTTTCATCACGCACTGAACTCTGGCGGCATCTTCAATATTTTTGAGCGGATCGCCTGAAACGATGATGAGATCGGCAAGGTGTCCCGGTTCGAGGGTGCCGAGATCCTTGTCCAGACCGTAGGCTTTCGCCGGAAGGCTTGTTGCTGTCTCGAGTGCCTGCCATGGAGCACGGCCATACTTTACCTGAGCACGAAGGTTCAAGTGGAGGCTGGTTGCGGGTAGATCGAGAGGAGAATCTGTGCCAGCGAGGATGGTTCCTCCGTCATTGAGGACCGCGCTGATGGTGGATTCTTCTTCTTTGAGATGGGCAAAGGCCGAAGCCGTATCGGTAGTCTGTGCTGTCTTCAATGCGAGGTTGAGACGGACGTTTTCCCAAGGAGGTGAAAGGGCGCGGCGAGGGTCGGTGGCAAGATCTGGATCGTCCGCATATTGCGCCTGGCTGAAGGTGGTAGAGATGGTCCACATACCGGACTGAGCGAGCAGGGTGCGGGCATCAGAGTAGCTGACTCCGCTGAGCGACCGTGAATAGGCCCAGCCGGTGCGAGCCGTGGCGCTGAGATGGCTCATGCCATCCTCGCCAAGAGAAACGGCCGGAAGTAGATAGTGCGAAGCAGTTTCGACACCCATTTGACTGTGAGCAAACTGGATTCCTTGTTCTGCCCAGGAGTAGGGCAGCCGAACGTAAAGCTTCACAAAGTCGAAATCGAGAGCCTTGAGACGCTCAAACTCACGATGGAGCTGAGCCTCACTGGTGGTGGGAATCATCATGGGATAGTAGATACGTTCACCGTCTATGGCCTCGCCAGTCGTGAAAAGTCGCGGCCCAATGGCAGCTCCGGAGTTGTAGGCTTCGCGGTGCGAGAGTGCGCGATAGGCATTGTCGGCAATCGCGCGGATTTCGGTTATTCCGTAGGCAAGCCAAAGGCGACCGAAGCGATCTCCATAGTAGATGGAGTTATCGGAATCCGTATGAGCGTGATTTTCCCATAGACCCGGCATGACTGTATTGTTACCAGCTTCAATAGTCTGAGTGACAGTTGCAGGTGGTGTCGCAGCATGAGGAGTGATGCTGGTGATGCGATTGTCCGTGATGAGGATGTCAACATCGTGGAGTTCCTCGGAGCCAGATCCTTTCCAGAACCGTTCCGTATGGATGAGGAGTCTTTGCGAGGGCTTTGTGTTAGTGAACGTAAGATCTGCCGCAACTGGAGTAATCAATCTCGTTGCGCGGTTGATAAGCTTGAGCTGGCCGTCGTGAAGATAAAGAATCTTGGAAGAATCGCTGCTATAGGTGGGTGCGTCGCTCACTTCATCATTGAGTTTGACTGCGGCGGCATTCGGGTGTCCCGCACCGTCCACCGCCATCGTGTAGAGCAGGTCGTCCATGACGAAGGCCATTTCCTTCCCGTTGGGAGAATAGATGGGACCGTCTTCGGTTCGAGTGGTGATGGATTCGAAGGGAGCGGGCGCGAAGAACTCTGTCTTACCGGTGGTGATATCTACAGTGAGAATCGAGCTTGTCCCTTCGCGAAAGCGTTTGGTATAGGGCTTGATGGTAGCGATCGCTACAGTCTTCCCATTTGCTGAGAAGGCAGGTCGGCCCGGGAAAAAGGTGGATGGTGCAAGTGGCGTGATCGTACCTGTCGCTACCTTGACAAGTAGTGTGGCACCGCCCTGATCCTGAAAGGCAATCATGGAAGCATCAGGGGACCAGGCAGGCATGATCTGCGCTGTTCTGCTGGGTGCGATGGCTTTATCGGTAAGCGTGTCCGATAAGGAGAGATCGTGCAGATAGATATTTTCGATACCGTCGCGGTCAGAGACGTATGCCAGCTTCTTACCATCAGGAGACCATGCCGGACCTTGCTTATAGAACGAATCATGAGTAAGCGGGATAGGGGCACTCCCTACCTTCATGAGGTAGAGCTGATTGAGGGCTACAAAGGCGACCTGCGTCCCGTCAGGTGAAAGGGCAGGCGCATAGATGCCCTTTACTTGGTGGGCAGCAGTACTGGTGAAGTCATAGGCCTTGTGGGCATACTGAGGGCGAACGGAGTGAATTGCCGCAGTGAACGGGATCGGGGTCTCAGTTCCGGAAGTGAGGTTGGTGCGCAGAATGTGTCCATTCGCCGTATAGAGAAGTTCAGAATTCGAGAGCCAAGTCGTGGGAAACGGGAAAGCGTCTCCAGCTTTACCGGTGTACGTAATCGAACCTGTCACAATCAGCTGAGCAGAGTTGACGAAAAGACCAGCTCCATGGAATTGCACATAGGCGAGGGATGTTCCATCTGGAGAATAGCTGGGGGCTTCTACACGGCCTTCCGGGATACTGGTAACGAGAGTGGTCTGCTTGTTCGTTAAGAGGTCAATCGATTCGACTGTTTTCGCGTTGAGACCAATGCCACTTACGAAAGCCAATTTATGTCCGTCGGGTGACCAGGTGGGCCCGAACTCATCGGCATCGGCGGAGGTGATTTGCTTCGGCTCGCCCCCCGAAATTGCTACGGTGTAGATGTCGTAATTTCCTTTGAAAGCACGATCCGAGGCGAAGGCGATGGTGCTGCCATCGGGAGATATTCGTGGTTCGCGATCATCGCCATGACCTTTAGTTACCTGCTTCAGCGCAGAGCCGTCAGGATGCATAGTCCAAATATGGAAAGTCCCGCCTGCATAGGACTGAATGGCAACGAGATCACCCTTCGCGGACCAGTCAGGGTGGGAAGCTTCCTGATAGGCAGTGGTGATTTGGGTTGCAGGGCCGCCCTCGAAAGGGATCGAGAACAGAAGACCTTGCAGGTCGGCGATCATCATCTTGTGATCCGGCGACGCTGTCACGAAGACATTGGTGCCTTCGGAGATGGTGATCATCTTTTCTCTTGCCGGTGGAGCACCAACGGCAGTACATGTGACTGCAAAAAGAATGGCCAAAAGCGGAAGGATGCGAGCCTGCGTTGTTGTTTTTTCCATTTGCTAGTCCCCTAGTATTGCCTCGCAGCATTTAATGCTGCGAGACCTCAAATATGATCTCGTGGTTACGTCGTTAGAATTGAAGGCCAGTAAGAAACTACAGGGATCGGGGATGCCACTCGACCGGAACACCTGTTGCAGTGGGCGTTCTTGCCCGCACTAACCATAGGAGGGTAGGCGACTCCGCCAACAGCGAGTTCCAAGTAGTTGATCGATGCCAGTCTGCCAAGCGTTCGGAATTCCAGTTGAGTTACAGGTGCACATCCTGCTTCGTGTCATTTGCGAGCTAGACCTACTTAGCTACAAAAGACGTCGTATTTCCGGTAACTAGATCATTTAGTTCAAATAGTCTTCCGTTCGCAATCACGCTTTTGATCTTATGTGCATTAGCAATATCTTCTAGAGGATTGCCGTCCACAATGTCAATATCCGCAAGCTTCCCAACTTCGATCGACCCGGCATCCAGGTTCAGAGCTTCTGCGGGGGTAACGGTTGCTGCCTTAAGAGCTTCATATGGTGTCATGCCTGCCATGACATACGTTTGGAGTTCCCCGTGTAGAGCAAAGGCGTTAGGCGTGTCAGTACCGGCAACGATCTTTGCCCCGGCATGCATTGCATCAATGGCCATCTTGACACCACCGATGCCACTCCTGGCCGCAGCAGCACGAGCACCGGCTCGGCCCCCTCGTCCTCCTCCTTCACCTTCTACTTGCCCGGTAGCCTGCAGGCGTAGCCATTCCGCGAAGATGTTGAAGCGTGGATCGTTCTTGAGCTCAGGTTCGCTGGCGAACAGTTTCTTGAGACCAGGTGCCGATGCGGTCGGAGTGAGGTAGCGCTGCGATTGACCAAAGAGTTGAACAACGTCGTCATAACTTCTTTGGAGTGTTCCCTGCTTGGGAGAGTACCCTCGCCGGCTCGTTGCAGTAATGTGCTCTGTTGCGTCCACCCCAAGGAAGGCGGCTGGATAGATTTCGTGAGTTGTCACCGGAATTCCGATGCTATGGGCAAATTCGACGACACGTTTTTGCTGTAGATCAGGTAACCGTACATAACTCTTCAGCAGATCATGTTGAAGTGCTTTGGTAAGCTGCAATTCTAGTTCCAAATGAGCAGGACTGGATATCGCGATGCCCATCTTGTAGTAAGTCCGTCCCCACTCGTAGAGATAGCCTGTACTGAAAAGACGAGGGCCTGGCCGTACGCCCGACTCGTTGGCTTCGACATCCTCCACGGCCTCGTATGGTGTGCTGCCCGGGCTTCGCACTGTAGTGATACCGAAAGCAAGCCAAGCGCGATGCTCTGCTTCACCATAATCTTTCTGCAAATGAGAGTGAGATTCGATCAGACCTGGCATAGCCGTATAGTGTGAGTCATCGATCATTTTGGCTCCCAGAACAGTACCCGCCAAGTGCTTTCTTACGGCCTTGATCCGATTGCCCTCGATGACGATGTCCATATCGGTTCGCACTGTCTGGCTTTTACCATCGACCAGACGGCCTACATGGACGATCATCCGACCCTTTGGAATCGAAGGAGTGTATCTCAGGTCTAGAGGCACCTCATGTACTTCGCCACTTTGAATATCGATTGTCTTCAGCTTAGTAAGCGACTGATACAAGATGTGTTCGGAGTCACCCTGCCAACTTGGGGCGTAAGCGATTTCGCTTGTAATATGGCGAGGTGGCCCGAGAGGCTCGCCGGCAGCCGTCACTGGCCATACCGAGAGGACGCCCTCATAGATTGCAGCCATCTTCGTTCCATCTGGGGACCATACAGGTCCACAATAGCCGCGGGAGTCGATTGAGAGGTGCGGCACGGGTACAAACCATTTGTCATCTGGTTTGTCTGCACCATTTTCAGAAGACATCGTTAGGATCTGGTTTGTGCCTTCGCGAACCGTCTTGGAGTACGGCGCAATATTTGCCAGCGCAATCCGTTTGCCATCGGGGGACCAAGTTGGCATTCCCGGTGCATTCAACGTCTCATGGATCTTTGTCACTTTACCCGTTTGAACATCAACTACCGACACCTGTGCCGCGCGCCAAACGTTGTCTACGTCGAAGAAGGCAATCCGCTTTCCATCGGGAGACCATGACGCCCCTTGTGGTTGCGTGGGCAGATCTGTTAGCTGACGGTCGACTTTAGCTTCAACATCGTAGATACGAAGTTGTAGATGGTTGCCGCCCTTATCCGACGAATACACAAGCTGGCGGCCATCAGGAGACCACGCTGGGTCTGTATCGAGAAATTTATCCTTCGTGATATTCACCGGCTTCTCACCGATTGGCATCACGTAGATGTCGCCAACAGCCGCAAATGCCACCATTTTTCCATCGGGCGAAATCATTGGACGGACGATCCCAAGTACTGGCCGGGGCGCTGTTGAATCAAAGTCGCGCTTGCGTCGAACGTACGTGCCGTAAGCGCGCATCACCTGCATGGTTGCTCTGAAGTCTACAGTTCGCGATTCATTTGCACCTGGCGACCGCTTGCGAATCTTTCCATCGGAGACATAGAAAAACTCGTTGGATGAATCCCAGGAAACGCGGAAAGGAAAGGCATTTTCCGCAGTGGTGATGGCCTTCCCATCGACTTCAAGCTGGCTTCCATTACCGCTAGTGCTGTGATACACGAGTTTGCCATCGGGACCCCATGATGGCGCGCTCACCGTGCCATGGGCACTCAAAACCTTCCGCTCGTTGCCAGTTGCTACATCTATCGCCCAGATGGCCTCTCCCTCATCCCTGGTCGACGAGAACGCAATCTCTTTGTCGTCTGGGGACCAGGTAGGCATGTGATTTTCGGAGGGATCATTGGTCATTCGCTTTAGCTCACCACTACGAAGATCGAGTGTCCAGATGTTGTAACTGCTCCCTAGAGGATTGTCGCGATCAGATGCAAATGCGATATGCGTACCGTCATGAGAGTAAGCAGGCTCACGATCATCGTAGGGCCCCCAGGTAAGCTTGTGTTGGTTGGTGCCATCTGGCGCTATGGTCCATATATCGTAACCCCCATCCAGATAGCCAAAGAACGTGATCCACTTCCCATCAGGGGACCATGTAGGCTGCCGAGCATCGTTAAAGAGAGAGGTGATCCGCTTTGCAACTCCTCCTGATGCGGGGATTGTCCAGATACTTCCTTGCATATCCATTGCGACCGTCTTGCCGTCAGGAGATACTCCTACGGACATCGACGTTCCCTCACTCACGGTGACATCAATCAAGGTCTGCTTTTTTGGCGAGGATTGTGTGGGGGCGACTTCACCATGGAGGGCGGAAACGCTCAGCACTAACGTGTTAGCACAAATGATCAGACTGAATGTCCCGTTCTTCCATTTCATCAATGTCGCTCCTGTGGTTGCTGTACTCTGAACCATTGTCATAAGACCAACTCGAGACGGTCTGCTAAAGCTCGTTCTCTAGGTCTGAGATCAGAATTGAAGACGTCCGATAAATTGCAGGGATCGCGCAGAGAATTCCAAGGCGCTGGACCCGGCAGCGGTTGGTATTCCATAACCGTTCGCAGCAGTAGCGGAAGTAGCAACCCCTCCGTAGGAAGCGTAGTTAGAGTGGTTGAGAAGATTGAAAGCTTCCACTGCAACAATCGCTTTATAACGATCGTGCAAAGTAAAGGACTCCTGCAATCTGGAATCGAGACGGTGATAAGCCTGGCCTCGGAAAGCATCACGTTGAATGACCCAATATCCATATCCGGGGTCAAACGATACCTTTGACAAGGGAGCGTATATGACAATACAGGGAGCAGCGGGGCAAGTCTGGCCCGGTGCAATCGGTGTTGTATTGGCAGCAAACGTTCGCGTTGCGGCAGTATAGCCATTTACGCCTGAGTTCCCGGAGGTAGTCGCATAGGCAAGACCGGATCCGAAGTGATAGAGACCAGACAGCATCAATCCATACTTCCAGTTGTACTGCCCGTTCACTGTCAGCGTATGACGTTGATCGTCTGTACCATTTGCCCACTCCTGCTGTATGCCTGGCAAGAAAGGCTTGTTGGGGTAAGAGAATGCCCCATTTGTAGAATTCTTGGTACGTGCCCAGGTATATGCAATTGCAGCCGTAAACCCCTTTGTCGTTGCATGCTTCACACCTATTTGAAGAGCGTCAGAGAGCATGCCTGCACCGGGAGTCGTAGTGAATTGTCGATTGCCACCCGTGGCTGCAGATGATCCACCGAAGTGTTGATTGCATAGGTTCTTGGCCGTCGCAAAGTTTGTAACGGTATCAAGCGATATCGCTCCGTTAGCACACACGCGCGTAGTTGAGGGAGAAAGCGCCAAGGTAGGATCTAAATTTCGTTGAGGATTCGTCGGATTTTGGAGTAGATTTCCGTCCAGGAGTATGTAGTCGTTGTAAGTCCGCGTATGCACAAGATCCGCAGTCATGGTTGTGTTCATGGGGAGCTGTCGCGCCATGCCGAAAGATGCCTGCAGTGAATAGGGCGTGCTTGCGCCTTGCGCTAGGAATTGAGGGGTCTGCTGATAGAGACTAGGGTTAGCCAGAGGATCCTGTCCTGCAAAGGGGTCTGCCAGGTTCGTAGGATTGCTTACGGTCGCTTGAACCGTTGTAACTCCATTGAAGAGTTGGTCGTCGATGGTTGGATTTGCATTGATGTCAGCAAAGTAGAGACCGGCTCCACCCCGGACTGACGTCTTTCCATCACCAAAGACATCGTATGCAAATCCAAGCCGTGGCGCGAAATTCAGGTTGGGATTTGTTGTCGGAGTGAGAAGACCATTGTTGAAGCGGAGGTTGTTGAGGAACGCACCGATGTCATTATCATATCGAACGCCAAGATTGACGGTGAAACGCGGGAGAATCTTCCAATCGTCTTGTGCCCAGATGCCAATAATCTTGCGTGGAATATGGATAGTGTAGTTGCCAAAGCCTTTTACGTAACTGATGGAAGTGCAGTAGGAACGTAGATACGCATAGTTCCAAGTTGAAGAGTCGGTCGTTCCATTTGGAAAAAGTGTTGCATAAGAAGGTGCCGCAGTACCGGTCTTTGTACAGCTATAGGAGCCACGTACATTCTGTCCAAAATATCCATTGTTGACAAGATATAAGAACTCTCCGCCAACCTTAATATTGTGCTTTCCTTTGAGCCAAAAAATATCGTCGCGGTACTGTTGTGTCGGCTGCGTGAATGTCTCCGGGCGGTTGTAAGGCGCTCCTATAGTAATCGTAGGATTTGGCAGCTGCAATACAGGGCTTTCATTTAATTCGAGAAATGTTGTTTTGAAATAATGGAAGCCCACGTGCAAGTCATTGATGAAATGATCGCTGACATTACGATTCCAATCAGCGACATAACCGTAACTATTTCGTGCATCGGAACTTGCCGTACTGGGATCAGCCGCACCATCATAACTTGAACTGTAGTTAAATGCATCGCCGCGCGCAAAGATGTGATTCTTATCATTGAGTTGATAGTCGGCACGACCAAGATACTCATTAATTTGAAGAAGCGTGGGATGCGTAAAGAGAACATTCGTCACCGTAGGTGTAACAGTAAACGTATTCGGTTGATGCTCGCCTTCATAGGATCCGAAGTACCAGAGTTTGTCTTTCTTGATAGCCCCGCCAAATGTTCCGCCGTATTGCTGGTCGGAAAAGTTGAGCACTCGCTTAGCGATAGGATCCGATCCATTGAAGAACGAGTTGCGAAAATAACCGAAAGCTCCGCCGTGGATGAGATTAGTGCCAACCTTAGACTGTGTATTTACATAGATTCCAGCGGAGCGACCAGCCGTCGCATCAAACCGGTTCGTAATTATTTGAAACTGTGAAATGGCATCCTGCGAAAATCGCGGCTGACCAAAGCTTGACCCAACTGAGTTTTGTGAAACCTGAAGGCCATCAAGCGTGATCTGAACTTTCCCTGTCTCTGCATCTCCCCCAGAAACGGGGACATCACCAAAAGAGTTTCCTTTGATGCCTGGTACAAGTGTCGACAGACTGATGTAATTGCGCCCGTTGATGGGCACATCTTGAACCTCCTTTGGAGTTACATTGCCGGACACCACAGAAGAAGTTGTATCGATCGCCATTTCATCGCTAGCTTCCACAATCACCGCAGATGTCGCAGTTGCGATAGGCATAGAAAGATCGACCTGCGCCAGTTGTCCAACAAGCAATTGAATCTTTTTTTGCACTGTAGCAAAATTCGGTGCCGATGCCGTGATCGTGTACTCGGCTGCAAGCAGGCTCGGGATCACGTAGGCACCCTGCTCATTGGTCTTAGAGAAGAAAGATGATCCATCTGTCTTCTTCACTTCCACATTTACACCTGGCAAAACGCCGCCCTGCCCGTCCGTGATAACACCACTTAAACCGGTTTGTTGGGCGAAAGCCAGAGGAGACAACACTGAAATGCTCATGACCAACAGCAAGATGAGTGTAAGGCGTAAACGCATTCGGTGATCCTCCAGTTGTTTCGAATAGTGAGGAGTAAACGGACCATGCATTTGAACAATGGTGAGACGAGCCCCTAGCCCCGAAAGGGTAGGGAGAGAATTCTTCGCTTCGACACATAAAGAAGCGGAGAGCCTGCTTGCTCTAAAAACATATTGTGACTCGGATGAATTGGAGAATAGCATGGCTTTGAGGATGCTGCTAATAAAATTGCTAAGCCATTTGAACCCACAGATCTTTAGGATCTTGGTTGTGATCGACAGCCAACGGAAAGTGCGATGAGCAAACTGGTACCGAGAGCGCGAAGCGCCATGCGCATTTCAAGTTCCAGCATAGGTGCAGCGCACCTACTACCTGTCTGCGGCTTCGGGTGTGATTGGCGAGGGGCTGACCAGCAGTCCATCCCGCGACGCCCTAAGAACATCGAGACCGTTCGGGCGCTCCTCTGTTTTACTGCCGTTACTGGTGCCATAGGTATGGGGAGCCTCTCTCTTTGAAGAGGCGAGAGGACGGGCTGAACGACCTCAAGTGTTGAAATGACGGGTGGCCGTGGGCCGTGATTGAGCAAATCGTCGAGGTTGCCGGGATGTGCTGCTGCTCCGCAAGTAGATTTTGGGCATGGGCAGCATCGTGCTGTGCTGCACCGGTTTGACGGCTAGTAGTACTCAGCAAACAGCTGGCGAGAAGACTACTTATCGACACTAAATTAGTTGCAAAGAAGGGCTCACAGAACTTAGGCCCTTCTTGTCTCAACAAACGATGGCTGAAGTTAATCAGTGCGGAGCTATTCGAAGTACCTCATGTTCGTGAGGTCTTCGATCAACCCCGGTCCGGTTGGCTCCCATCCCAGAATCTTGCGCGTCCACTTGCTCGAAACCGGCATGTCCAGCATCGCAAAGCGCGCGATATCCTCAGTGTTCACCAGCCTTGTCTGAAGAGATCGAAACTGCCGGCAGCTTCAGCCCATTGCCAGTTGTCTCTACGATGTCACTCCGTGACACGCCTTCTTCTTCCACCGCATGGTTAGGTCGTCATGCGGCCTGTCTTTCCAACAGCCAATCGATAAAGGAGTGCCACATCCGTTTACACGAAGCGCAGCCGGGCAGATCCGACATCACGATGACAGAGTAAATTTTCTTGCAGGGATCAATCTTATCCTCAGAGGTATCGACTCACCGCAACCCGCACAACTACAAGACAAACGTGTACCCGCAAGATGTAGACTGTGCTCTCGCAACGATCACCCGGCCGCGCCCGCCGGTTTCAGCTGAGAGATCACAAACGAAAAGCGTCTATCAGCATCAGTGCGCAGGACCTTCTCTCGTCTTCTGCTATCCTCAGCCCATTATCGTGTCTTTCTTGGAATCCATCCGCGACCGCATTCAAAGCAGCATCTGGACCACTGCCCGCAAAGAGCGCTTCGCATACTTTCGGTCCATTAAGCTGAGGCGCATGGCCCTGCTGTGCGCCGCTGTCTTTTGCCTCTTCGCATCCATAGGCTTCATCTCCAATATTCGTGGAGAGCATGCGACCGACCTTCTGCGTAGTTCAACTTCAGCGCTGCTCACGGGTGTCATGGGTGTTGTCTATATTGTGTTAGCCACCCGCAAACCCCGATACTTCCCGATCGCCATCCTGTCACAACTCGCTGTGATCAAAGCGATGCCATCTCTGCTTGCGGCCAGCGGTCTCGTCTGGACAAACCCCAGCTATCGTGAGGTGGTCAGCTTATACGCATCTATCGCGACCATCCTCTCAGCCCTCGCCTATACCCTGTTCTTCTACTTTATCCAGACCGAAGGTCGGCACGCCTTTCGCAGTCAGACGGAGTTGGCCCTCGCGCATACCATCCAGGCCACTCTCGTCCCCATCATCGATACCGTTGGTGTCGGATTTCAAATCTACGGTGTGTCGATCCCCAGCGATAAAGTCGGGGGCGATCTCGTAGACCTCGTAACGCTTCCGAACGGATCAGCCGTCGCCTACGTGGCGGACATTGCAGGCCACGGTCTCCAGGCAGGCATCCTTATGGGCATGGTCAAAGCAGCCGCCCGCACAAGCCTGCTGAACCTTCCCTCGCCACAAGCTCTCTTTACCAATCTCAACCAGGTGTTGCCGAAGGTGAAGGAGGCAAACATGTATGCCACTTGCGCTGCGATTTACATTCAACCCTGCAGTGGCGCCGGATGCAACATCGAGTACGCCCTCGCCGGGCATCCTGCCATCTACCACCTCGCCGCATCGGGAAACCCCCACCCCCGGCTCGCAGATGAGCAACTTCCACTCGGGATTCTGCCCCATGCCATCTATCGCAGCCAGGTCGTCCACGCCGACTGCGGTGACCTGCTCGTCGCCACAACCGACGGAGTTCTTGAGACCGCAGGGAAAGATGGCGTCGAGTTCGGCACAGACCTCTTTGAACAACTCCTTCTGGATAGCCGCGATCTCTCGCTTCACGAGATCGCACACAGGATTCTTACCGCCGTAAAGACGCTCGGACCGCAGGAAGACGACCGAACGCTCCTCCTCATTCGAATTCTATGAAGGCAAAGCTTCTGAAATGAAAGATCGAGTGTGACGAATCGTTTGACTAAATACCGTTGCTATCCGCTAAGTTTGAAGATTCTCCAATACGCTTTTGAAGAAACTGCAGCAACGCGGCTCAGGAGCGATGAAGAATATTGCGATCATCAGGTCTCAGGTAATAAGCTTTCGAGTCACCGTAGCGAATCGTACATCGATTGAGACTGTATCTACTGATCCGTGAGAGCTTAGCGTTTCCCATAATGCGCCATTTCACAAGTTGGAAACTCTTGTATTTGAAGGCTACCAGCACATTCTGTATAGCAAATCGGGGGAACATCCACCCGTGTTCATCCCAATGGGAAGAACCGCAACGAAAGAAGAATTAGAATTTTCTCCTCCCTTTCCGATACCTAGGCATCTCAGAATTACTCTCCTCTAACGACAAATGATTTAGCCTAACGAAGTGATTTTTCGATTCTTTATGTGCAGGGCGATATTGTTTCATTTACGCGAGCCGATGCTGGCGTTCCTTGAGTTCCAGAAGGAGCGCCTCGATCTTGTCAGTACGGTCGAGTGAGTCAAAGCGCTCCTCAAGTGTTTCTGATGAAGCGGCAAGCAAGACGCGCGAGGCGTGATTGCGAGAGTCAGCTTCGTCGACGGCGGCAACCAAGCGAGCGAGCGTTGCTTGAGCCGAAGCCGTCTGCAGAGCGCTCTGAGTTGTAGCTGCTTTGTGAACCGCCCTGCTGCGACGAAGCTGTGCGCTCAGAAGATCAACACGGGCCTGCGTCTCCGACAGCTTCTGCTGCAGGCGATTGTAGGCAGCACGAAGGGCTTCCGTTTCAGCGGTCTGCTCGGCATGTTGCTGCTCGAGCGCTTCGGCAATTCGCTGGGTGAACAGTGCCCGCTCCAAGGCGGCGCGAGCCAGATCGTCCTGCTGTTTCGAGACAGCAAGTTCAGCCTTGCGCAGCCATTGCGTGTGAAGTTCCTGCTGTGCAAACTGCTTCTTCTGTAAGAGATGTTGATCGGCGATGGCGATTGCCACCTCAGTCTTGATCTGCATGAGTTGATTTTCCATATCGAGGACAAGCTGCCGGGCCAGCTTCTCTGGATCTTCAGCTTGAGCGAGGAGATCATTGAGGTTGGCGCGGAGAAGTGTCGAGACGCGTTCCAGTAGTGCCATGGCAGAGCTCCCTGGGGGTTTTCTGGTTGAGGAAAGAGGCGAAGAGGCGCCCTGAGAAGGAGCGGCGCCCCACGTGATTACTTGGAGTCCTCGGCATCGACGACGCGAGGCTGCATTGGCTTTACGTTAGCCATGAGGTCGGAGATCTTCATACCACTAAGAGCTTCGAAGAGCGCTGGCACCTGGGCAGCGATGCGTGTCATGTCACCGGTCAGCTTGTTGACACCGGTGTGTTCGTCGGCTCCGGTTGAGACGATGGTGATCTTATCGATCTTTGATAGGGGCTCAGCCATCGCACGGACGACCTCGGCCATGTTGCTGATGAGTTTGTCGACGACCGCGGCCTGAGTCCACTCCTGGTAGGCTTCGGCCTTGACGTTCATCGCCTTGGCTTCGGCTTCGCCCTTGGAGAAGATGATGTCAGCTTCGGCAGATCCCTGAAGTCGCGTGACAGCGGCCTGTGCCTCGCCCTGAGCGCGGGCCGCAGCAGCGTGGCCTTCCGCTTCAATGGTGATGCGAGCCTTCTCTGCGGTTGCGATGTTCTGGATGCGACGTGCTTCGATCTCTGAACCTTTTAGAACAGTCGAAATGAGCTCGGCTTCATGCCGCAGGATCTCGGCTTCCTGCACCTTGACCTGCTGTTCCTTCTCGATCTGAAGGACTTTGACCTGTGCTGCAACGACCTGCTGCTGCATGACATTGGTCTGGAGCTCGTATGCTTTATCGGCCTGCGCCTCCTGACGACGCGATTGCTCTGTGTATTGCGCTTTTTGGATTGCCAGATCCCGTTCGGCTTCGGCCTGTTTACCGAGCGATGCTGTCTCGGCGATCACACGATCCTGGTCAGAAGCTGCACGGGCAATTGCCGCCTCACGAAGTGCGTTGGCGCGGCGGATCGCTGTATCGCGCTCGGCTTCAGCGGTCGCAATCTCGGCATCACGCTTGATACGGGCTACGTCGGGACGGCCCATGTTGGTGATGTACTCGTTCTTATCGCGCACTTCGCGGATCGTAAAGCTGACGACCTCAAGGCCCATCTTCGACATGTCGTCCATGCAGGTAGAGCGCATGCGTTCGGCGACAAGCTCTGGCTCTTTCACGATCTGCTCGACCGTGAGTTGGCCGATGATGCCGCGAAGATGACCCTCCATGACGAGACGGATCAGGGACTCGCGTTGGTCAGGCGACTTCGAGAGAAATTGCTCTGCTGCCGTGAGGATGGATTCGTTGTCCGATCGAACTTTGATTTGTGCGACGGCCTCGACAGTGACAGCGACACCTTGCTTGGTGTAGAGGTCCTGCTGGGGTGCGACATCGAAGCTCATAAGCTCGAGGGTGAGCTCACGGTACGTCTCAATGACCGGAAAGATGACTGCCGCACCGGACTTGATCACACGGGCCTTACGAAAACCGTAGACGATAATGGCCTGGTTGGGAGCGGCTTTGCGGAACATCTTGCCGACTGCGAAGAGCAGGGCAAGTACGGCGATGACACAAAGACCAACAACGATTGTTACGGGGGTTAGCATGGTCGTTCCTTGTAAAGAGCAGGTTAGGGGTTAAGAGTGAGACTGCGCCGTTGGCGAGATCAGGAGAGGTGATGCTCAAGTGGAGTGACATACGCAATGCCACGCACATAGCGAAGTACGATCACTTCGGTGCCGCGCGGAATTAGTATTCCTGTTTCACTACGGGCTGCTGCGGAGCGACGCGTATCGAGCTGCGTGAAGAGTATCTCCCCGGTTCCGTCGTCGCTACGAATGGTGTCGGAGACGCGAGCGAGAACACCCTCCATCCGCGTGTCCTCTTCCGAGAGGACACGCTCGCGCGGAAGCAGGAACTTGAAGAGAGCAGCGTACAACAAGGCTGCCGCGAGCAGGCCCGCAACAATCGCCAGAAGCAGGACCACGGAGGTCATCAACGGGCTGTAGTTGTGGAGCAGGTAACCAGCGCCGCCAAACCAGCAGAGGAACGCCGGCAGCGTGAAGCCGTTGAGAGCCGAAAGATAACTTTGGTGGCTGGAGTGCAGATGCCCGGTATGGGTGTGGCCGAAGTGGAGACGGCCTAATCCTGAAAAGGCGGATATAAGGCTGAGGACGAGACCGAGAACGAAGCAGATAAGGTAGAGCGTGTTCATTTCACAGACTTCTTTCTGGAGACCGGAGAGGCTTTTTTAGCGGTCTGAGTTATCGGCGCAAGTACTGCACCTAAGCGATCCACCAACGCAGGCGTTTTGAGAATGGACTCAAGAAGAAGCAGGCAGCGCCGCGAATCTTCATACTGAGCGAGAGCGAGCAAGGCTCGACAGAGGTCAGGATCACGACGGCCAAAACGATCAGCACCTGCGACGAGCCATAGATCCAGCTTATCTTCGAGAACCTCAATCGTCCGTAGCTCGGACTGGTAGTTTTCGGGATCTTCAACGAGGTAGCCCGGGTGAACCTTGAAGAACTTCGCCAGTAGAAGGCGAGTCGTATTCGTCAGGTGAGGACGTGCACCGGATTCGATCTGCGAAAGATAGGACTGGGAGATCCCTTTACCTTTTGCCTCGGCAGCGATGGCGCGTACGAGTTCCTGCTGTGTCATAGCGCGATCAAGGCCGCGCAGTGAGCCCTCCACTTCGCGGAGGTAGCGTATCTTGTCTGAGAGCTTCATGAGCAGAATTGCCTCTATTGCAATTCGCAATGATGATATCACAAATTGCAATAAGATCGGTCCAATTCATGAATCGTCGTTAGCTGACTTCGTGCAGCCCACTAACTTTCCCACAGATCATTGCAATGAGATCAGACGATTACGATCCCATAGCTCTAGTAGAAACAGTGGAAGTGAGTGCCTATACCGCGGGCTCGGCTAGTACCGCAGCATTCGTACCAAGTGAAATATCTTCTCGTTTGTGTCCCAACCTGACGGCAAGCCTTTCGAGATGCTTCCATCGTTCGCGCAGTTTCGTTGGCGCTACTCTGCCCTTGGTCCCAGCCTGCAACAGCCACTCAGGACCGCTTCTCTCCCCGTCAACATGGGGCAGCAAGCGTCGAAACACATGTCAGAGGCGCAACGGGAGAGAACTAAGTGTGGAGACCTGCAGTCGTTATAGCTTTAGTCTTTACACGGTCATGTGTGGCTCATAGTGACGTGGACATAATTTGCTGGACTGAGGATTTTAGCTCTCGAAATCAAATGTGAGGGCCACGATCCACAGCGCTCCGATAGCTCTGAATTCGTGTGATCTGCATCCGGCGTTTTTAGAGACTCGCTGACTGACCAGTCAGCATCGAAATTCTTCCGAAGTTTGCTTTCCAGCAACTCAAAGTTTCAAGAGTCATGTTCTACCACCACCACCTCGTGGTCGAGGACAGATTTGACACCGAACTGGACCCAGCCGTCCTGTTGATGTTGCAGCAGTGTTATTTCTTTCGATACCGTGAGAAGCAGCCGTTTGCAGGTCACCCTTGAAGGCAGCTTTATTCGCACCACAAAGGGACCAACCGGAATAAGTTCCTCAACAGGAGTTCGCCATGTGCCTGCGCTTGTCAGGTTAACTAGGTGCAGAATGAGACGGTCGTGCTGGCGATAGAGATGACAGTCGATCAAGCCAGGGCCTTTGACCTCAAGTGGAATAGCACCTTTCGCGGCCCAGCGGACTACGTTGCCAAGCAAGTCACCATGGTCGGGAATGTTTTCCTGTTCGTAGCGACGATCGATGTCGGTGGGCAGGTAGACGATTCTGGCGTTTCCCTGCTCTCGAATAATCAAGCCGGGGACGCTGGTGCGTGGCGTGCGCATCCAGGAGTTCTCCGGCGGGTACACCGGAAATGCCGGGACAAAGGTTAATAGCACGGTCGCGTCCTGCGCTGGCTTGACCTCGTGAAGGATGCCCCCGAACGTCAGAATATTGGTGCCTTCGAAGCCCTTCAACACTGGGTGGCGGGCTGCTGAGGTGGCAGGTTCGTCGCCGTGGCTTGGGCCGTCGACATCCTGTCCGACGTCGGGCGTCAGCCGCAGATAGCTGTGGTCCAGCCCGGATACCCTATGCGGGCCGTCCTGCTTTCCTGTGTACTTCGCTCCGAAGACATCGCCCAGGGCAAAGTCTGGCCGCCGGTCGCCATACTGGTCATAGAGGCTGGTTTCGTCGGTAGCGACCAGTGATCCTCCTTTTCTGACAAAACTTCGCACCGCTTCCACCTGTGAGTTGGACATGGCTGCGAGGTTTGGAAGAACCAGCAGCGAGACCTTGCTTGCGTCGCGATCTATGTTGTCGGCGTGAACTGCAAGGTACGGTATGCGGGCACGGATCAATGCTTGAATCATGCCGTTGTATGGCGCAAGCGCCAGGGCATCACCGTCATCTCGACCGTACCACTCGAAGTTGCGCTCCGAATACACGACGCCGACCGTGGCAATCGGTTCTCGGTTGATCAGGTATTGTTCATGTTCTGCATACCATCGGAAGAACGGTTCCATGACCCGGAACTGGCGCCGATCATCCTGGTAGCCGCCCACATGATGCCACCATGGTGCGATGCCGCCCGCTACGCCGTCCACCATCCACATGCGGACTTCGGGAATGGGCCGCGCCGCCTTTCGTGGCCCGTAGGTCGCCATGCTCTCCGGTGCAATCTTGTCCCAGCCGCCAAGTCCGTGGACTCGCTTGCCGGTGTCACCATTTTCTTGGAATCCCCCGTTCAGGCCGGTGCCTGGCGGTCCGAAGCCGCTACTGGCGCGCCCCTGCTGGTCCATCATGATGATGTCAGCCCGCTCGCAAAGTTCTTTCATGTCCCGAAAGGTGCTGGCGGCCTGAACAAAGTTGCCACTTAACATGCCGCTCCAAATACAGTCGGCACCTCCCGCAGCTTTGGTCGTACTGGTGAACAGATCCCAGGTCTCCAAGCGTCGTTTGTGGCTCCACTCGATCCACCTCCGGTACACCGGATTATTCCAGTCCTTCCGAAGCGGTAGTTCCTCTCCACTGGCCTGTCTGAATTTAGTCTTGCAGTTGACGCAGTAACACATGCTCTCTCGACCCTGGCCCGCCCAGTGGTTATCCGTAAACCCGTCGGGCTTCTCGTGGGCGATAATCTCCCGCAGGATTTTGGGGATGTATTCCTCGTAGTACGGACCGTTAATGCACGTTGTATAAAGTGCTACATCGTCACCTTCTGCCGGTGCTGTACCCACGGTCGGATCACCTGCCCGACCGCCGGACACGTAAGGCTTGCCTTCCGCAGTCATCGCAAACCAGTCCGGATGCGCTTTGTAGAATGGCTCAAATGCGCTTCCGCAATCCATGCGGGCGAAGACAGTGAGCCCATCAGCGCGAGCCGCTCTTACGAGATCCCCATAGAGATCGCCGCCATTCAATAATTTTGCCTGGTGATGCAGTGGATCCTTGCTGGGGTAGAAGGCCACAATGCCTCCGGCGTTTATCACCAGACCTTGAACCTGCGTGCGTCTCCAGTAGCTCCGCCACCATTGCAGGTCATAGTGAAGCGGGTCTTCTTCGTTTAAGTTGATCTGTCCCCATCGATGTGTCCGCTTATACCAGGGCCCTGCGGTACTTCGTGACCTCTGGCCACAGGTCTCCCCCGGCAAAAGTCCCCGCACGCTAACTGTCATCGAGGCTGCCGCTGTCATCCTGAGAAAATCCCGTCGTGACTCCATCTCGATGTTTTTCTTCAACGACTTGACGACGACTTCTTCGCTCTTCGCTTTCATGACCACCCATCATCTACCGAACATTCAGCTTTGCCTAGAATCGTTTCAGCTCTATCGCTCTGCATGAGAGAATCGATAGCCGGAATAGTGAGCGTCTAACTTCCAGCCATGCACCCTATAATCCGATGCGCTTGGTGAGTGGGATACCGCTTGCCTTGGCGTAGTTCCGCTACTAGCGTGCGGATGGGACCATGTACAGGACAATTTGGTAAAGATCATTCGAGCTAAGGTTGGGGCAGACCCCCCATGCCGTGACCCTAACTATCTTTCGCTACTTTGATCGCGAACGAGCAATTCTGCATCTACCCTCCAGATGTTGAAGCAGGCGCCATCCACGCACACCTAAGAAAGCTTTGATCGCGCCTGCCATCTAGGTTGCTGGACTCGATTGGAGATCCTTCGTCTAAAACTCTCCATGTACCCGAACGCTGAAGAGATTCACTGGCCCGCGATCAGAGTTGAAGGCAGGATTAGTTACATGTTGATAGTCTCCTGAAAGCCAGTAGGACTTGTGATAGTTGACACTGTAGAAGACATCCAGCGCTGTTTCGGGTGCCGGTGAGAGGTGTCCATCGCCGACGAAGCCATCGATACCGCCAAGCCGCAGATAGTCTGCATGCTCTCCCGAGATCCAGCCAAAGTTCATAGCCGTACCAGTAACATCTCTAGGCCGCTTCCAAAGAGAACCCTTGGCCAGCACCCCAAAAGCAATGGACCGATCTGTTGACGTGTAAGCATCTACCTCAGTCTTGCCGTCCGAATACATCCCGCGTCCAAATACACCGATATCTTTTGCAACGTACTGCTCGCCAAAGACACCAATTCCCTTCTTTGCATTTGGCTTGCGAGCCCAACACAAATCTGGAGCGGTGTCGTTACCGGATCCATAATTGAAACTGGTACAAGTCGTTGCATTTTTGAACGGATCTGACTGAAACGCCGCGATAGCGTCGCTGAATCGACCTATATTCTCGTGATTTCGATACGCCAGGACGCGCAGACTTCCGTCGCGGCCGTGTACGTTGTGATCGTGCTGAAACTCGATCTGATCGCCGTAGTACTTGAACAACCTGAAGTCGATGGACAACTGGTTGGGATCTTTTGGAGGGGTGATGCGCCCATACCGCACCGACCATTTGTCCAGAAATAGCTCCGTCACAGCGCCCCAGGAATAGCCGCGCGCGTCGGAGGCGAAGTCGTAAGCGGCGTTGGTCAAGAAGGCCAGATTGAACAGACCCTGACGTGGATCGATTCCAAAGGAGTTCTTATCGAAGAAATCTAAAATGCTGAAATTACCTGCTTCGATGACCAGTCGCCTGCTTCTGTACGTCTTCCCCAACTGTTGTTGGCCGGACTCCGCCTGGACTGAATCTCCTCCGAATTCAAAGGTTTGACGAAGGTACGAACGCGATCGATAGAGGGTTGGAGCCTCTGCTCCACCTTTCTGAAGTTCGAAGTCCTGGATTGCGCCGCCAAGACCCTTCAGGTTCGACAACGGACGCTCGGAGATGAGTTCAGGGACAAAATAGACCTCAGCACCCTTCCAGAGACTCGCCCCTACGTATAACGTTGCAGTTCCGGTGAAGCTTTGTTCCGCATTCGGAAGAAGTGAGTTCGTGCTGCCGTTAGCATTTGTGTACGGGGCTTTGAAAGCCTTTTTCCACGCGTAGATGTAAGTGAATTGCCCGTAAGCGTTCCAGCGCTCATTCTTCGTATCGTGACGGCCACGTTTCGAGAGATATCTCATGAAGGTCGGCTGTTCATCGGAAGACTCGGGATCAAACGATGTGTCCTGAAAAGTGGCATCGGCGCTATCGAGCGGTCGCCGTGTAGATCGCATGAAATCAAGTGGCAGCAAAGCTGCAGTAAGTGCCTGATCCTCATCCAGGAAGCGCTCGGCTGCCAATGGAAAACGTGCAAGCGGAGCGTCTGGGAGCGCAATAGTTGTCTGAACTTGGGCAACCGAACTGAAAGGAAGGATTAGGCTACTCCCGAGAACCGCAACAACAAGCCTCAACCGAAGGAGGAGGCTCCTTTCCCTTTCGAGAAATTGGGCAATGCGAGAAGCGATGTTCATCCTGGCTCTACTTTCGGCAGTGATTTAGATAAGCTTGGATCTGGGTTGGTCCCGTATAACTTACCAAACAGACAACACAGGAAGATTACGGATGGGTTTCGAGGGCATGCTGCTTCATCTCGAGTTGTTGGAAGATATGTAAACAAAGCGTGGGCTCAGCAGTGGGCGCACACGAAGGTTGCCACATCTTTCGACGAAGCAGCCGAAGCAGATCGCTAGTTGTGGATGACTGAGAACAGCCTTCGATCCACAGTCCGTTTGCCATACGAGAGGTGAGGAACGGTGAAAACGCTCCTTGTTGGATGGCTGCAGTGAAAATCCCGGAGTCAATCGCTACAGATATCCTGGCGAGGGGATGAGCAGAGTCTGGTGATCAATGCACCATGAGTTCAATCTTACCTGTCCACGTGAATACCACAAAGGTGTTATCCCGAAGCCGACCGGAGCCACGCTTCCATCTGCTCGTGACCGACAAGCCCTGGCTGTTGAACGATAGTACGGCCCCCTGAAAGCACGACGAAGTTTGGGATGCTGCGGACCTGAAAGCGAGCGGACAGTTGAGGATTCGCCTCCGTATCCACCTTCAGCACGATCGCCCGACCGGCCATGTTGGCAGCAGCGCGTGCCACCTCCGGAGCAGCGGTCCGACAAGGTCCACACCATTCCGCCCAGAAGTCGATAAGAATCGGCACCGTTGCATGCTGCACGATGTCGTCAAACATCAAAGAATCGGCAGCAAGCGGCTCGGCTAGGGGAAGAAGCGGCTTCTTGCAGGCCCCGCAGCGGCCGGTGCTGCTCAGATGCTTCGCAGGAATACGGTTCTTTTGTTTGCAATGCGTACATGTTCTGATTACTGACACAGGATGCCTCTTTGTGCGATTTACGTTGCAAATATTAGATGTTGCGCAGGACCAGAGGACTGTTTCGTTGAACCTATCCCCTATCTTGCCACCTTCTTACCGGTTGTTGCATACTCGGTTGGTCGCAGAATCGCGAAGTGACATACCTTTCCGACCGAGAGACCTTTCAGAAAAACTCTTTCATCTTATTAGTGTTTGCGATCTGCAACTAAAACCAGCCTGGAAAGCACGACGATGTTCAGTCTGAAAGCTCGCAGACGCCGAATCTAGTTACAAGAATCGCAGCAAGAGAGCAGCTTGTCAGGGAGACATTTTGACCGTCATATTTCTGAGCCGGTTTGATTTCAACCGTTTTGCCATAGCACTCCGGTTGGCCTCACACGGGGCTTTGGTTGCGATCGCCACGTCAGCCGGCATCGCTTCCTTGTCAGGTCAGACACCCGCCCCCGCATGGAGAGGAGTTGTTGAAGATGCTCCGGCTCACCAGATTGCGCAAGCAACGATAGCTTTGAATGCTGGTAACGAGCATAAGACAGCGACGACTACACTCGATGGAGCTTTCGTCTTCAACTCACTTTTGTCGAAGACCTACTCACTGACTGTCGAAGCAAATGGCCGCACCTATCGCACGCCCACCACGATCAAGATCCCTGCACAGGCGGCGTCGGTCATCCTTATGCTCCAGGCTGATGGCACGTTGATCGTCGGAGCAGAAGAGGAGAAAGCCGCTGTAGGTGGCGAGCAATTGACCAGCAAGGCCGTAAGTGAGATCCCCCTCAACAAACGCGACTTCAGCCAACTGCTCCTGCTCGCAGCTGGTACAGCAGCCGATTCAAGCGGAGCCTCTAATTTTACGCAGCAGTTCGCCATCAACGGCCAGCGCGGAGTCGAAGCGGTCTTCGCCCTCGATGGAGCGGACAGCAGCGATCCGGAGCTGGGCGGGGGCACCTTCACCAACCTCAACGTGGACGCCGTCCTCGAGCTACAATCCCTCTCCGGCGTCATGCCCGCAGAGATCGGCCGCGGAGCCTCAGGCTTCACCAACATCCTTACTCGCTCCGGCACAGACAGCATTCACGGCTCCGTCTTCGAATTCCTCAGGAACTCCTCGCTCGACGCCCGCAACTACTTCGACCATCCCTCACCCGCAAGTCCCGGCCGCATCCCGCCCTTCAAACGAAATGAGTTCGGCTTCACCAACGGCGGTCCGATCATACTTCCCCACCTCTATAACGGTCGCGGCAAGGCCTTCTACTTCGTGGAGTATCAGGGCTTCCGGCAGGTGCTCGGCACCACCCAGGTCTTCGCCGTACCGACCATGCAACAGCGGGTCGGTATGGACACAACCGCCTACGCCGGCGACCTCCTCACCGTACCCGTCGACTCGGCCATCGCCAAGGTCCTCGCCCGTTATCCCCTGCCAAATCTTCCGTCGGGCACCTTCGGCGCAAACACCTATGCCACCTCCTCAAAGGTCACCACTAACGCTGATCAGTTCTCGCTCCGGCTGGACTACCAGCTTGGGACGAAGGATCATCTCTTCGGCCGCATCACCTTCGACAATTTGGACGGTCCCATAACCAACCCTGACCAGACTGCAATTGACCCAAGCTTCGGTGTTGAGTATGTCGACCGGCAGCGTAACGGTGTCGTCACCTGGATCCACACTGCCTCCCCGCGCTTCACCTTCGAGACCTCCATCAGCGCCACGCGCACCACGCCATCCTTCCCCACCACCAACCAGACCGATCCCGCCATCAAGTTCAACGACGCACTCTTCGAGCCCTTCAACGCTCCCGGCGGCTCCGTCACGCGCGCCTTCGGCAACCTCTTCCACGGTCGGGAGAATGTCTCCTTCACCACGGCAAACCACGCCCTCAAAGTCGGATTCGAGACCCGCCTGAACCGCGACTCAACCTACTTCGGCATCTCTCCCAACGGCGAGTACGACTTCGGCGGAGGCACGGCCTACGCCCGCACCGAGATCAAGTCGCAGAGCGGAACGCACGACGTCCACATCGGCGATCCCCTGCCCGATACTCTCTCCGCGCTCCTCTCCGGAAGCCCCTTCGCCTACACCCGCGCCGTGGCACCCTCCTACTTTTCCAACGGAGAGAACATCGGCCCCGCCTCGGATAATCGCAGCGGCTTCGCAGCCTATATACAGGACGCCTGGAAGGTCACCGACCGCATCGTACTCAACTACGGCCTCCGCTACGAGCTCTACACCGCCATCTCCGATCGCGCCCGCAAGACCTCCGGCTTCTATCCCGCGCCCAACGGAGGACAGCAGTTTCTCGTCAATCCGCAGCCCGGCTACAAGAAAGAGATGAATAACTGGGGTCCACGCGTTCAAGTTGACTATCGCTTCTCCGATCGCTTCCGCGGGCACGCAGGTGCAGGTCTCACCACCATCCCCCCAAACATCTGGCAGGATAACCAGCTCACCGGCGCATTGCCCTTCGTCGTCTACCCCCGCGTCACCGCAGCCGTCGGCGCACAAATCCCCTACGGCTTTCAGATCACCCCAGCGCAACTGCCACGCGTCTATACCCCCGCCGGCGTAGACATCTTCGCCAGCGGACGATCGAACGATGTTCCCGCGAACACCGTCCTCGATATCGACCGCCTCGAACGAGACATCGCCTCGCTCTCCGGGCAGCCCTCGCCGCTTAACGTAAGCGCCATCAGCCGAGGTTTCGGCAACGCCATGCTGGCCACATGGTCGCTCGGTCTCGAGCGCTCCATCGGCAATGTCACCGCATCCGCAAACTACGTCGGCACCACGGCCTACAAGCTCGCCCGTAACTCCTTCCCGAACGCCTACCCCGGAGCCACCGCAGCCTTCGCGCGCTTCACGCAGTTCAACGCAAGCGGCGCTCCCGTTGGCGGCTTCGGCACCGAAAGTGAGATCACGCCGACCTCGCACTCCAGCTACCACGCTCTCCAGCTATCCGCCGCCGGGCAAACTCCGCACGGGGGCCCCGGCATGCAGGCAAGCTACACCTGGTCGAAGTCAATCGACGACACCAGCACAGTAGCCGGAACCTCCGCAACCAGCACCGTAGGCGCAATCGCTCAAGCCGCTCCGCAGAATCCCTTCGACACCCACTCCGAACGCGGCCCATCCACCTTCGACGCCACCCATTCCTTCTCGCTCAGTCTCACGCAGGAACTCCCCATCCAGAAGCTCCCCTTCCTCGATGAGATCAACCGCAAGGCGACAGAAGGCTGGCAGCTCATCAGCATCTCCAGCATCAGCAGCGGAACGCCCTTCACCGTCTACTCCGGCATCCAGCAAACTGGAGCAGGATCAGCGAATGCAGACCGCCCAGACCAGATCGCGCAGCCCACCCTTTCGACAGCGCGCGCACGACATGAAGACTACTTCGGGCGCGGCGATAGCAATGGCACCTTCTTTTCTATACCTATCGGAATCGCGGGGGGCACCGGCCCGAATCTAGGACGCTTTGGCACCCTTGGGCGCAACACCTTTCGCGGTCCCGCCTTCTACAACTTCGACATGTCCCTGGCGAAAGACACTCCAGTTGGCAAGCGTAAGTCTGGCAGCGAACTGGTCAACGTCCAGTTCCGCGCCGAGTTCTTCAACATCTTCAACATCGTGAACATGGGGCTTCCGTCCAACACGATCCTCGGCTCAGGCTTCGGCCTCATCAACCGAACCGCAGGAAGCTCTCGGCAGATCCAGTTTTCGTTGAAGGTCGCTTACTAGCCTGTTTAGTGACGCGTGGCAGCATAGACGTTGGTGTAGATAAACTGCGTGCCAATGATGAAGAGCCAGATCCAGAGGGCGAATCGCAGAGGACGTTTGGGAATCCACTTAGCAGCGATAGTCCCGAGAACAACTCCGAAGAAGCCGCCGATGACCAGATGCTGAAGAAGGAGCGTGCTGGTTCCATGAAAGAATCCATGCGCCCCGCTACCTACAATCGAGAGCACAAACCCAAACACAATATCCGTGCCGACAACCTGCGCGGGTGTCAGTGGCGTTAGCCCAAGCAAGGCAGCAGAGCCCAGCGCACCCGCACCCGCAGACGAAAAGCCTACCTCTGCACCCACCGGGAACATCAGGAACGGCAGTAGGCGGCTACGATCTTTCCGCTCACCTTCAATCCGAGCCGGACGAAACGAAAAGAAGATCTGCCAGAGAGCCGTAAACACCAGCACTCCACCGAGCAAACCATTGAGAACCAGTTGAGGACCGTGGATGTCCAGATGACGCAGCACAAGCGAGCCGATGAGCACTCCCGGCAGACCACCCAACACCATAAATCCAAGCACTCGCCATGACACCTGCTTACGCGCGATCTGCGACGGCACCAGAACCAGCTTCACCGCGGCGGAAAACATCAACCCCGTGCCCACGGCGACAGACGCTGGCACGCCGAGGAACAGGATCAGCAGCGGCGTCGTGATGGTGCCGGCTCCAACTCCCGTAAGAGCGATAAAGACGGCGATGATGAATCCAATGACATATTCCATGAGTCTCGATTCTGTGAAGCTGCCATCAGGTCAGCCGTTCGGCGCGGCCTGGATGTGAATACCACATTCGACCTTGCGGCCCGCCCAGCGCCCGGATCGAGGATCGTTAGGATCGGTCGGGATGGAGGTACATGGCTCGCAACCGATGCTAGAGTAGCCAACGTCGTAGAGCGGTAGCAGCGGAATGCTGTAACGACTGCAAAGCTGCCACACATCACGCGTCGTCCAATCGGCAAAGGGACTGAGCTTGCGAACAACGATCCCACTCGGCAGCGTGAAGTCAGCGACCTCTTCAAGAGCTGCCCTGCTCCTAGCCTGTTCTCTGCGCAGGCCCGTAAGCCAGACCTTGTACTTCGCAACAGCCGCAAACAGCGGTTCGACCTTCCGCAGAGCACAACAGCGATCCGGCGCAATTTGGTGCAGAAGCCCATGCTCAACCTCCTGCTCGGGAACGCTTTGCGCAGGAACAAGATTGATCAGGTTCAACTTCCAATCCGTAGCAATACGGTCGCGATAGGCGTAAGTCTCGGCGAAGTGATAGCCAGTGTCGAGGAAGAGGACAGGAATCTCAGGGCGCAACTCACGCACCAGATGAAGCAGAAGAACGTCCTCAGCCTGAAAGCTGCAGGTAAGACAGGCATCTTCTGCACCTATCTCAACACTAAGCTCATCCTCGAGTAGCGTCTGCACATGCTGAAGTCGTTCCAGTAAAGGAGCCTCAAGGATCGCGCGAGGTTCTGAAGCCGGAACTACCGAAGGCTGAGTCTCTGAAATCATTTAAGGTCTCCTCGCAGAACGCCCTGGGCTTCAAGAAAACGAAGTGAAGCTTCAGTTCCGGCAGCTTCCACCTCTGCATCGCCGACAGCAATCGTGCTCACAGACGATGGAACATGCGTGAGCACCAACGCTCCAGCTTCCCTAAGCGCCGAGATCAGACCGATCTCGAACGATGCAGGTCGAACCACAAACGCGCCACGAGCAAACAACGCGCGCTCAACCGCATCCGCACTCTCACCCGATCCGGTAATGTGAACATGAGCACCCGCATGACCCCAGCGCGTAATGCGTTCCTCAGCAGAGACCGGCGTCGTCCGCGGCTCCTTGTCCAGATCTACCTCGCGAATCATCCCAGCAGCAACGGTCGTGTTGCTCACAGGGTCTATGAGCACAAAGCTCCCAGTCACCCGATTCGTCGCGTATCGATCCACGCTGAGTGGTTGCACCGACTCGATCTCGACCAACCCGATGCCGTTCAGCTGCAGCGTAACCGCCGCCTGCTGTTCGAGCGTAGCGACATCGAGCCGATGGACAACCGCCACAACACGCGCCTGCACCGTACGGCTCGTATGCTTCAACAGATAGCGCCGCGTCAGATCGAGTGGCTGCTCATCCATCCACACAACGGACGCACTAAAGCGGCTGGTCGTCGTCGCCGGTGATTCAGGCGATACAAGCAGATCGCCTCTGCTGATATCCAACTCGTCTGCAAGCGTCAGCGTAATCGATTGAGGCGCGCATGCTTCTGCCAGGTCACCATCAAACGTGACGACGCTGCGAACGGTGCTGACCCGCCGCGACGGTAGTACCATCACCGCATCGCCCGGGCGAATGGTGCCCGCGGCAATCTGTCCCGCAAAGCCACGAAAGTCCTGATCCGGTCGGAGTACCCGCTGCACCGCCAGCCGAAAAGGATCCGTAATTCCAGCCTCCGCCGCAGGTACACTCTCCAAAAGCTGAAGCAGTGAAGGTCCTTCGTACCAAGGCATCGCGCCCGTGATTCGCACAACGTTATCCCCGGCAAGCGCACTCACTGGAACGAAGTAGAGATGCGGCGGCCGCAGTTCGCCTAGCTGGTCCATAAACGCGGTAAACTCCGCGCGGATATCGTTAAAAACCTGCTCGGCGTAGTCGACAAGATCCATCTTGTTAACCGCGACAAGTATGTGCCGAACCCCAAGCAGAGCCGCAATGCAGGCATGACGCCGAGACTGGATCAGCACTCCCTTGCGCGCATCGACAAGCACAACGGCAAGCGATGCTGTCGACGCACCCGTCGCCATATTGCGGGTGTACTGCTCATGCCCAGGTGTATCCGCAATGATGAACTTGCGTCGCTCCGTAGAGAAGTAGCGATATGCCACATCGATCGTGATCCCCTGCTCCCGCTCCGCACGCAGACCATCGGTAAGCAGCGCCAGATCAAGAACACCGACCCCGGTCGTCCCCTTCCCCTCAATGGAGCGCACCTGATCGTCATAAACGTTTTGCGTGTCGTAAAGAAGCCGCCCAATCAGAGTCGATTTGCCATCATCCACGGAGCCCGCAGTCGAGAAGCGAAGAAGATCGCGCAGAGGCTCATCAACCTCATCCCGAGAAGCGAGCGGTGCAGACACTTCAAGTTCAAGTAGAGTTTCAGGACTCGCCATTAGAAGTAGCCCTCGCGCTTCTTGAGTTCCATCGAACCTTCCTGATCGTGATCGATCGCACGATTCGCCCGCTCCGACGTACGAAACGAAAGCAGCTCCGTAATGATCTTAGGAAGCGTATCCGCATCCGATCGAATCGCCCCTGTGCATGGACTGCAGCCTAGCGAACGCAAACGACTGCGCACCATCTGCGGCTTTTCTCCCAGCATCCCTACGAAGCTCTGTTCGATCGGCTGCAATGAATCACCACGCACATACATTGGTCGCTCTTTGGCAAAGTAAAGATCAACGATAGGAATGTTCTCCTGCAGGATGTATTGCCACACATCCATCTCTGTCCAATTTGACAGCGGGAAGACACGAATCGATTCACCCGGATGAATCCGCGAGTTATAAAGATTCCAAAGCTCAGGACGCTGATTCTTCGGGTCCCACTGCCCAGCCTTGTCGCGAAAAGAGTAGATGCGCTCCTTCGCTCGCGACTTCTCTTCATCGCGCCGAGCCCCGCCAAACGCAGCCGTAAAGCCGTAGTGGTTCAGCCCATCGAGCAACGCCTGGGTCTTCAGCAGTCCACAGCAGCGCTTCGTATCAAGCGCAATGGGATTCGTCCCTCCAGCAATCGCAGCCTCGTTCCGCCACACCAGCAACTCCGCTCCAACCTCGGCGGCCATGCGATCACGAAACTCGATCATCTCGCGAAACTTGAATCCGGTATCGATGTGAAGCAAGGGAAATGGAATCGCCGCAGGATAGAACGCCTTCTGCGCAAGGCGAAGCATCACAGACGAATCTTTTCCAATAGAGTAGAGCATCACAGGACGTTCGAACTCGGACGCAACCTCCCGCAGAATGTGAATACTCTCAGCTTCCAGAAGCTGAAGATGCGTGAGCGCCGGTGCAGAAGCAGCCATAAAAACATCCGTTCGTAGTTAGGAGATGAAACCTGTCCCAGGATGCTGGACTAAGGCTTGATTTGTTGAAAAAATAGCTAAGGGGACTAGCGCAACAAGGTACACGCCGACTCAACATTGTGTGGACAACAACAACGGAGCTGGCGTGGGAGGCACATGTCTAACTAGAGACTAACAAAAGCCCGGTAGAGCAGCAAGCGCAGCAGGCCCAATCCTCGACGTCGCGTCACTCAGCCACTAAGTAGAAATCTTTCCCTGTGCTAATATTTTCTCTATGGTTCAGACCTTCCACGATGCCGCTCACGGCTGTTGTTGTTGTGAAGCAGGTCTCTCCATTCGCTGCCCTCGCAGTTAGTTTCTCCATCCTCGACAGTAACCCGCCTGTCAGGAGCTACACACGTACCCACCTATCCATGCAATCCCCATACTTGACCAAACTCCGGCAAGGCGTCACCACAGCTTCTTTCCTTGAAGCATCGAGCCCTTGTTGTTGTAGTTAGATTTCCCAGCCATCGCACCCACCTTCAGTTCCTTCCCAACGCATCTACTTATTCCTCTCATTGCTGGAGAATCTTCCCATGTTTCGTTGCGCTGCTGTCTTTGCCGTCCTTCTTACAGCCACCTGTTCCTACGCACAAATCGTCGGCGGAACCATCAGCGGTCGAGTCCTCGACTCAGCAGGTGCCGTCCTCCCCAAGGCCCAGATCACCATCAGAAATCAGGAGACCGGCGGCGAGCGCCACCTCGTCTCCGACGCCGCCGGAGCTTACGCCGCACCTTCGATTCCAGTAGGCGTATATACCGTCATCGTCAGCAGCGAAGGCTTCGCACAGCAGACCCAGACCGGCATCTCCCTTACCGTCGGCCAGGCCACACGCGTCGACATCACCCTTCACCTCGGCAATGTCGCCGAGCAGGTCACCGTTCAGGACACGCCATCAGTCGTAAACCTGTCCACCCAGCAGACCTCAGGTCTCGTCGACGAGCGTCAGGTGAAGAATCTTCCCCTGAATGGTCGATCCTACGATCAACTCATCATGCTCAACCCGGCGACGGTCAACTACACAGCCCAACGAAGCGGCTCAATCGGAACATCTAACTCCTCCGTAGGAAACATGTTTGCCGTCTCCGGCCGCCGCCCACAGGACAATGTCTTTCTCCTCAACGGCATCGAGTACACGGGCGCCTCGTTGATCAATGTAACTCCCGGTGGCACCAGCGGACAGCTCCTCGGCATCGACGCCGTCCGCGAGTTCAACGTGGTCAGTGACACCTACTCTGCGAGCTACGGCAAGCGTCAAGGCGCGCAGATCTCCATCGTCACCGCCTCCGGCACGAACAAGATCCATGGGTCCGGATACGAGTTCCTGCGCAACTCCTTCTTCGACGCCCGAAACTACTTCGACCAGGCGCGCATCCCTGAGTTTCAACGCAATAACTACGGCGCATCCCTCGGCGGTCCCATCCGCCACAACAAACTATTTCTCTTCGGCAACTACGAAAGCTACCGCCAGAACCTCGGCATCAGTGACGTCACCCTCGTTCCCGACAATGCCTCACGCGCCGCCGCCGTAGCTTCTGTCAAACCATACCTCGCACTCTGGCCGGTACAGAATGGCCCCGAGTTGGGCGGCGGCATCGCCGAAGCATTCTCCAGCCCCACGCAGCACATCCGCGAAGACTTCGGCACCGCTCGCTTCGACGCCAACCTGAGCGCACGCGACCTCCTCTTCGCCGTCTATACAGCCGACGATTCGACAGCCAACACGCCCACACAGAACCCGTTCTCACTCATCAATGAGTCGCTCCGCGAACAGGTCATCAGCGTTCAGGAACAGCACGTCTTCTCTGCCAGCCTCCTCAACACCGCCCGAATCGGGTATTCGCGAGCCAGCTTCTTTTTCCTCGGCAATGTGCCTTCTTCCATCCAGGCCAACGTTCCCGGCTTCATCACAGGCAAGCCCACCGGCGCCATTGTCATCGCTGGCTCTACAGCCTCGAACGGCTCGTCGCAGCTTACAGGCGCTGGTGGCAACGTCGGCTCGAACAACGCCACAACCCGTAATCTCTACACCCTCGACGACCACGTCTTCTACTCAAAATCACACCACCAGATCGAAGCCGGCGTATGGCTCCAGGCGCTTCAATCGAACGACAATCTCGCACAAAATCAGGATGGTCAGGCCTCCTTCGCCTCCCTCGCAACCTTCCTGCAAGGCACGGTAAAGACCTTCACCATTGTTCCTAATCCCACGCCGCTCAACTGGCATAGCTTCATGGGTGCCGCCTACATCGAAGACATCTGGCTTCCCACGCCACGACTCGAAGTTCGCGGCGGCATCCGCTTCGAATCCACCAACGGCTGGAACGAAGCTCGCGGCCGCGCCTCGCAATACGGCTTCACCAACGGCATCATCAACACCAGTCCCACCGTCGGCTCCTCTGCCCTTTCGAACAATCGTGCAAAGTTCCTCCCCGAACCCCGCGTCGGATTAGCCTGGAACGTCTTCGGCAACGGCAAGACCTCCCTGCATGCAAGTGTCGGCCTCCACCATTCCCTCCTTGATAACCTCAACTACCGGCTAGATCAGGCCGCGCCCTACAACACCACCCTCACCTACGCGAACGTACCCATCGCCACACCGACAATCGGCGCCCCCGGCCTTATCTCCCCCTCCAACGTGCAAACGGACCTGGCGACCCCGACAGTCATCTCCTACAATCTCGCCATCGAACAGCAACTAGGTTCCGTCACCTCGCTCACCGTCGCTTACGTCGGCTCTCACGGCTATCACCAGATCCTCTCCGAAGATCAGAATGAGCCCGCCGCTGTTGTTTGCTCACCCACCACGGCCTGCCCAACCGGCACCGCGACCGGCACCGTCTACTATCCTTCGATCATCAAGGCCAACCCGCTCGTCGCCAACACAACCTCGTGGACCTCCGGTGGTTCGAGCAGCTACAACGCACTTGAGATCGACCTTCGTCGCAGCCTCTCACGTAACCTGCAATTCCGCGCGAACTATACCTACGCCAAGAACCTGGACGACGGCTCAGCCTGGAACACCAGCGTCTCGGCGAACACCCCAGCCTTTGTCTCCTACCCTGCAAACCCGTCCCTGGACTACGGCCGAGCCGCCACGGACATCCGCCACCTCGCCGCCATCAACGCAACCTACAAGCTCCCCGTCGGCAAAGGTCAACTCCTCTTCGCATCCGCTCCTGCCCAGGTGGATCGTGTCATCGGGGGATGGAGTCTCAGCACCATCGCCGCCCTGCAATCCGGCTTCCCGTTCAGTCCGCAGCTTGGCTATAACCCCACCGGGTCCGGGGATACGCGCAACCCCGTTCGACCCAATCTCAACCCTGACTTCAAGGCCAACCTGTACACGCAGGGGAATACCGCCACTCGCGTCGCACAGTTCTTCTCGCCCGCAGCCTTCACCGCGCCTGCCTACGGCACAGTCGGCAATCTAGGCCGCGACACCCTCACCGGCCCAGGCTACACGGACTGGGATCTCTCCCTGCTCAAAAGCACACAGCTCAATGACCGAGCCCGCCTGGAATTCCGCGCCGAATTCTTTAATGTCCTCAATCACACCAATCTGCAGACACCGAACGAAGTTGTCTTCACTAGCGGCCCCACGCAGGGAAACGCAGCCGCACAGACAGCCCCAATCGTTCGAAGCCCAACCGCAGGCGTAGTCACCGCAGCCGCAACCAGCCGCCAGATTCAATTGGCTTTGAAGCTACTCTTCTAGCCCAATTCAGCCATACGATCATCCACAAAGCAGCATGGTGATAAGCAGCACAACGTCAGACCGCTGAAGCCTTTGTCAGCTGTTTCAAAACACTTCGAGATACCTCTCGCGATATTCTGCGCCAGTTCAAAATATCTAAATCCATGCGGGTGCTCGTCTTCACCTTCCCTCCATAACAGCCTTGCCTTGAGGAACGTCGGCCTCCAGTCGAAACGAGGTTGAGTTGCGCGAGGAGAACCCAAGAGGACCTGTAGAGAGGTGCGTGCAGCCTTGTTGCCTTGCTGAAAATTGTCAATCGCAGGATTCGACGTAAGCGCTGTACGTCCGGACCGAATGCCGTGCCACTGATGAATCAACTCCACTGGCTGAAACGATTGAACCTCTTATGTCTGACCTTTAGTAACTCATTCCTTGACACCCCGATGGGTACTATGAAACATTCTCGACGAACTTGAAAACGTTTCCAAAAGGTCGCCAACTTAGCCGACCGTCAATCTTCACTTGATCCACTGCATGCTTCTGCCGTTCACGACTCATTGCTGACGCATCATTTTGGAGGCTACGTGAAGAGATTTCTAGAAGCAGTGATCTTTGGTGGTGCGCTCCTTTTTGCACCGCTCGCACTTCGGGCCCAGGAATATCGCGGAACGATTCAAGGCACCATCACCGACCAAAAAGGCTATACCGTAGGCGGCGCTTCAGTTGAAGCAGCCAGCGACCAGCAGAGATACAAAATTATCACGGACACCAAGGGTTACTTCGTCATTCCCTTCGTTCAGCCCGGCACCTACACCCTGTCCGTTCAAGCCAAGGGGTTTCGACATGAAGTACGCACAGGTCTCATCCTCGATGTAGCTCAGAAGCTTGACTTGCCCATCAAACTCACCGCAGGCGGTATGTCAGACACAATTACCGTGTCCACCGACGAGGTCCAGCTTGCAACTACAGATGCTTCCGGCGGCACCGTCATGGATCCGGAGGAGGTACAGAATCTTCCGCTGAACGGTCGCCAGGTGTACTCGCTGCTCGCCCTAACACCCGGTGTAAAGTTCACGCAGACACAGTTCGGCGCTGGCGGCTACTCCGGAACCCGCGCATGGGACACCTCAAACGCTTATTCAATCACCGGCCAACCGGGCAGTTACAACCAATTCCTTCTCAACGGAGCACCCATCTCACAACAAGGTGGAGGAGCCTCGGGAACCTGGAACTTCTCACCGAGCATTGATGCTGTCGCTGAATTCAAGGTCATGACTATAACCTTCGACGCCCAGTACGGGCGTGTTGGCGGCGGCGCCATCAACACCATTCTCAAGAACGGCACACCTCATTTTCACGGCACGCTTTATGATTTCTGGCGCAACTCAGCCTTGGACGCAAATACTTATCAACTCGATCAGCAAGGCGCAACCAAGCCCTATCACAACCAGCATCAGTTTGGCGGTTCCGTAGGTGGACCGTTTCTGAAGCACAATGCCTTTTTCTTTTTCAGCTATGAGGGTTGGCGCGAGGTGCTTCCAGCTGGAGTCGTCACCACTGTGCCAACCTCCGACCTGCTGCCCGGCCCCGACGGAAGCGTCAATCTGACCAATTACCTAGCTGCCGTCAGCAAGACCCAGATCTACGATCCGAACACCACCGCATGTGCAGTCCCGACCGCCGGCGGTTGCAGTCAATACACACGAACAGCCTTCGTGAATAACACCATCCCAGCTTCGCGCATCAGCCCCATCGGCGTAAACATACTTAAGCTCTTCCCTGCGCCAAATCGTCCTGGTTACACCAACAACTACGTGTTCAACGGGAAAGACACCTACCGCTACAACATGCCAATCGCACGTGTCGACTATAACTTTAGCGACCGCACAAAGCTCTATGGCATCTTCGCATGGTGGGCCGGGCATGAGAATCGCAACTCAAACGGACTTACCGGTCCTGCCATTCAGGGCAACATCGATAACTATCGCTCGAGCATCACCCAGGTGCTGGATCTCACCCACACTTTCTCCAGCAGACTCGTGGCAGACGTTCGCCTCTCCTTCAACCGGTACTACACCCTCGGACCGGACGGATCCGTCGCTGCAGGTCAGGCGACACTGACGGCCGCAGATCTAGGGCTGAGCATGCCGCAACTCCCCACCACGACCCACGACTACGCGCCCGAGATCCAGATCAATGACAACTTCCCCAACATCATTGGCAACACAGGCGATCCCAACATCTTCGAAACGTATGATCTGGGCCCTTCCGTCACCCAGACCATTGGCAAACACACCCTCCACTACGGCGGAGAGTTCTCGCTCTACCACGACGTGACCGGCGGCGTCGGCCAGCCGAACGGGGTCTTCACCTTCGGCACTGGCTTCACGCAGCAGAACCCCTTCCAGTCGAACAAGGATGGCTCCTCCATCGCAGAGACCCTGATGGGCTATGCGAATGGCGGCAGCGTGCAATACTCCTTCGCACCGTATGAGTCCTACGACTACTTCGGCTTCTTCGCCCAGGATGACTTCAAGGTCACGGGTAAGCTCGCCGTCAACGCCGGTCTGCGATGGGACGAGGAGCGTTCGCCGCGAGAACGACATAACAGGCTCCTGGCTGGCGTCTGCCTCACCTGCCCGAATCCAATCGGTACCCAGCTCGGCATGCCGATCCTGGGAGCGGTGCAGTTTGCCAGCGATAGCCTCTCTGCCTACGACAACAACACCGGCTACTTCCAACCAAAGATCGGCCTCTCCTATAGCCCCAACCGAACTATGGTCTTTCATGGCGGCTACACGCTCTCAAAGGCCCTCGGCATTGAGCTTGGCGGCGCATCGGCTTTCAGCCAGAATACAAACTATAACTCCTCACCAGATGGCGGTCTGCACCCTGCAACTGCCTTCCGCAGCGGCACGCCCTATCCGAACGGCTACATCGTTCCACCCGGCACCTCGCAGGGCGCAGCCACGCTCAACGGTACAGGCTTCGGCATCGACCAGCGTGATCGCAAGATACCGATTGTCCAGCAATACACCATCGGCTTCCAGACTCAACTGCCGTACGGCATCGTCGCCGACCTCGTCTACCTTGGAGCGCATACCTTCCGTCTGCGCGCGTCAAAACAACTCAACGGCCTCACACCCGGAGATTTCCAGAAAGGTCATGACGATCCAAACTACCTCGATCAGCAGGTCACCAATCCCTTCTATGGAATCCTTCCGAACACCGTTTCGCTCGGCCAAAATCCCACTATCCAGGCGAAGTTCCTCAAGGTTCCCTACCCGCAGTACGATGGCAATCTCTACGAGTACACGGCCTCTGCCGGGTACAGTAACTACAACTCCATGCTTGCGAAGCTCGAGAAGCGGTTCAGCGGTAACGGAGGTCTCAGTAAGGGTCTTAGTTTCCTTGGCTCCTTCACGTGGTCGCGCCTGATGTCGGCCACCGGTTATCTCAACAACAACGGAGCCAGCCTCGTCGACGCCAGTCCCTACTACGGCGTCGATGGTACTGATCAACCCTGGAACTTCGCCTTCAGCGGCCTCTACGGTCTGCCTGTCGGGAGAGGAGGCATGCTCGCGAGCAACGCACACGGCGTTCTCGGAGCGGTCATCAACGATTGGCAGTTCGAATGGATCTTCACTAACAACGGTGGAACACCAAGCGGCTTCCCAAACAACGACATCTACACCTGCGGCGGAAGCTACAACATTCGCCCCGCGAAACGTAGTTACAAGAGCTACCTGAACAACACAGAAAATAATTGCTTCACCACCTTTCCCGAGTACACCGCCGTGACCCAGAAGCCACTCACGACCAGTGTTCGTAATCCATCCGGCCAGCAGACAGCCTTTGGACTTGAGAAGAAGTTCCACGTTCGCGAAGGAATGAACCTGCAGTTCAAAGGAGAGGCCTTCAACGCGACCAACACCCCCATCTTCGGCGGGCCCAACACCGGCGGTCCGGAGCAGGCACCCTCGCGAAACACCAGCGTAGGTGACCCAACCCAACCCGGAGCCTGGTCTGGATACGGAACGATCGGCTCTACCGAGCAGAACTTTCCACGTCAGATACAACTCTCGCTGAAGCTACTATTTTAATCTGCTATAAGTCATAGCAACTAGGCGGAAATACTGAAACATTTCGTATCTCCGCCTACTAGCCTTTCAAGAGGAACAAATGCTGACCAGACTCATAGGTTCTCTTCTCTCCGTACTACTCTGCACCGCACCTTGTTTAGCACTGCAAGAATCTGGGACCCTGGAGAATAAATCCGACTACCCCCGCGAGACCAAACAAGGCATAGCAGCACTGCAAGCCTGGTACGTTCAAGATACCGGCCTCTACCAGGGAATCGGCTGGTGGAACTCCGCGAACGCTACCACCGTAGTGATCGACTACATGAGAGCAAGCCACAATCGGGACTATCTTCCAAACCTCGCCAACACCCTGCAAAAAGCACAGACCAGGTACAGCGGATTTCTAAATACCTACTATGACGATGAAGGGTGGTGGGCTCTCGCCTGGATCGACGCCTACGATCTCACCAAGGATGAGCGCTATCTCACCATGGCCGCCTCCATCTTCGCCGACATGACTAAAGGCTGGGATGACACCTGTAACGGCGGTATTTGGTGGAGCAAGGACAAGACTTACAAGAACGCTATCGCCAACGAGCTATTCCTCTCCGTAGCCGCTCATCTGGCAGCACGCGCTCACGCGAGCGAAGAGCGCGTCCAGTACACCGCATGGGCAAAAAAAGAATGGCAATGGTTCGCGAATACAGGCATGATCAACGCTGACCATCTGGTCAACGATGGCCTGGTCACCGCCTCCTGCAAGAACAACCTGAAAACCACTTGGTCCTATAACCAGGGAGTGATCGTAGGTGGTCTTGTCGAATTGAATCGTATAGCTCCCGATCCCACCCTGCACAAAACTGCCGGCTTTATAGCACAGGCGACCCTTCTCCACCTTACCGATGCCGACGGTGTGCTCCACGATACCTGCGAGCCAAAATGTGGAGAAGACGGGATACAGTTCAAAGGCATTTTTACACGCAATCTTGAGGCTCTCCAGAACACCTATCCAGATCCCCGCTACCAGGTCTTCTTCGACGTCAATGCACAAAGCATTTTGATGAAATCACAGGGACCAAATCATCAATTTGGTCAGGTATGGTCTGGTCCCTTCGACGCCGGCGATGCAGGAAGTCAAAGCTCTGCACTCGACACGTTAGTAGCCGCCTCCGGTTCAAATCATCGCTCTCACGCTGTCCCAAAGAAGTAAGCCCTAAGTGCAACCAACTTGATCACAGACACAACGCTAATAACGCTTACTTAGGGTCAGCAGTAATTCCGCCAAGATAGGCGAGATACGCTTCCAATCGCGCAGGCATCGTTCGATAGAAGACGTTCAGTCCTTCCTTCCGCGAGGTAATCAAACCAAGCTCCGTCAGCACCTTTAAATGATGAGAGAGCGTGGCCTGTGAGATCGTATGCTTCGCGTGCATCTCGCCGCAGAACAACTCCTCGTGCTGAGCAATCTGCGTGTAGATAGCTAACCGATTAGGATCACCGAGAGCCTTGCCTATCTGCGCCACTTCACCATCGGTAATCCGCTTCATAGACATGTCAGACGCTAAATCCACCAAACAGGGCATTCTTTGCAAAGACGTGAATCCAACTATATCGATGCTCATCTAAATAGTCACGACACCCAAAAAGGTTGTACGGACGGAGACTCGATATGTGGATTGTACGACTTGCGCTTGATCGCCCCTATACCTTCATCGTCGCGGCCATCCTCATCCTCGTGCTGGGCTTCTCGTCGATCGCCACCACCCCCACCGACATCTTCCCCAATATCGACATACCCGTGGTCACCGTCATCTGGTCCTACTCCGGTCTTCCCGCAAAGGAGATGGAGCAGCGCGTCACCACCTTCAGCGAGTTCGTCATGGCCGTCGTCAACGACGTAAAATCCATCGACTCCCAGACCACCAGCGGTGCCAGCGTCATCAAGATATCGTTCCAGCCACAGGTACATATAGACGCAGCCATGTCGCAGGTCGATGCGGCCGTTAATTCCATCCGCTTCCGGATGCCACCCGGCGTTAACCCACCATGGATTCTAAGATTTAGTGCCTCCACCGTTCCCGTCATCCAGCTCTCCCTCTCAAGCGATACCCTGTCCGAGTCGGAGATCTATGACTACGGTCTCTTCCGCGTACGCCAGCAACTCACCAAGGTCCCCGGCACGTTGCTGCCGACACCCTACGGCGGTGTAGCCCGCCAGATTATGGTCGACCTCGATCAGAACGCGCTCCTCGCAAAAGGCTTGACGCCGTCCGATGTAGCCGCTGCCGTCCAGGCACAGAACGTGACCCTTCCCTCCGGCACCGCAAAGGTCGACACCCGCGAATACACCGTCAGCACCAACTCCAGCCCCGTTGACGCGCTCATGCTCAACGACGTTCCGATCAAGACAGTCAAGGGTTCGCTCGTCTACATGCGCGATGTTGCCCACGTCCGCGACGGCTGGTCCGTCCAGCAGAATGTAGCCCGCGCCAACGGCAAACCCGCTGCCCTTCTGGCCATCATGAAGACAGGTTCGGTATCGACTCTCGACATCGTCAACCAGATCAAGAACGAGGTCCTCCCCGCATCCCGTGCCGCTGCACCCAAGGGCCTGAAGATCACTGAACTCTTCGACCAGTCCATCTTCGTCAAAGCCTCGATCGTCGGTGTCCTTCGAGAAGGAGTCATCGCCGCCAGCCTCACCGCGCTCATGATCCTGCTCTTTCTCGGAAGCTGGCGGAGCACCCTCATCATCGCCATCTCCATCCCGCTCTCGATCCTCAGCTCCATCATCGTGCTCAGTGCCATCGGCGAAACGATGAACACCATGACGCTCGGCGGTCTCGCACTCGCCATCGGCATCCTTGTAGACGACGCCACCGTCACCATCGAAAACATCCACCGCCACATGGGCAAGCAGCCGCTCCGGGAGGCCGTCCTCATCGGTGCATCCGAGATCGCCACCCCAACGCTCGTCTCGACGCTCACCATCTGCATCGTCTTCGTCTCCGTCGTCTTCCTCACCGGACCAGCAAAATATCTCTTCACCCCCATGGCACTCGCCGTGGTCTTCGCCATGCTCGCGTCCTACGTCCTCTCCCGCACGCTGGTCCCGGTCCTGGTCAACTTCTTCCTAGGCGCAGAGGACCACTCCGGCGAAGCCAGCCACACAAAGCGCGGCATCTTCGGACGCATCAACGACCGCTTCAACCAGGGCTACACCTGGGTGCAGGACCGCTATACCCACTCCCTCCAGACTCTACTCGACAACAAAAAGCCAGCCCTCATCGCCTCCATACTCATCATGTCAACCGCCTTCGTCCTGCTTCCCTTCGTAGGGCGAGACTTCTTCCCCTCCGTGGACGGTGGTCAGATCAAGCTGCACATTCGCGCCAAACCCGGCACACGCATCGAGACCACCAAGGTCCTCTTCAGCCAGGTCGAAGAGAAGATCCGCAGCACCATCCCCGCCGATGAGACCGAACTCATCATGGACAACATTGGTCTCACCCCCGAGACCTTCAACTACGCCTTCGGAGATGGTGCAACCATCAGTAGCGCCGACGGCGAAGTCCTCATTGCCCTCAACGCCAAGCACCACGGCCCCACACAGGAGTACGTGAAGCAGCTACGGTCGCAACTGCAGCAGCAGTTCCCCGACCTCACCTTCTTCTTTCAGCCCGCCGACATGGTCACGCAGATCCTCAACTTTGGCCTCCCCGCACCCATCGACGTCCAGGTGCAGGGCTACGATCCCGCCAACTACGACATAGCCCGCCACCTCCGCGAACGCCTCGCCACCGTGCCCGGCACAGTCGACGTCCACATGCACCAGGTCGTCGACGCACCCGACCTCCACCTCGACGTCGACCGCACCCGCGCCGCACAGTTCGGCCTCACCCAGCAGGACGTGGCCAACAGCCTCTACATCTCCCTTAGCTCCAGCGCCGCCGTCCAGCCAAACTTCTGGCTCGATCCGAAGATGGGCATCACCTACTCCGTCGCCGTCCAGACACCGCAGTACAGACTCGACTCCATCAACGCCCTCCAAAACACGCCCATCCCCATCCACACCATCAGCAACCGCACCGAGATGCTCGGCAACATGGCCACGCTCACGCCCGCCGTCCTGCCCGTCGTCATCAATCATCACAACGGCGCACCCGTCTTCGATATCTTCGCCAACACGCAGGATAGCGACCTCGGCTCCATCGCCACAAAGATCAACCGCATCGTTCAGGAAGAGAGTGTCAACCTCCCGCCCGGCACAAAAATAGTCATTCGCGGTCAGGTCGAAAGCATGAACGAGGCCTTCAACCGCCTCGGTCTCGGTCTAGCCTTTGCAGCCCTTCTCGTCTACCTCCTGATGGTCGTGAACTATCAAAGCTGGCTCGATCCCTTCATCATCATCTGCGCCCTCCCCGGTGCCTTCTGCGGAGTCGTCTGGGCGCTCTTCCTTACCCAGACCACCTTCAACGTCCCCAGCCTCATGGGAGCGATCATGTCCATCGGTGTAGCCACCGCAAACTCGATCCTCCTCGTCACCTTCGCCAACGAACTTCGCGCCCAGGGCATGGCACCGCTCGAAGCCGCAGTCACCGCCGGTTACACCCGCCTCCGACCCATCATCATGACGGCCTTCGCCATGATCATCGGCATGCTCCCCATGGCGCTCGGCGTCGGTGAGGGCGGCGAGCAGAACGCTCCGTTAGCCCGCGCCGTCATCGGCGGTCTCGCCGTAGCCACCTTCGCTACTCTCTTCTTCGTCCCCTTGATGTTCACCCTGATCCACGGAAGAAACTCCAGCACGCAACAGGAGGCAGCATGAGCCAGCAAACCGAAACCGCCCCCGTCCAGCACGCCACACAGTCTGCCAAGGGAACCTCCAGCACCCTCGTAAGAATCACCGGCGCCGTGCTGGTACTCCTCGTGCTCATCGCCATTGGCATCTTCCCGCGCATCGCCCGCCAGCATGAAGCTCTCGCCGCCGTCCGCGAAGCGCCCGCCACCCATCCCGTCGTCACGCTCATCCACGCAACGCAGGGCGAGCCCACGTCGGAGCTTCAACTCCCCGGCAACATCGTCCCTCTTTACACCGCCAACCTCTACGCCCGCGTCGAAGGCTACCTCGAGCGTCGCAACGTGGACATCGGGGCCAATGTCCGCGCAGGTCAGATCCTCGCCATCATCTCCGCACCCGAAGTCGACCAGCAGCTGCTCCAGGCCCGCGCCACCCTCGCCCAATCCGAAGCCGCACTCGAACAAGCCAAGGCAGGCCTCGAGCAGGCCAAAGCCAACGCCGAACTCACACGTCTCACCAAAGAGCGTGACGTTCCCCTCGGCGAACAGCACGCCATCTCCCAGCAGATCGTCGACAGCGCCGTCCAGCTTCACAACGCGCGCCTCGCCGACGTCTCCGCCGCCGCCGCCAACATCACCGCCGCCACAGCCAACATCACCGCCAACCGCGCCAACGTCTCGCGCCTCCTCCAGATGCAGGGCTTTGAGCACATCGTCGCACCCTTCGACGGCGTCATCACCGAGCGCAACATCGAGCGCGGCGATCTCATCACCACCGGCAGCGCCTCCGCCGGCAAGCCACTCTTCAGCATCGCGCAGAGCGGCACCCTCCGCATCCAGGTCGACGTCCCCCAATCCGAAGCCGTCAACATCAAGGATGGCCAGAAGGCCTCCGTCGACGTCAAGGAGCGCCTCGGCCGTGCCTACACCGGCACCGTCACCCGCAACGCCGGAGCACTCAACGACGCCGCCCGCACCATGCTCACCGAGGTTCAGGTAGACAATCGCGACGGTTCCCTTCTCCCCGGCATGTACGCCCAGGTCAAGTTCACCCTGCCCCAGCAGCGCACGTCCCTCATCATCCCGACCAGTTCCCTCGTTGTCGACCGCAGCGGCATGCACGTCGTCGTCATCAACGCCGACCACACCGTCCACTTCCTGCCCGTCAAGATCGGCAAGGACATGGGCAAAGAAGTCGAGGTTCTAAGCGGCATCCAGGGTCAGGAACAGTTAGTCGCCAGCCCCAACGATCTCCTAAGCGAGGGTGAACATGTCGACGTACGCTGAGCATCTCCCCACTCCGAACAAAATCATCCCAGCCCTCATCGCCGGTCTTCTTACATGGATCGTCCTCGGCTGCAACGTCGGTCCCAACTACGTCCGCCCAACAGCCGTAGCCCCGCAGGCCTATCGCGGAGCCCTCGCCCCCGACGTCACCACCGCCACCCCAACCTCGACCCTCGCCGACCAGCAGTGGTCCACGGTCTTCGAAGATAAGACTCTCCAGCGCCTCGTCACTGAAGCTCTCCAGAACAACCTCGACCTCCGCATCGCCGCCCAGCGCGTACTCCAGGCGCAAGCGCAGGTCGGCATCAACCGGTCACAGCAGCTACCCTCCGTCAGCGCAGGCGGCAGCTTCTCCGCCCTGCAGGTCCCCTCCTCCTTCGCCAGTAAAAACGCCAACGGCACCCCCGGAGCCTCCTACTTCGATGGCGGCGGCTTCAACGCCTCCAGTGCATGGAACCTCGACTTCTGGGGCCTCTACCGTCGTCAATCCGAGGCCGCCCGAGCCGACCTCCTCGCCACCGAGTGGGCCCGCAAAGCCACCCGCTCCGCCATCGTCGAAGGCGTAGCCCAGGCCTACTTCCAGCTCCGCAGCCTCGACGCCCAGCTACAGATCACCGGCAACACCATCAAGGCACGCGAAGACTCCCTCAAGCTAGTCACCTCGCTCGAGCAGTACGGCGCAGGCTCACTGGCCGACACCCGGCAAGCCGAAGAACTCCTCCACGCCGCCCGCGCCAACCTCCCCGACATCCGCCGCCAGATCGCCATTGAGGAGAACACCATCAGCATCCTCCTCGGTCGCAATCCTGACGCCGTCGATCGCGGCCTGTCCGTCGATCAGCAGCCCCATCCGCAGGAGATCCCCGTCGGTGTACCGTCGCAGCTTCTCGAGCGCCGCCCCGACATCCAGCAGGCCGAAGCAAAGCTCATCGCTGCCAACGCGCGCATCGGTGTCGCCAAGGCACAGTTCTTCCCCAATATCTCGCTCACCAGCCTCGGCGGTTCCGCCAGCAATCAGCTGCAATCCGTCTTCTCCGGCAAGAACGCCTACTGGTACGCCGCCGCATCGTTCTCCGAGCCCATCTTCGATGGCGGCCGCATTCGCAGCAACTATCACCTCTCCCAGGCCGAGCAGCAGGAGATGCTCCTCGACTACAAGAAGACCATCCTCAACGCCCTCAAAGACGTCTCAAACTCCCTCGTCTCCTACAAGGAAACCCGCGAACGCCGCGAAGCCAAGACCGCCCAGGTCACCTCCGCCGCAGACGCCGTCCGCCTCGCCCGCCTCCGCTACTCCGGCGGCAACACCAGCTACCTCGAAGTCCTCACCACAGACACCGACCTCTACGACGCACAACTCACACTGGCCCAGGCACAGGAGCAGGAAGCCGCATCCCTCGTCGAACTCTACGCCGCTCTAGGCGGAGGCTGGCAGTAGCCCCCAACTAAGTAACCGTCATGAACAACCCGTAGAACACTGTCATCCTGAGCGAAGCGTCTCGCGGCTGTTTGCGAGACGCGCAATCGAAGGACCTACGGTCTTCTTTACACAACGATTCGTTGCGGCACAGCACTCGTATGCGCAACAGACTTTCAACACTAAGCCGTAGGCTTATCCGGCACCGGCTCCACCGCACAAAACTGGTCCAGAAACCGCACCCCATACGAGCCCACCAACTCCTCAACCCGCTCTGCTGAGTCTGACCGCACGATCAAGCCCGCATGGTGATGCTTCTGCAAGCGGTGCACGATCTCCGCATCCTGGTACGCCCCCGTATCAGGGTGCTCCTGCCGCGCCAGGCAGATCACACTCCCCGCAAAACCACCCTTCAACTTCGGCAAACTATACTGCTCGCCCCGAGCCACAGCCACCTCGATCCGTGCCCACTCAACCCATGGATTGAGCCCCGTCGCAGCCTCCACCACCTCCGCAATGTACGCTCCACCCACCCGCGCAGCGCTCTCAAGAAAATAGAACTTGCCATCCGCAGCAGACTTGATGAACTCCGTATGCGTCACACCCGAGACCATTCCCAGCGCCTTGATCACCTCGCGATGCGCAGCCACCAAACCCTTCGCATCAGCCGATTTGGGACTCAGCGCTCGCGTCGTAAACACACCGCCCTGGTGCATCGTCTGCATCGGCGGATGACCATACTGGTGCGGTGCGGCAAACAGCACCTTACCCTCCCACGTCACACCCTCCACATGGAAGACCTCACCCTTCACAAACCGCTCCATTACGTAGTGGCTCTGCAGGTCGCCGAGCGTATCCAGCCCCCGCCAAAGATCTTCAGGTGTCACGATATTCTTGATCCCGATGGCCGACGCATTCGTCCGCGGCTTCAGCAGCCACGGCCCGGGCACCGCTGCCATGTAGCTCCGCAGATCGTCGTAATTGAAAACACCCGTAAACTCCGGGACCGGCACACCCGCCGCCTTCGCCTGTGTCCGCATCGCCAGCTTGTCGCGAAAGAACGCCGTAGCCGAGAGCCCCATCCCCGACAAGCGCAGGTGCTCCCGCAGCATCGCCGCCGACTCAAGATCAAACTCATCCAGCGCCACAATCCGGTCGATCCGCCGTGACCGCGTCAGGTACATCACCGTGTTCAGCAACTGCTCTGGCGTCAACTTATCCGGCATCGTGATCAGCTCCGTCAGCTCCTCACGTGGCCAGTCCGCATCGCGTAGCGACTCCACCGTCAGCAGGATCACATCGGCCCCCTGCCGATGCACCTCCCGCAAAAACGCCTGCCCCTTCTCATACGTGCTGATGCAGAAAATCGTCGGCTTACTCATCCCCACCTCATGTTGAAAAGAGTGCTCCACGCCTGAAACATCGGACGTGGGCTCGCCACAAACTTACTTGACCGGTTCTTCCGCAAACGTCTGCTTCACACCATCCTCAAGCGACGTAAACGGAGCCGTATACCCAGCCTCGCGAAGCCCCGCAACATCAGCCTCGGTAAAGTGCTGATACCGATTCTTCAGATCGCCCGGGAACGGAATGTACTCAATCTTCGCCGGACCATGCACCGCGATCAGCGCCTCGGCCACAGCCTTGAACGTCCGCGCCTCACCCGTCCCTGCATTCACCACCGCCTGCACAGGCTCCTCGGGACTATCCGGCAGCAGCCCCGCAAAGAACATGTTGATCCGTGCCAGGTCCTTCACAAAAACAAAGTCTCGCCGCTGCTCGCCATCCGCATAACCGCCCGACCCCTCAAACATCCGGATCACGCCTGTATCCCGCATCTGCTTTGTAAAGTGATGAATCACACTGGCCATCCGCCCTTTATGCTGCTCACGCGGTCCATACACGTTGAAGTACCGCAGCCCCACAACCGTGCTCTTCACCTCAGGCATCAGCCGCCGAAAGTAGTTATCGAACACCAGCTTCGAGAAGCCGTACACATTCAGCGGCTTCTCATTCTCCTCGACCTCTGCGAACGTCTCGCTCAACCCATACGTAGCCGCCGTCGATGCGTACACCAGCGGAATCTCCTGGTCGATCGCAAAGTGAAACAGCTCCTTCGTATAGGTGAAGTTGTTGTCCATCATGTAGCGGCCGTCATCCTCAAGGGTGTTCGAACAAGCCCCCTGGTGCAGGATCGCCCGCACCTCAAGCTCCTCAAAGTCGCCCGCATTCAGCGCCGCGCGAAACTCCCGCTTGTCCATGTAGTCCACATACTTGGCACCTGTCAGGTTCAAAAACTTAGGCCCCGAAAGGTTCGCCGCTGGCTCCAGGTTGTCGACCACGAGAATGTCCGTCTCGCCAATCGCATTCAGCTCATGAACCAGGTTGCTACCAATAAAACCCGCACCACCCGTAACAATAATCAATTCAAATCTCCAATCGCGAACTTGTTAAGATCCATCATCAAACCTGTAATCCTGAGCGAAGCCAAAGGAGCTGCACGTATCGGTGTCATCCGCACTGATCGGTGTTAAGCCTTTTCAGCACCAACCATCTTCTTCACAATATTCGTAGTTGAAAAACCTTCAACCGTAGGCACGATCTCAACCCGACCCCCCGAAGCAATCACATCCTCGTGCCCCACCACGGTCTCAACCGTGTAATCCCCGCCCTTCACCAGCACATTCGGCTTCAGCGACCGAATCAGCTCCAGCGGCGTCTCCTCATCGAACAGCACCACCGCATCCACAGCAGCCAGCGCCGACATCACACGCGCCCGCTCGTTCTCCCCCACAATCGGCCGCGAAGGCCCCTTCAAACGGCTCACCGACATATCCGTATTCAGCCCCAGCACCAGCTTCGAGCCAAACCGCCGACAGTCCTCCAGCAGCGTAATGTGTCCCACATGCAGCAGGTCGAAGCACCCATTCGTAAACACGATCGTCTCGCCCGAAGCCCGCCACTCCGCCACGCGCACCTTGATGCGCTCCAGATCCAGCACCTTCTCACCAGAATTCAAACCCGAGCTCGGCGTTAGTGCCGCAATCAACTCATGCTGCGCAATCGGCACAGTCCCCACCTTGCCCACCACAATACCCGCCGCCAGGTTCGCCAGCTCCACCGCCGTGTGGATGTGCAGTCCGCCAGCCATGCTCGCGGCTAACGTCGCAATCACCGTATCGCCAGCACCCGAAACATCAAACACCTCGCGAGCCCGCGCCGGCGAGTGATACACCCCATCCCGGCTCAACACGCGAATGCCCTTCTCGCTCATCGTCACCGTTAGAAACTCGATGTCATGCTCCGCGATCAGCCGTTGCGCCGCCGCCAGCATCTCCTCCGTCCGATGCACCGGAATCCCCGTAGCCACCGACAGCTCATGCAGGTTCGGACACACCGTCGTCACGCCCGAGTACTTCCCAAAATCCGGCGTCTTCGGATCAGCCAGGATCGGCACCCGCGCCGCCCGCGCCGCCCGGATCACCTGCTCACACAGCGCCGTCGTCAGCGCGCCCTTCGCATAGTCCGACAGGATCACTGCATGCACCTTACCCGCCAGCTCTACCGTGCGATCGATCAGCCGCTGCGCCTCAACCTCCGGCACTGCCTCCTGGCTCTCAATATCCAGTCGCAGCAGCTGCTGATTGCGCCCCACAATCCGCGTCTTCGAGATCGTCGGCAGCGAGCTGCTCACCACACCCACGGAATCAACTCCGGCCTTGTCCAGCAGCGCCTGCAGCTCCGCCTTCTCGCCGTCCTCACCCCAGAACCCCGCCAGGAAGGCTTTGCAGCCAAGCCCCGCCAGGTTCATCGCCACATTCGCCGCGCCACCCGGCCGCTCATACCGCTGCGCATGGCGAATCACCGGCACTGGAGCCTCCGGCGAGATTCGCTCCACCTCACCAAGGATGTAGCGATCCAGCATGATATCGCCCACCACCAACACTTTGATCTGGCCAAACCCACCCTCAAGCAGGTTCAAAATCGAATGTAATTCAGGCAGCATGGTCCCTCGAAGTATCCTTATCCATCATCTCATCCCACCCGATCCAGAACCGCCCGCACCTCTGCCAGCACCTCGTCCACCGTCACCGAGGTCAGACACTTCTTCTTCTCCACAATGCACGTCTCCAGCCCACACCCCGCACAATCCACCGCGTGGTAGATCACCCGATGCTGTGCCCCGATCGGAAACCACACCCGCGGAATATTCCTCGCCGCAAAGATCGCCACACACGGCGTCTGCACCGTAGCAGCCAGGTGCATCGGCCCGCTGTCATGCCCCACAAACACCCGAGCATGCGCAAACGCCGCCGCACTCTCCCGTGGCGTCAGCCTCCCACAAAGATTGATCACCGCCCCCGGATCAGCCTGCAGCGACGCCACCGTCCGCCAGCCATCCGCCGCAAACTCACTCGCCGCACTCTCCCCCGGAGCCCCGTTCAGCGCCAGCGCATAGCCCGGATACAGCCCTGCCAGTCGCCCCAGGAGCGCCCGCCAGTTCTCCTGCCCCCAGTCCTTCGATTGCACCTTCGTCCCTACACTCACCGCAATCAGCGGCCGCCCCCCAACCTCGCCCAAAAATGACGCCGCCCGCTCCCGCTCCCCCAGAGTCAGCCCAAGATCCCAGCTCGCCGCATCCTCCAGCCGGGCGTCTCCCAACTCCGCCACATTCCGCGCCAGCCGCGCTCCCTCCGGCTCAAGCAGCCCATCCGCCTCCACCATGTTCCGCTGCATCTCCTCCGTCACCGGAGCGCCAATCACCGTCCTGATCCCGCACAGCTTGAAGAACTTCACATCCCGCAGCGCCGATTGCACCCCACGGTTCGGCCCGAGATACACCATCACCTGCGGTCGCCATCGAAGCAGCTTCCACCACAGCGACAGCAACTCCACCGGGCTCCGCGTCCCCACCGCATAGCGAAAATAATCCTGCACCAGCCCCGAGTTCTCAAGGATCGCCGCCGCAGGAGGAGCCTTCACATTCACTGGAAAGTTCGTCAGCATCCGCCGCTCAGCCTGCGGAAACGCACGCGCCACCAAACGCAGCGACGGCAGCGCAACGATCGTATCTCCCAGACTCCCAAGTCGATAGATCAGAACCCGTGTCACAGATTTCTTGTCAATTTCGCTAAGCGGCATGTTCTTAAAGTCTACGCGATGCACCGGTATTCAACCGTGAGGATGCCGTCCTTTCCAACCCTGAAACGTCACACCTGATACAGTGCATTTGGGCGTCTTAAAATAAATTGAGCCTTTTACCCCGTATGCCTGACCTTTGCGCCATTCCTCGACTACATGACCAGGCCACCGCCGACTGGCACGACGCGACCCTGCCTCTGCACAGCTATTTCCTCTCCGATTCGCCCGACTTCTGCGAACTCGCCATGGCCAACCATCGCGCCAACTTCGACCTCTGGCACGAAGAAGACCTAGCCCGCGATCCCGCCGCAACCGACGCCACCATCGCCGCCGACAAGCATGCCATCGATCTTCTCAATCAGCGCCGTAATGACGTCGTTGAACAGATGGACCAGTGGCTCCTCTCCTGGCTCGAAGACGCCGGCACACCGCAGGACGCATCCGCTCCGCTCAACTCCGAGACTCCCGGCCTCATCCTCGACCGTCTCTCCATCCTCGCGCTCAAAATCTTTCACACCCGCGAGGAGGCCCACCGCGACACCGCAACCGATGCGCATCGCCGTCGCAATCAGGTCCGTCTTGCTCTTCTCGAAGAGCAGCGTGGCGATCTTGCAAGCTGTCTCGAAGCCCTCTGGCAGCAGGTCATTGCTGGCAAACGACGCTTTAAACTCTACCGCCAGATGAAGATGTACAACGACCCAGACCTCAATCCAGTCCTCTACCGGCAAAATGGCAGTTGACCTGACGCACCGATCTGCGTATAAAACGCAGACGAGAACAGACAGGAGAATTGTCGATACAAGAAGAGCAATTTAGCGCCGCTGGAGAATTTAACTTACTCTGTCGATATAACTGAAATGCTCTCCTTCAACCCGGCAATTGTGAACGACATGGCGATAAAGACAGCGAAGGCCCCTACAGTGAAACGCACCCCACGCACCCTCGCCGGCGACGTAGTCCCAGCACAAGCCAACGGCCGTACCCACGCCCTCGCCCTTTACGAGCAGGCTCTCAAGCTCCTCCAGACCGGCAAGTACAAGGAGGCGCACGACGCCTTCAATGCCATGCTCGCCGATAGCCCTCCGGATGTCGCCGCCTCCATCCGCATGTACGTCAACGCCTGCCTTCTCCAGATCAACAAAGGAACGACCTCCTTTGCTACACACGAGGAGCACTACGACTACGCCATCTCCCTCCTCAACGAGGGCAACTACGAAGACGCGCGCCAGGCCTTCCAGCAGATCCTCAAAGAGAACGAGTCCGCCGACTATGCCTTCTACGGCCTGGCCGTCCTCGCCAGCATGACTGGCGAATCACACACCTGCCTCGAGCACCTCACCGAGGCCATCCGCCGCAACCCCCGTAACCGCATCCAGGCCCGCGCCGACTCCGACTTTCAGGACATGGCCGACGACCCCCGCTTCACGGAACTCCTCTACCCCGAGGCCTAGACGCTGCTTCCTCCGCCATCGCCGAAATCGCCCGCCGCCCCACCATCCTCGTTGCCAATAGCAACAAGCAACTCTGAGGTCCCTTCACTGGAAGGGACCAGCGCGAGTCGTGCCAAAGGCGCACCCATCAGGAAAGGGGGGGCTGCTCCGAACCTTGGCCTCCGCGTAGTCGCCATAGGGGGAGGTACCGGCCTCTCCACCCTCCTCCGCGGTCTCAAACGCTACGTCGCCGCTCCCAACGCCACTCAGCCCGCAATCGATCCAGCCTGCGCCGACCTTCCCTGCCTTATCCGCGACCTCGCCGCCGTCGTCACCGTCACCGACGACGGAGGCTCCTCCGGTCGTCTCCGCGAAGACTTCAAAATGCTTCCCCCCGGCGATGTCCGCAACTGCATGGTCGCCCTCTCCGAAGACGAGCACCTGCTCTCGAAACTCTTCCAGTTCCGCTTCGGTCAAGGTGAACTTCAGGGCCACAGCTTCGGCAACCTCTTCGTCGCCGCCCTCTCGCACATCACGGGTGACTTCGCCCAGGCCGTCCAGATGTCCTCGCAGATCCTCGCCACCCGAGGCCGCATCTACCCTGCAACCAACACCAACGTCACCCTCTCCGCCCGCATGGACGATGGCTCCCTCGTCTCCGGCGAGACCAACATCACCGCCAGCCAGCACCGCATCGTCGAACTCATGATGAATCCCGGCGACGCACCGCCGCTCCCGGAGACACTGGAAGCCATCCGAAACGCCGACCTCATCACCCTCGGCCCCGGCTCGCTCTACACCTCGCTCATCACCAACCTGCTCGTCCGCGGCATCCCCGAAGCCATCGCCGCCTCCAAAGCCATCCGCGTCTACGTCTGCAACCTCATGACCCAGGCCAACGAGTCCCTCGGCCTAACCGCCTCCCAGCACATCGAGAAAATCCTCGAACACGCCGGCGGCAAGCACACCCAACTCTTTGACTACGCCCTCATCAACACAGCACCCATCTCCCGGACGCTTCTGGACCAGTACGCCCGCGAAGGCCAGACCCCCATCGAACCCGACCTCGACCGCATCCGAGCCCTCGGTGTAGAACCCATCACCGGCAGCTTCCTCCACGAAGGCGACGTCCTCCGCCACGACTACGACAAAGTAACCGACACCCTCCTGAAACTGGCCCACTAACCCTGCCATTCCCAGCCACAAAACTGTCGTCCTGAGCGAAGCCGAAGGACCTGCGGATGCACTTGCACCCCAAATCAGCCCCCAGAAAGTTGACAACTTCCGCCTTCACTGACCCCTCATCGGCGCGCACCTCCGCTAAGGCACCCTACCGAAGCGCGTACCTAACCCCCGCAGAATGAAGACTTTAGTACTTCAAGTACGGGGGAGGGGGGGTACTAGCGAATCGACACCAGCGGCTCATCCACAGTCCGCTTCAACTGTCCGCAAGCCGCATAAATATCCCGACCGCGCGGGCGTCGAATATAAGCAGGCATTCCCCCGTCAATCAGCATCTTCTGAAACACCGCCACATCCTCCGGCAAAGGCTGCTCATAAGCAATCCCCGGACCAGGATTCCAAACGATCAAATTGACCTTAGCCCGCATCCCGCGCAGCAAAGCCAGCACCTCACGCGCATGCTCCGGCTGATCGTTCACCTTGCCCAGCAGCACATATTCAAACGTCACATACTCACGCTTCGTCAGCGGAATCGTCCCGACTGCCTCAAGCAGCGCCTCGATATTCCACTTCCGCGTAATCGGCATAATGCGCTCACGCACCACATCATTCGAGGCGTTGAGCGAAAGCGCAAGCTTAGGCCGAATCGTCTCCATCGCAAATCGCCGAATCGCCGGCTCAATCCCGCTCGTCGACACCGTCATCCGCGACTCAGGAATTGCCATCCCCTTCACCAGCAGATGCACGCTCTTCATGAACTCGTCATAGTTCAGGAATGGCTCGCCCATGCCCATAAACACCAGGTTGATCCGATCTCGCCCCACGACAACGCCATGTCGAGCAAGCACTGCAGCAACCTGTCCCGCAATCTCACCAGCCGTCAGATTCCGCCGAATGCCCAGCTTCGCCGTCAGGCAGAACTGGCAGTTCACCGCACAACCAACCTGGCTCGAGATGCAGATCGTCGCCCGCCGATAACCCTTCTGCTCCAGAACCCCAATATCTTGCCAACGCTTCCGTCCACCCACAAAGCTGTCATCCTGAGCGGAGCGCAGCGCAGTCGAAGCACCTGCGGTCTCTCCATCAACCTCACCCATCTCCTCAGCCGCAGCCTCGCTCCCATCACCGCGTTCGCCGCCATCGCCCTCAGGCATCCAGACCGTCTCGACCGTCTCGCCATCGCCCATCCGCATCAGGTATCGCTCAGTCCCATCCACTGACGTCGCTGTCTGCACCATCTCAGGACGTGCGACACTCCAACCCTCGGCCGCAATCCGCTCCCGCAGCGCCAGCGGCAACACCGTCATCTCCTCGACCGACCCCGCAAGCTGCCGATACAGCGCACCATGGATCTGCACTCCCCGATACGCAGACTCGCCCCAACTCACCGCCAACGTCCGCAACTCATCCAGCGCCATCCCGAACAGCGCCTTCGTACCTTCACCCACCGAACTCTCCAGATCACTCATCACTCCATAGTTTACGCTGGACATCCAGCATCGGAGACCGCATGAATCGTCGCCACTTCCTCGCAAGCACCGCGCTCACCGCCGCACACCTTGCTTTAGCCCAGTCAAGCGCAACACACATCACCATCCATCCCGAACCCCAGCAGCTTATCCCGCCAGACTTCCTCGGCCTCGGCTACGAGATCTCCTCCCTCACGCGTCCCGGTCTACTCAGCCGCTCCAACACTGTCTACACGAACCTCGTCCGCACCCTCAACCCGCAAGGCGTCATCCGCATCGGCGGCAACACGGCCGATTACGCCAGCTACGCGCCGAACGCCGCGGCCGTCTCGACCTCCTATGCTTCGGTCGTCAACGATCAGGTCCTCCGCGATCTCGGCACCTTCCTCGAAGCCACCGACTGGAACCTCATCTGGGCCCTCAACCTCGGCCGAGGCACAGTCGAGCAAGCCGTAGCCGAAGCCCGCACGGTCACCACCATCGCTGGCAAGCGCCTCCTCGCCTTCGAGATCGGCAACGAGCCCGATCTCTTCCCTAATGAGAAGCACCGCCCAACTCCCTACACCTACGAGCAATGGCTGGCTGACTACCGCCGCGTCAAAGCCGCTCTCCGCAACGCCCTGCCGAACATCCCCTTCGCAGGTCCGGACGTCGCCGGACACACGGACTGGGTCACGCGCTACGTCGCCGACGAAGGTCACGACAGCGTTCTCCTCACGCATCACTACTATCGCGGCAACCAGAGTCCCGCCAGCACCATCGCTCAACTCCTCGGCTCCGATCCCAAGCTCCAGCCCCAGCTTGACCAGCTACGCGATGCTTCCCGCACCTCGCACCTTCCCTACCGCATCTGCGAGGTCAACTCCTTCTCGGGTGGAGGTCGTCCTGGCGTCAGCGACACCCTCGCCTCCGCACTCTGGGTGCTCGACTACATGTACACCCTCGCCTCGAACGGCTGCGCTGGCGTCAACATGGAGACAGGCGTCAACCAGCACGACTTCATCTCCTCCTACTCGCCCATCGGCGACGACGAGCATGGCCAATACACAGCTCGTCCCGAGTACTACGGCATGCTCGCCTTCGCCCAGGGAGCAAGCGGCCATCTCCTCGCCACCACCGTCGACAACCTCAACCCTGACCTCAAGATCTACGCCGCGCAACAAAGCCTGAACGTCACCACACTAACCCTCATCAACAAAGGTCCAGCCGCCATTCCCATCACCGTCGACGCCGTCCACAATCACGCTTCCACCCTCGCTCTCAAAGGTCCAGCCATCGACGCAAAGACCGACGTTACTCTGGGTGGAACCGAGGTTGCTGCTGACGGAACATGGAAGCCTGCAGCGAAGCTCTTCCCAATCCCAAATCACACCCTCAAGCTGACCCTGCCCGCATCCAGCGCGATCATCGTCAGCTTCAACGCCCTCCGCTAATATCTCCTCAACCCGTGATACTGTCAGCCACGTGAGCCATCCAATTCATCCAACTCGCCTCCTCACACTCTGCCTCTTTGCCGCAACCCTCCACGCCCAAACACCCAGTCAGCTGTTCAAAGTGATCGCCACCATCCCCGCGATCGACAACCACGCACACCCGGTTCTATCCGACCCAGCAGACCGCGACTTCGATGCCCTTCCCGTCGACAACATGGAGCCTGAAACCGACACCATCGCGTGGCGTCCCGACAACCCGCAACTCCCGCTCGCCTGGAAAGCTGTCTGGAACATCGACGTCACTGTTCCCCTCACCCCAGACGGCCAGAAGAAGCTGGAAGCTGCCCGAGCCGCAATCAGAACCCGCGAAGGCACCCATTACCCAAGCTGGGTCCTCGATCAGTCCAACATCCAGACCATGCTCGCTAACCGCGTTACTATGGGCCTGGGAATCGAGCCTCCGCGCTTCCGCTGGGTCCCCTACGCTGACGCCCTTCTCTTCCCTCTCAACAACGCCGTTCTCAGCGAAGGCACCCCAGACCGCAAGCTCTTCTTCCCCATGGAAGACCGTCTCCGCGCCCGCTACCTCAAGCAAGCCGGACTCACTCAAATCCCCGCAACCCTCGCCGACTACTTAGCTAAAGTGGTCACGCCCACGCTCGAGCGTCAGCACGCCGGAGGAGCCATCGCCGAGAAGTTCGAGATAGCCTACCTCCGCGACTTCAACTTCACCGACCCCACGCGCGCCGAAGCCAATCGCATCTACGCTGCATCCATCAATCAGCCTCGTCCCAACGCAGCCGACTACAAGCTCCTGGAGGACTTCCTCTTCCGCTACATCGCCGCCGAATGCGGCCGCCTCGGCATGGCCGTCCACCTCCACGCCATGGCCGGCGGCGGAGGCTACTTCTCCGTCGCCGGAGCCAACCCGCTCCTCCTCGAACCCCTCTTCAACGACCCACGCCTTCGCCACACCAACTTCGTCCTCCTGCATGGTGGCTGGCCTTTCGTCCGCGAAGCCGGAGCCCTGCTGCAGAAGCCGAACGTATACCTCGACCTCTCTCAGGAGACCCTCACCTTCACCCCGCACGCTCTGTCTGGCTGGCTCCGCGAGTGGCTCGAGACCTATCCGGAAAAGGTCCTTTTCGGCACGGACGGCTATCCGCTCTCAGACGCAATGGGCTGGGAGGAAGCCACGTGGATCGCCAATCGCAACGGTCGTCAAGCCCTCAGCATGGCCCTCACCGGTATGGTCGAAGACCACGAAGTCAGCCCAGGCCGAGCCGCCGAAATCGCCCACAAAGTCCTGCACGACACTGCCTCCACCCTCTACCCGACTAAGTAGCGCACTGCAACCGCTCGGCGTCCATCCTTCGCAGCGGTATCGCAAAGGGTGGGATCTATAGAGTCCATACACCCGGAGTCAACGCGCGTAACCTTCTCCCAAAAATCAGCGTCCTAATGAGGGCATACACCAGAGGCCCGCTATGCCCCTCCACAAAGCCATTGTCGCCGCCCTCATCGCCGCCACGGCACTTCCAGCCCAGTCCCTCCTCGTCCTCTCGAAACAAGATCACACCCTTGCGATCATCGACCCAACCACCCTTCAGGTCATCGCTAAAGCTCCCGTGGGAAACGATCCGCATGAGGTCATCGCCTCCTCCGACGGCACCACCGCTTACGTCTCCAACTACGGCTTCGGAGCCTTCAACACCCTTGCCGTCATCGACCTCACTGCCAAAAAGCCGCTTCCCGAGATCGACCTCGGCCCCCTGCATGGACCGCACGGCCTCACCTTCGCAGGCGGTAAGCTATGGTTCACTGTGGAAGCCAATAAGGCCGTCGGCCGCTACGATCCCGCCACGAAGAAGGTCGATTGGGTTCTAGGCACCGGCCAGAACCGTACCCACATGATCGACGTCTCCGCTGACCTGCAGCACATCGTCACCAGCAACGTAAGCTCCGGCACCGTCAGTCTCATCGACCAGGAAGAGCTCCACATCCAGCCCCCGCCACCACCACGCCCAGGTGAGCCCCAACGCCAGGGGCCCGGCGGTCCCCCACCCAACATGCCCCACAAAGACTGGAGCGAAACCGTAGTCAAGGTGGGCAATGGTTCCGAAGGTTTCGATCTCTCCCCCGACCGCAAGCAAATCTGGGTAGCCAACGCACAGGATGCCACCATCTCCATCATCGACGTTGCGACCAAAGCCGTCATAGCAACTCTCCACCCCAATGTTGAAGGAGCAAACCGCCTCAAGTTCACACCCGACGGCACCAAGGTCCTCGTCTCCACTCACGACGGTATTGCTATCCTCGACGCAAACACGCGCAAAGAAGTGAAGCGACTTCCGATCGGCGGAGCAGCAGGCATCCTCGTTCAGCCCGACGGCACCCGCGCCTTCATCGCCTGCGGCCAGGCCAACTACGTTGCCGTCATCGACCTCCATACCTTCACCCTTTCCGGCAAGATCAACGCCGGCGGCGAACCGGACGGCATGGCATGGGCCAGTCACCCTTGATCGCACAAGCAAAAGCGCACGGACTGCGAGAGCAATCCGTGCGCTTAGTCTTACTTGCCGCCGAGACTAGAAGGTGAACTTACCCTTCAGACGAATCGACCGCCCTGCCTGGAACGTCGTCGGCAAACCGTAGGAGCTATTCAGAGTAATGTTCTGGCTGTTGCTCAGACCCTGGTAGTCATACGGACTCTCCAGCACCCCATACTGCAGGTTTCCCTTCGCATCCGCGTAGCCCGGAGGAGCAACGAAGCTGCCAAGGTTGCTGGTGTTGAGGTGCGTGTTGTACTCGACAGCGTGTTTCGTATTCAGCAGGTTGAGAAAGTTTGCTTCGAAGCCAAGCCGCCAGTTCTCATGCTGATCGCTCACTTTGTACGTATGCGTAAGCGAAACATCCGACTGCGCGAAGATCGGCGTCCGGCGAAGTACAGGAGTTCCGAACACAATCGAGTTTCCTGCCCCAAGCGTCGCTGGAACAAACTTGCCGCGGCCTTCGACGTAGGTCGGATAGCTGCCGGCCGTACCAGCAACATCCTCATAGGTGCTTAGAGGTGAACCGGAGTAGAGCTGCTGCAGCAGCCCGATGCTGGTCTCATGACGACGCAGGTAGGAGATCCTGTAGTACAGATCACCCTTCGCCGTATGTGGCCGGTCTGTTGCGAGTAGCCCGTTGAAGGGCGTCCCGTGTGAGGTGAACTGGAAGAACGGCTCATCGAAGGAACGGTTGTCGTTCGGGCTAAGTCGCGCGCCGCCGCCATCCGAAGTATCCGTTGCCGTCAAACCGCTGTAGTTTCCTCGCAGCTTGCTGTAGGTGTAGGAGAAGCTACCTCCCCAATGCGCGTCGGCGAGCCGGCGGAACCGGATCTCCAACGAGTCATAGGAACGAGCCGCAGCAGGCTGGTTTTTGCAGGTTGCGCAATTAGCCACCGGCTGCAGGTCGGTACCCTGACCCGGATTGACGATCAGGAAGGTCTCACCCGCTGGGGTAATCGTTCCAGCGTCTTCAATCGCGTGGTCAAGACGGCGACGATCGTAGGTTGCCTCGACGGTCCACATACGGCTGATCTGGTAGTCCGCTCCTCCTGTCGTCTCATGCTGACGGTAAGGCTTCAAGCCAGGAGCAACGGACGAGCCCTGTGAAGGATCATTGGCTGGAATGCGGAAGTTCTGGTTTTCGATAAATCGCAGATTGGAAGGAGGCGTCGTACCCGAGCCTGCAAAGTTTGCATTGCCCGTGCCACCGCAGTAATGGCCGCTCGCATCGCGCACCGGGTTGAGAGTTGTGTAGTTCTGATCGTCCAGCGCGTAGTAGCAGTTATGCCAGTACGCTCCACCGAAGGAGTCAATCGCCAGGCCCAGCTTCATGACGTCATAGAACACGCCATAGCTGCCGAAGACCTTGAGTTTACCGTTTTGTAGAACATCCCACGATGCGCCAAGGCGAGGAGCAACCTTGTCGCCCCAGCCGAAGTTGATGCCGGAAGGATAAGCGTCATACGCAGGAAGAGTCTCCTTTTCCACGCGGATGCCAAGGTTCAATGTGATGCCGCGAGCAACTGTCCATTGATCCTGTGCATAGAAACCATGGTTGAAGCTGGCTGCTGCGCCCACCGTACCGAACTCACGGATGTACGCATAGCCATAGTTGCCCATGCACTTGACTGGATTGATGGTCTTGCTGCCGCTGTTGTCCACTGCACCGTACCGCGTCAGGTTAGTCGCCTCGATTGCAGCGCAGTTAGGCTGGTTGCTGGCAAGCGGAGAGTACGACTGCCCAGGGATGATCTCCACCAATCCAGTGTTATAGGCATTGTTCACGTTGTTATAGAGATGGTTCAGTTGGTAGCCGAACTTGAAGTTATGCGTACCCGCCAAACCTTTCTTGAAGTAAGCGACATCCTGGTTGAACTGGTGTGAGATGCTCTGGTTCGCGAGATACTGCGAGTTGGACGGCAGTGTCTGAAAACCAGAGGACTGGTACAACGGATCGCCCGGCTTGATCGCCGTTCCATCGATTGCCTTAACCGAACCGGTAGACGAAAGGCCCGACGCCGCAAAAACATAGCGAACGCCCTGCGGCAGTCCACGATCCTGATAGTTCTGATAGAAGTACCCATACTTCGTTGTCGCTACGAGCGACGGATTGATCGTGATATCCGCGCCTGTCGTCGCAAGGAAGTTCGGCTGCACATTGCCGATACCATGCTGAAAGCTATCCGGTGCCGTCGTGGAACTGGAATTGAACAAACCGTTGATCGAATCCTGATTTGGAAGCGACGTTCCCGAAGCACGATAGTACTGATACAGGAACGAGCCGAAGACGCGGATCTTATCCGTGACGCGGCCATCCAACCGAACGGTCGTAAAATAGCGCTGCGTATCCTGGTCGAGTGTCCGCGGTCCGTAAGGCGCGATGAAGGTGACATTTCGTCGAAGCGATGTGAAGTACGGCTGCAAACCAGCAAATACCCAGATACGATTCGTGAGCAGCGGACCACCGGCGGTGACGCCCGGCTGCAGATACCGGAAATGATCTTTTACGGGGTTATAAAATTGATACGGAACATCGGTGCGTGTCGACGCAACAGCCGATGCCTGCGGGTTGTTGCGAAGCGACGCAGACGGACTCGCATCCAGCGGATCGGCCTCATAGTAAGCCCAGATCTGTCCATGCCACGCTTTGCTGCCGCGATTCGGGATCGCATTGACAACGCCGCCAAGTCCACCCGGATTCTCAGCTTCAAAGCCTGTTGTCTTGATCTGAACCTCTTGCAGGAACTCAAACGGAACATTCGCCTGGGTGCTGCCGTTGACCAGGCTCGAGCTTGTCATACCATCGATCAGGTAGCCATTCTCATTGCCTGCGCCACCGTTGATCTGATAGCTGCCCTGTAGCGGTTCGCTGCGCGCTCCCGGCGCATCGATGATTACGCTCTGGAAGGATGTGCCGCGCGGCTCGAAAGCAATCTGTTCCTGCGTCACGTTAGTCTGCGTGCGTGTCTGCGTTACGTCGATCAGTGGCGAGGTCGCGCTCACTTCAACGACCGTGCTCTCCGAACCCAGCGACAGCGTCACATTGATCGACGGAACGTGTCCCACGTTCAGCACAATGTCAGAATTCTTCGACTCGCTGAAGCCCGGAGCCGTCACGATCAACGTGTACTTGCCGGGAGGGAGGTTGGTATAGCGATAGTAGCCTGAAGCATCTGCGCGAATCGTCTTGGCGCCAATCAGCTTGTCGCCCATCAGTTGAATCGTCGCATCCTTGATCAATGCGCCCGTGGGGTCCTTGATAACGCCCTCGAGACCGGCAGTTGTCTCTTGAGCAAATGCTTGTGGAAGGAGTGCAATGGCTAACAAAAACGCGGCCAGGGTTGAAAACAAATATCGTAATACCCATGAAGCTTTATGCATCGTTCTTTGCCTCTCGGAGAAATGGTTGCGTGAGCAACAGCTTGAGCCAGCACCCTCGATACGGGATGTTGTGCTTGTGAACGAAGCCGATATCGATTGGTGAGAGAGGCGTAGACACGACTCTGCTTCAACTGAATGCAGGCGAACGTTTGAGGGCGTTTGCCTGTCGGAAGATGTGGTTTATGAATCGACCTTACACTGGGATGAACACTACGTCAAAATAACTTCGAGGTCGTGCTAACCAAATCTTCCGAGAGCTGTCGTCCAATGCTTGAATCATCCGAAGAAGTCAGACTGCCGCATCACAAAGCCTAGGACTGCCACCGGCGTGCCCACGAGATCCGCGGCGGCCTTGTGGACCACCGCGATCGCATCGTCAGCTACGCCCTCCTGGTTAGTATCCTTACGCGAAAACCTAACTACCGATCGCGCCGAGGCACCAGCTTCGAAGCCTTCGGTGACAACCCTCGCTCAAACAGCCAATTACGAAACAGCTCCGGCCACGCACCCTCCACCGGATCGCCGGTCGCCAGCCCGGCACCATGCGTCCCCGTCTGGAAGATATGCGCCTCGCTCGGCACGCCTGCCGCGACAAGCGCCTGGTAGAACAAGCTGCTGTTCTGGGAATCCACTATCTTGTCATCGAAGCTCTCAAACAGGAACGTCGGCGGTGTCTTCGCAGTCACCTGCTTCTGTCCTGAGAGGTACTGCTCCAAATCACTCAACGTGCTGCCGCTATAGCCAAATAGCAAGTGCTTCTTCGACGATGACGACGCAAACTGGTTCGGGTCCATCGAGATCACTGGATAGCCCAATCCAAGGAAGTCCGGACGCGCATCCGTCTGATCGACAGAGTCCATCGTCGGCAGGTTGAAGTTGCTCCCGAAATGAATTGAAACTGTCGATGCAAGATGGCCGCCCGCCGAGAAGCCGAACGCCCCGATCTTTGTCGGATCGATCCCGAACTGCGACGCATTGAACCGCACATAGCGCAGTGCTCGCTGCCCATCCCACATCGGCACCGGGTAGCGGTACGTCCCGTCGGTCTGGACCAGCCGGTAGTACAGCACAAAGGTCGTAATTCCCAGCTTGTCGGCGAAGTATCGTCCAACCGGCCCCTGTTCCTTTTCATCGATCAACTCGTTATACCCGCCGCCAGGCATCACCACGATCCCGACATTCGTCGCCGTCGCCGGACCATTGGCCCGATACACCCGCACAAACGGAATGTCCCGGCAAGGATCGTTCCCCACCGCACCGGGAGCCGCATCGTCCCATAGCCGAAAGTCCCGGCCGCTCTTCGAGTCATAGCACCGATCGGTTGAAGCACTGGCACTCTGCGCACGCGCAGTCAGTCCAACCATTCCGAACCATCCAAATCCAAACAGAAGCACAGCGCTTCCTACCAACCTTCGTAAAATAGTCATACGCTTTAGAACACGGTTAACTCCCACAAGTAGCAAAATCCTCTCCCTGCCACGATGAATCAGCTATGAAACAATAGACAGTGAAGATGCAAGGAGCCGCATGTCCGCAATTCTGACCGAAGCCGCACCCCTAACCGCCGTCATTGCTACCCCCCGCAACATCCGCAAAACCGTCCTCGACAACGGACTCCTCGTCCTCACCGAGTCGATGCCCCATGTCCGCAGCGTCTCCATGGGCGCCTGGATCGACTCCGGCTCACGCGACGAAGCCCCCGCCGTCAACGGCATCTCCCACTTTGTCGAGCACATGGTCTTCAAGGGCACCACGACCCGCACCGCACAACAACTTGCCCGCGAAGTCGACACCATCGGCGGCAATCTGGACGCCTTCACCGGCAAAGAGGGTATCTGCTTCAACATCAAGGTTCTCGACACCAATGTTGACCCTGCCCTTGATCTCCTCTCCGACCTCGTCCTGCATCCCACCTTCCATCCGGAGGACCTCACCAAGGAGCAGGGCGTCATCCTCGAAGAGATCAAGATGGATGAGGACAATCCTGACTACCTCGTCCACGAGATCTTCACCCAGAACTTCTGGAAGGGTGACGCCCTCGGCCGCCCCATCCTCGGCACCGCCAAAACTGTCTCCAGCTTCAACCAGGCCATCGTCTTCGACGACTACGCCCGCCGCTTCACCCCGCGCAATATGGTCTTCTCCGCCGCCGGTCATCTTGACCACGATACGTTCGTCGCACAGGTAGCCCATCACTTCGACTCACTCGCTGCAGCCGGCAACGCACCGCTCGCGAAGTCTCCGTCCCCCACGACCACCCCCCACATCACGCTCAAGAATAAGAAGTCCCTTGAGCAGGTTCAATTCTGCCTGGGCGTTCCCGCACCCGCCGTCAACGCCGAGAATCGCTATGCCGTCTACCTGCTGAACACCATGCTCGGCGGCGGTATGAGTTCACGCCTCTTCCAGTCCATCCGCGAAGAGAAGGGCCTTGCCTACTCCATCTACTCCGAGCTCAGTCCCTTCCGCGACACCGGCTGCCTCGCCGTCTACGCCGGAGCTTCCATCGACAAAACTCCCGAGGTCCTCAAGCTCACCCTCGCCGAGTTTGCCCGCCTTAAGGACGAAGCCGTCCCCGACAGCGAACTCAAACGTGCCAAGGAACAACTCAAGAGCAACATGGTCCTTGGCCTCGAGACCTCCTCCAGCCGTATGTCCTCCCTCGCCCGCCAGCAGATGTATTTCGGGAAGTTCTTCTCGCTCGACGACCTCGTCAGCCAGATCGAGCAGGTCACCCCCTCCGACATCCAGACCCTCGCCCGCGAACTCTTCCGTCCCGAAGCCATCGCCCTCACCCTCCTCGGAAACCTTGGCACCATGAAGGTAGAACGCGCCGATCTGGCCTGCTAGCTTCATCGAACCGGTCACGCTTACGCCCAATAAGAGATGCCACCCATTCCAAAGATGGGTGGCATCTCTTATTGCAGAAGAAGTTAGATCTGTGCCGTACCGCCATCCACAAACAGCTCGATACCATTCACAAAGCTCGAGTCGCTCGAAGCCAGGAACAACGCTACCGTAGCAATCTCCTCAGGCCGTCCGATCTCACCTCGCGGCACCAGAGTCTTGAAGTACTCCTTGGCATCTGGTCCAAGCGGATCGAGAATCGGCGTATCGATCGTGCCCGGGCTCAAAATATTCACGCGAATCTTTCGTTCTTTCAAGTCAACCAGCCATGTCCGCGCAAACGACCGCACGGCAGCCTTGCTCGCACTATAGACACCGAACGCTGGAAAACCCTTGATACTCGCAATCGAGCCGTTCAGGAAGATCGAACCACCATCGGTGAACAGCGGCAGCGCCTTCTGGACGGTGAAAAGTGTTCCTCGCACATTCAGGTCGAAGGTCTTATCGAAGTGCTCCTCCGTTACCTCGCCGATCTTCGCGAACTCACCCTGACCCGCGCTCGCAAACAACACGTCGATCTTTCCCTTCTCCTTCTTTACCGTCTCATACAGTCGATCGAGATCCGCGAGGTTCGCCGCATCGCCCTGCACGCCCGTGACGTTCCGGCCGATGGCCTTCACAGCCTCATCGAGCTTGTCCTGCCGACGGCCGGTAATAAATACATACGCGCCCTCCTCCACAAACAGCTTTGCCGTTGCCAGCGCCATGCCTGATGTTGCCGCCGTGATCACTGCTACTTTTCCGTCAAGCTTACCCATACTGAACCATCCTCTCGTCTTCCGTTGTCCTGCTTCGTTCTGGACTCGCCAGCTGCACCATAGGATGGAATGAAATAGATTAAAGATTCAATAGTTCAGGATCTTAGAACTATAAGACAATGGTACAAGAATCGCTTATGATGAAAGGTTATGAGACCGCTCTTTCATCCGTCAGTTGAGGACATCACCGTCGAGGCAATCCTTTACGCACTGTCGGATCCTGTGCGCGTCGCCATCTACGCCGATATCGTCGGCCAGGATTGCACTCACAACTGTTCGAACTTCTCGAATCTCACCGGCAAGACCATCCCCAAATCCACGCTCTCGCAGCATTTCAAAGCCCTCCGCGAAGCAGGCCTCATCCGCGGCGAACGGCGTGGCGTCGAGATGCACAACATCTCCCGCTGCAGCGAGATCGACCAGCGCTTCCCCGGTCTCATCGGTGCCATCGTCAAGGCGTACACCACCCAACTCGAAACGAAGCCGCGCCGCCCCCGCAAGTCAAAGACCGCACAATAAAAATGGGCCGAGTCCCGAAGGACCCGGCCCACGCTAATTCGTAAATCGACAGGCTACGGATTGCTTGCAGTGTTTGGAGCACCAGCCGGCTTGGCAAGCTGCTGCAGCAGGAACTTCTTTACGTCGAGCGTGCTGTTACCGAGCACCTTGCTGTAAGCATCTCCCTTGTGAACCTTGTAGAAGTTGTTATCCCCAACAATGCTCCGGTGGAAGAACTTCAACGGTGCCGGTGCATCCGTCCCGCCCAGAAGCGTCTGCAAGGCAGACAGCCCATAGATAAGCGGATTTACATTGCCCAGCCGCCCACCATTCTCTTCGATAGCCAGCGCCAGCACACCAGCCAATTCCGGAGACGAAGAACTCGTTCCGATCAGGAGGTCAGCTTCGCCGCCAATCCAGATAATCGCGGCGCTGCGTGGCAGGGTGGTGCAATCCTGCACACTTAGATCCGCATCTCCCGGGCATCCGCCCATCATCAGCGAAACGTCAGGAACCGTGCGGTGTTTATCGTTCCCCGTATCGACGAGATACTGGTAAAGCGGCTTGTCGAAGATCTTGCTGACACCGCCACCTGAACCCCACGTGTTGTTGTTGACCGTCACGATATCGGTCGGGCTCAGTTCAAACTCAGCCGGTACCCGAGGATCGTAATTGGCGTTTTCAATCGAGTACTTTGCATCATCGATGCCGGGGGTAGCCGTCGTTGTAAGATTTGTTCCACCCACACCGGTCACACTCGGATCGGCCGCAGGCCACTCCACTCCCGGAACAAAGGATGTTCCGTTCGAAGGATTGTCGTTGAACGCGACCGACAGGCAGGCCAGGGCGCCGTTATCACCGGAGCTCGCCACAAACGTAATGCCCTGCGCGTTGCCCTGTTGAAACAGTGCGTGGTACGCCTTCAGGATGCCCGTAAAGTCCACGCCATTGTTGTAAGCCGGAAGGTACTCCAGCTCGCATCCGCCGAACGACGAACTCACCACATCGACCGCGTTATCCTCGTCGATCGCCGTATAGCCAGCCATCAGTGCCGAGTCGCTCAGGTCCTCGACGTTGTACAGCGTCTCCTGCGCTCCGGGAGCCGTTCCGAGCGACATCTGTGTATCGAGCGAAGCCTCGCCCGCTGCGTCATCATTCGGATTGAACGGGCCACTTCCTGCGCCTACCGTGCGAATCGTCACCGTAGGAACCGGCAGTGTCGTGTTCGCCGAGTAAGCCTGCACCAGGCTTGCCCCACCACTCAGGTTCAGTTTGGAGTTGAAGGTCTTTGCCAGATCGGCAGGGCTGATCACCGACGAGATCACAATCCCGATATGCGAACCCACACCCGCGAGCTGAACCGGTTTGCCCGTGCTCAATGGCGTAACTATCGTCGTAAACGACGGGAGCTTGTAAGCCTCATTCAGATCGTTGGGATAGAAAAAGCTGTCGTTGCTGGTCAACCGCGTGCTCGGGCTTGCCGCCGTAAGCGCCGTCCCGATCCGTCGCGAATGCACATGCGCCACGCGAGGTGTGAACTCGGGAACCACAACTCCGGTCGCACTCAGAGCATCGGGGATTACAAGATGATTTTGTGCGGCAGCGAACTTCACCTTACCGCTCTTCATCTGCACCTGTTGCAGCCTTGTAGCGAACAGCTTCTCAACCGCCCACACCGGCCCCTCTATCTCGAGGCTCTGCGTATGCTCGGCAACCACAGTCAGTCCGGCAGCCTGCATCGTTGCCTTCACCTTCGCAAGGTCGGCGGCACTCGGTCCGAACTTCGTTTTGAAGTCAGCAGGCGTCAGCCAGTGGTGATAGCTGGGAGAAGCCACATCCGTCTGTGCGCTTAGCAACTGCTCGAGAGCGGCTTGGTGCGTCAGCGGCAGATACGCGTTGAAATGGGTGGTAGCGCTCTGGTCCGCAGCGCCAAGTACCTGCGGACTCAGTGCCGTTCGTGCACTGGTTCCCTGTGAAATTCCGACTCCCGTCACTGCGCAGAGCGCAACGACACCTGCTGCAAACACACGAATGCTCATCTCTTCCCCCGATATTTCGTGATCAATTTGAAAGGCGCTGGCCAGATAGCTGGAAACTATCTGGCGAAACTATATCCTCGAAAATTCACTTTGTATAGGTAACAAAAGCAGTTGTGCTTCGTCGCAGGAATTCCACCCAAACCGCCTAGTTCGCCTACACACGGCCTATAGAACCTCACCTGGGCCGGCGTTCAGGCATGCTGCTTGCCCTTAAAAGTAACGGTCGCCGGAACAAACCCGGCGACCTTCTACCTCACTGAAACGACTTGGAGAGCGGCTACCGCCCGCCATGTCCCCTTCGCTCTTCAATCGAGAACGCAAACAACTGATTGTTCCCTTTGCCGACACCGATGTGCGCATAGCCGGAACCCCAATAAACGGTCCCATCTACGATTGAAGGTCCATCGACAACGGAGCCGCCGCTGGCAAACTTCCATAGAGTCTGCCCACTCGCGGCATCAAGCGCCACCATATCTCCTGAGAGCGATCCGGCAAACATCACACCGTTCGCCACCGAGACCTGCCCAGTCGCTCCAGCAGCCAGAGTCGGTTTCAGAGGATTCTGACCCGACACCGGAACCTGCCACAAGATCTCGCCCGTAGCCCCGTCCAGCGCAGCCCACGATCCCGCACTCCACGACGTCTTCTTCTGCGGACCCAGCAGGTAAGGCGTGCGATTGCTGTCGTTCAAAGCAACATACACCCGCGCACCATCCGCAGCCGAGCCCCACTCGATCCCGCCGAGGCTGCCGCCAGGACCAACCTGCGTGCCCCAAAGCACATCGCCGTTGTCCGGGTTCAGTCCCCAGTACATGCCGCTCTTCTGCCCTGCACCAACAACATCCATCGTTCGCCCATGCTCCTTGGTCGTGAAGAAGTTGGGTGCGGATCCAAAGTCATAGTCCGGCCCCGCATTATCCGGACACGGTATACCCGCATGGGGATTCACGACACACGACACCGTCCACGTATCGACGCCCTCCAGCCGCCGACTCCATTTCACCCGGCCCGTCTCGAGATCGAGCGATACGACGGCATCAATCAGGTCCTTCGGATCAAGGCAAGCAAGCTTTCCAACCGCACTCGTCGAACTGCTCACGCACTTGTCCGCAGCATCCGGTATGGAGTAGTTATTCCCCGTACTCACATAGACCGAGTCACGCTTCGGATCGACGACGAAGTTTCCGCCCCACACTGCACCGCCTGTATACCCTTCGGGGATCGTATACGTCTGCCAGATCACCTTACCTGTAAACAGGTCGAGGCAAAGAATACTTCCGCGAAAGGTAAGATCGAAATCAGGCACCGTCTCCGCAAGTGACTCCTGGTTCGAAGACACGCCAACATAGACGCGATCCTTATAGACTACCGGTGATCCTGTAATCGTTGCGCCCGTAGCCGTGTCGACAGTCTTCCGCCACAGCAGCGACCCATTCGTCTTGTCCACCGCGATCACCGTGGCACCGCCCTGGTCTCCAAACACTAGCCTGTCCCGTGCAATCGCTGGCGACGTTCGCGACACAGAAGCCGCATTATCCGTGTAGTCGGAGATCTTGTGCGACCACATGGCCTTACCCGTCTCCGTATTGATCCTGTACAGGAAGCCACCCCAGTCCGGAACATAGAGCGAGTGGCCCTCAATCGTAGGCGTAGCGGACACATCGCCCGCCGTTGTGAACGCCCATTTCATCGTCAACTTTCCTACACTGCTTGCACTGATCTCCGATTCTGAGGTACTTCCGTGCGTATTGCTGATATTCCCTCCCCACGTTCGCCACGCATGCGCATCATCCGCATCCTCCTCATACTGGTGGCCGGACCCGCGATCTCCATCGTGGCTCTGCGCCACCGCCGCCTGCGTCCAACTCGCAGCACCGAGCAGTGTCGCGAGCGCTACAAAGGATAAGCTACGAAACGAGCATGCGAAGCTGCCCGATGGAGAGGTCTGAAGTTGCGGATGTTTCGACGATTGGTGAAGAGATGCTCGCGTCATGGCGTGAAGCTCCTATGTTGATCTCCGGCAAGCCTGTCCGAAGCCGGTCACTCCAACCTAGAAGTCTGCCGTCGTGGCTGTGTCACGCGATTGTCACCACCGTGTCCTCTTTTCATGACCTTCACAGCACCAACATTCGTTCGATCAGCCCACAGTCCGGGGCAAACCGCTTAATCCCTCATTTCGTTCTAAAATTGATTCGCGGACGCTCGCAACCTATTTATAGATCGGAAGTCGAACCAACATGTCGATGCTGAAGACCCAGAAGGCCACACGATCACTCGCGGAAGCGGGTTTTACCCTGATCGAACTCCTCATCGTGATGTCCGTCATGCTCATCCTCATGACGCTCGCCGTGCCGCAGCTTCTCAAGCTTCGCAAGCAGGCCAATGAGACCTCTGCCATCCAGTCCGTGCGCACCATCGGCCAGGCCGAGCTCCAGTACAACTCCGCCTATCCTGCGAATGGCTTCTCCTGCTCCATTGCCACCCTCGGCGGCCAGCCCAATGCTGGAGCGCCCTCCGCCCAGGCCGCCCAGCTTATCGACGCTGCCCTCACCACCGGCCAGAAAGCAGGCTACACCTTTGCCATCGTCGGTTGCAGCAAGGTCACCGTCAACAATCAGGACATGTACACCTCCTACACCATCACTGCCGTCCCCCAATCGATCGGAAAAACCGGCGACCGTGGTTTCTGCTCCGACGAGAACAACACCATCCGCTTCGATCCAGCAGGCGGCACAAGCTGCACCCAGCCCATCCAGTAAAGTTCGCTCAGCAATAATCCCAAGACGCGCTACAACCACGTAGTGCGTCTCGCTGATTCGTCTCTCGATCAAGGAGCCACCATCCGCCCTACCTTACTTCTGGCGCTCTGTCTCTCCTGCCTTCCCGCGCTCGGGCAGGCCGACGACGCCATCCTCAAGCGGGTAGACGACCACTACAACCACCTCGCCTCGCTCCAGGCCCACTACTCCGAGCACTACACCGGCATGGGTATGGACCGCAACGAGTCCGGCACGCTCCTCCTCAAAAAGCCCGGTCGCATGCGCTGGAGCTATGCCACCCCTGTCGGCAAAGTCTTCATCCTCGACGGCAAGAACGGCTGGTTCTACACGCCCGGCGACCCACAGGCCCAGCGCGTATCCGCAAAACAACTGGATGACCTGCGCTCCCCGCTACGTTTTCTACTCGGCCACACCCAGCTCAAGAAAGAACTCGACACCATCTCGGTCCATCCCGGACCCGGCGGTTACCAGATTGCAGGGATACCCAAAGGCATGAGCCAGCGCGTGAAGCTTCTTACGCTAGACGTTGATACGAAGGGACTTATCGTTTCGATGAGCTTGGAAGAGATAGATGGTGCAACCACTACCTTCACATTCTCTGACATGCACGAAAACCTCCCGGTAAAAGATGGCGACTTCATCTTCACCCCACCCTCGGGAGTGACCGTAGTCGACGGACTCCCACCTATATAGAGGTTGCCCCATGTCCGAACCGTCGGACATGGGTGCCCGCTAAACCGTGACCTTTCCTTGCTCCCCAACGTCGACCTTCCCGCCTGTAACAGCCGCCGCCAGATACTTCGCACCCATAATCAGCTTGCTTGACGAAGCCTCCCAGTACTCAGCTTCGGCAATATCCACCCGCAGCACCGTAATCGCAGGATCATCCTCCCCACCTGGGAACCACGCCTTGTACATCGGATTCCAGAGTTCATGGATCTTGGCCTTATCCTGGCTAACCTTCGCCCGCCCCTTTGCTGACACGTACACCGAGTCCGAAGGATTCGCGTAAGCCAGCGTCACATGCGCATCCTCCTCGATCTCACGCACCTTGCCTGAGTCATGCCTCGTCAGGAACCACACCGTTCCGTCAAACTTATCCGTCTTCTGCGTCGCCATCGGTCGGCTATCGATCGACCCATCTGAAGCGACCGTCGCCATCATTGTGATCCGAATATCCCTGATCAGTTCGCCAATTTTCTCCAGACCCTCAGGCCCACTCAATTCTTTGAAGTCACTCATCACATCCTCCAGCGCATTAGGATGCGGCTCGTCGCCCAAGTAGAATCAATAAAGAACGCACCGATTCAGAAAAGTAGAGCTAACGTGTCGACCCCACTCCGTACCGCCCAGCACCTTACCACCGCCGAGTTTCACGCCTCCGTCCTTGAGCTATCCCCCACCGTCGCCGTGTTCGATTGCGACGGCACTCTCTGGTCCGGCGACGCTGGTTCGACCTTTATGAAGTGGACCATCGAGACCGGCCTCCTCTCCCGCGACGCCACCGACTGGCTCGACGACCGCTATCGCCTCTATAAGCGCGGTGAAGTCTCTGAACTTGCCATCTGCGGTGAAATGCTCCAGGTCTACGTAGGTCTCGCCGAAAGCGAGCTTCGCCAGTCCGCAGCCGAATTCTTCCGCACCCGCATCGAGCGCAACATCTTCCCCGAGATGCAGGAACTCATCGCCTCCCTTCAGGCTCGAGGTGCCGACATCTGGGCCGTTAGCTCCACCAACGACTGGGTTATCGAAGAAGGTGTTCGTCGCTTCAACATCCCCTCGAACCGCGTCCTCTCGGCCCGGGTCCAGAGTGTGGACGGCATCGTCACCAATACCCTCATCGACGTCCCGACCGATCAGGGCAAGGTCGTCTCCCTTGCTAACGCCGGCATCACCGTACCCGACGCCGTCTTCGGCAACTCCGTCCACGATGCCGCCATGCTCGCCATCGCTCGGCGTGCGTTCCCCGTAAACCCGACCACCGCCCTTGTTGATCGCAGCATAACCGAGGGCTGGCCCGTGTACTATCCAGCTTCCGTTCGCCCCTGAGTGTGACCATAAGGCTAGTTCTTTGAAGCCTTTGCCGATCGCGGCGCGTCTAACCGGCAGGTGAAGGATACGATTCGCAAGCTCGAAAGCCGCCCCGACGCAGAGGTCACTCGACCGTTGCGCCTTGTCGTAGCTGCGCTCATGCTCCGCAAGCCACCCACCGGCCCGGCAGAATCCCTCGAAGTTCTCATCTGCCAGCGCAAGCCAAACGAACCCATGAGCCTCAAGTGGGAGTTCCCCGGCGGCAAGATCGAACCCGGCGAGACAGCCGAACAGGCGCTCGCCCGCGAACTCAACGAAGAGTTAGGAATCGACGCAACAATAGGCCGCCGTGTCGCCCAGGTCCGTCACAAGTACCGCAACGGCGGAGCCATCGACCTTCAGTTTTTCGTCGTCAACGAATACCGCGGCATCCCCGAAAACCGCATCTTCAACGACATCCGCTGGTCCCCCTTGGTCGCCCTCCCCGGCTACGACTTTCTAGCCGCCGACCTTGGCCTCGTCCGCGATCTAGCCGACGGCCGCCTTCTCTAAAACGCACCGCGGATGCCACGGACATATGCGGATTGAGTACGTCCCAACGCATTTGCTCTATATCCGCGTTCTTCCGCGACCATCCGCGGTCGCCTTCCATTTACCCGCCAAGCACCAGATTCCACACATAAACCACCGTCAACCCGATCACAATCGCCGCCGTAGCCCAGGCCACCGCGTTGAACCAATGCGAGTTCGTGTACTTCCCCATCAACTCCTTCTTGTTGATGAGCTTCAGCATATAAATCAAGACCACCGGCAACAGAATCCCGTTCAAAACCTGGGACAGGATCGCAATCTTGACCATCGGAAAGTCGGGGATCAGGACCACTGCCGCCCCAAGCGCGATCAGCAGCGTATAGAACCAGTAGAAGAACGGCGCCTCTTTCCAGCCCTTGTCCAACCCGCTCTCAAATCCCATTCCTTCGCACACTACATACGCCGTAGATAGCGGCAGGATCGAAGCTGCAAACAGCGAAGCGTTGAACAGTCCCGCGGCAAACAGTACGAACGCATACTTGCCCGCCAGCGGCATCATCGCCTCCGCTGCTGTGGCCGCATCGGTAATATTCCGAATCCCATGCGTATACAGCGTAGCCGCACACGCCACCACGATGAACCACGCCACCACATCCGTGAAGATTGACCCAACGATCACGTCCAGTCGCGACGCCTTGTACTGCCGCACCGTCACGCCCTTCTCCACAATCGACGACTGCAGATAAAACTGCATCCACGGGGTAATCGTCGTCCCGATCACACCGATCGTCATATACACATACGCATGGTCCTTCCACACGCCACGCGGCGGAAGCTTCACCGTCTCCAGCATCGCCTGGTGCCAGTCAGGCCCGCTCAGCACACCGGCGATGATGTACGCGATATAAAAAACACTCGCCGCCAGGAAGACCTTCTCAACGTTCTTGTAGTCGCCCTTCACCACCAGCGCCCACACGATTAACGCGCAGATCGGCACACTCAGGTACTTGCTTACGTGGAAGAGCGACATGCTCCCGGCAATCCCTGCGAACTCCGTCACCACGTTGCCGAAGTTCACGATCACCAGCAGCACCAGCACGATGAACGTCATCCGCAGCCCAAACTCTTCGCGGATCAGGTCGCTCAGGCCCTTGCCCGTCACCGCGCCCATCCGCGCGCACATCTCCTGCACAACGATCAGCGCCAGCGTAATCGGGATCATCGTCCACAGCAGCGTGTACCCGTACTGCGCGCCCGCCTGCGAGTAGGTATAGATCCCACCCGAGTCGTTATCGACGTTTGCCGTAATGAACCCTGGCCCCAGCACCGCCAGAAACAGAATGATCCGAACCCGCCACTGCCGCCAGAACGTCAAGCCATCACCTTGCCTGCATCCCCTCGTACCTGGAGCAGAATCGCTCGCACCCGTTCCACAACCAACCCCGTCTGGTGATCATTGTGATACCCATCTCGCTCCGCACGCGCTCGCCCCGCCGCAGCGATCCGCGTCCTGGCCGCCTCGTCCGGCAGGTATCGGCGAATCTTCGCCACGCACTCCTCGATATCCGAAAAGAACACGGCCTCCTCATCCTCAATGAACCTCTGACTATGTCCAGCAGACCGCTCCGCCAGCAGGAAGCCACCACATCCCGCAATCTCAAAGCTCTTATGCACAAACTCATCCAGGTTCGAATGCGTGATAAAGCTCAGGTTGATCTTGGACCCCCAGATCCCCAGCCGGTACGCGTCTCCATACAGCTCTTCGCTCCGGTAGATCGCCGCAGCAGCATCAGCCGTCAGCACCGACCGCCAAACTTTATTCCCAGAAACCGACACCGGCACCCCAAACTCCTTCCACAACCGCGTCATAAACTCCGCCCGCTGATCGTAGGGCGTCCCGATAAACGACACCTCCCGATCCCGATCCGCATCGCTCCATCCCGCAGGCGGAGCGAAGTGCAGCGAAGGTTCATACGCTGTCTGGATCTTGATCACATCCAATGCCCCATGCTCCCTGTACTCCACAACGTTCCGGTCACGCTGCACCACGTGCAGGTTATAGTGCGGGATGTCCTTCATGTACAGTCGCCATCCCGGATCGCGTCGCGGTCCAAACGGATTGTCGATCATGTAGCTCACCGTCACAATCCCCATTGCACGCAGCTTGTCGAGCGTCTTGGGCCAGACCCACAGCAGCTTATCCGCCCATAAGACATCTGGCTGCTCCCGCTCCGCAGCCGCCAGCAGATCACGATTCAGCCGCACCACGCCCGGACCCATCGACAGCCGAAACTCAATCTTCCGCACCAAAATCTGCGGAGAGTCATACCTGTACAGGTTCAGCGGCACCACCACATGCCCCTGCCGCTCAAGTGCCATCAGCCGATGCAGCGATGAGTCGTTCGGCGACAGCCCTGCCGCATAAAGAATCTTCATCAGTGCTTCCCACGCAGCAGCGCAATCACCTGGTCAGCGTGGATCACGCCAATCAGCCGCTTCTGATCATCCACCACCGGCAGCGACCGCAGGTTGTACTTATCAAATAGCTCCGCTACCTTCTTGCCCGAAGCATCATCCGCACAGCTCACAATGTGCCCATCGGAAAGGTCCTTCAGCGCATCCCCACCTGAAGCAAGCACCAGCTTCACCAATGGCACTACCACCGTAATCCGCCCCTCCTCATCAATCAGGAAGATGTCCAGCACATTGTCCGTATCGCCCTCGAACGACCGCAGCGCCGTAATCGCATCCACGACCGCAGCCTCGGTTCCCAGCGCGATGTACTCCGTTGTCATTCGTCCCGCAGCCGAGTCACTCTCAAACTCCAGCAACTCCTCTACATCCTGCCGCTCCGCAGGGTCCATCTCCCCGAGGATCGCGTCCGACCGCTCCTCCGACAACTCCGCCAGCAGGTCAGCCGCTGCGCCCGGATCCATCTCCTCTACAATGCCCGCAATCTGCTCCGAGTCCAGCGACTCGATCAACGACTGCTGCATCTTCGCGTCCACTTCTTCCAGCGCGTCCGCCGCAACCTCGTCGTTCAGGCTGTTGAAGAGTGCCTGCCGCTCCGCCGGTGCCAGCTCCTCAAGAATGTCCGCGATATCCGACGGATGCATCCGCGACAACCGGTCCTGCCCAATCTTCAGCTTCACCCGTCGCGCCGGATCGCGCTCGATCAGGTCCACAAACTCCCACGGAATCACCCGGGGCTCAAATCCCCGCGTCAGCCGATCGACCGTCGACACTGGCAGTCCCTTCAGCAGCCGTCGCAGCGCTCCCCGAATGCCGACCTCAACCTCCGCGATCCGCAGCATCAGCTCCGGCTGCGCCTCACACACCGGCATCCACACTAGGTCCACATCGTTGACCCGCACCACCTTGTGCCCGTTGATGTCGATAATCTGCTGATCCAGCAGGTCTCGCTCCAGCAGCAGGTAGACCGCTTCGCCGTCCGTATCGGCACCCGGCCCACCGTCACTCGGCAACGGCACCTCCACCGGCATCGCATTCGCCCCAAGCGTCAACCGGCTGTCAGTGCCAAGCTGGATCTCCGCGACCCGCACCATCACCTGCGCCTCGCCGGACTTCGCAGCCGCGCGCCGAACCACCAGCGCATGCACCTGGTGCACATCCGCCGCCGAGTCCACCGCAAACTCCCGCACACGCCCGAACAGAACGCCCGAGGCATCGAAGACCGACGTCCCCATCAGCGTAGAAACACTCGTCCTGTTCACGACATGCTTGCTCATAGCAGCAACCCCGGCTCCGGTAAAACCCTGCACAGTTGCACTGTAGATTTGGACGGCACATCACGCCCCAAACGGGGTCATCTCTCGCGTCAAGCCGTCTCTGCCATGCTATCCCACCGGCCCCCAAACAACACACGCGGGGAACCTGCACCTGCACTGGCTTTATCTCTATCAACCAGGAGAACTGTCATCCTGAGCGAAGTCGAAGGACCTGCGGTCGCCCTGCCTCTTTGTTTGTCATCCCGCAGGGATCTGCTGTGCCCTTTGTCCAACCCAACTCAAGCTCCACCAAACTAAGTCGATGAACAGGTAACGGTACCTGAGGCCGTCACCATGCGATTGATCTCCGTCCTGCTCGTCTGTTCACTAGCCTTCACCTTGAACTTAAACGCCGCCGAGATCATCCGTACCAAAACCTCCGACGCAGCTACGCCAGCAAGCTCGACCACCAAAGCTTCCATCCTCCCCATAGCCAGGGAAATAGTCGTAGCCGTCCCACGCCTTCGCCCCTACACCACCCAGAGCACCATCCTCGTCGAGACCACCGCTCCACCCCTCAGCCCCACCAGCCACAAGATCACCTCTACCCTCATCGAGACAGCCGCCGGAGCCTTCGAAGATCCCTCCCGCTACTTTCAGCTTCTCCCCGGCGTTATCTCCGACTCCGATCAGCGCAACGACTTCCTCGTCCGCGGCGGCAACCCCTCGGAGAACCTCTTCGTCATCGACAACATCGACATCCACTCCATCAACCACCTCGCCCTCGCCGACACCACCGGCGGCTTCGTCTCCATGATCGACAACGCCGCCGTCCAGTCCATGACCCTCCACACCGCCGACCACGACGCCAAGTTTGACGACCGCCTCTCCGCCGTCGTTGAAATCTCCACCATCCCCGACGAGTCCCACCCCGCCATCCGCCACATGACCGAGTTCGGCATTGCCGGAGTAGGTGGCATGGACTCCCGCCCCCTCGGCAATGGGAACCTCTTCATCTCCGGCCGCCAGGGCATCCTCAACCTGCTCACCAACGACATCGGCCTCAACGGCGTCCCGCACTACACCAACAACCTCGTCCGCGCCGACCAGACCCTCGCCAACGGTGACCGCCTCTGGGGACTCTCCCTCACCGGCATCGACTCCATCGCCATCCATCCCGACCCCAACGACTCCGCCGAGACCAACCCCATCGACATCCACTACAGCGGCTGGCGCAACACCACCGGCCTCAACTACCAGCACCTCTTCTCGGCAAAATCCTTCGGCATCACCACCCTTTCGAACTCCGAGCAGGTCCAGACCATTGCCCAGACCGCCCAGCTCGAAGCCAGCCTCCCCATCTACAACGAACAGACCCACGACGGTGACACCGCCCTCAAGACCGAATACACCCTCGAAGCTAACGCCCACATCCTTCTCAGCGCCGGGGCCACCGAGACCCTCCACCGCATCGACTACAGCATTCTCCAGCCCGCAGGCGCGTCCAACTTCAACCCCTACACCGCCACCAGCACCATCCCAAGCGCCACCAACATCCGTCGCAACTTCGCCACCGCCGACGACGGCAGCTACGCCCAGGTCACCTTCACCCTGCCCGCCAACGCGCGCTTCACCGTCGCCGCCCGCGCCCACCACTGGGCCTTCGACCACAACTTCGCCTTCACCCCCAAGGCCTCGCTCACCGTCCCGCTCGGCCTCACGCACTCCTTCAGCCTCGGCGTCGCCGATTACGCACAGCTCCCCTCCTTCCTCTATCTCCTCAGCTTCCCCCAGAACGCCGCCCTCGCCCCCATCCGCGCCCGCCACTACACCGCCGCCGTCACGCTCATCGACCGCAGCCGCCTCCGCCTCACCCTCGCCGCCTACCGCAAGACCTACCGCGATTACCCGGTCTCGATCGACTACCCGCAGCTCTCCATGGCCAACATCGCCGACACCTTCGGGCAGGCCTTCCTCATGTTCCCCATGGTCAGCCGCGGTCTCGGCCAGGCCACCGGCACCGAGCTTTCCCTCGACCTCCGCGCCTCGTCCCGCCTCATGCTCACCGGCAACATCGCCTACTCCCGCAGCCGCTTCTCCGGCCTCGACGGCATCCTCCGCAACGGCAGCTTCGACCTGCCCCTCGTCGCCAACGTAGCCGCCGTCTATCGCGCCGGTCGCGGATTCACCGCCTCCGCCCGCTACACCGGAACCTCAGGCCGCCCCTACACTCCCGACGACCTCGCCGCAAGCTATCAACAGAACCGTGACGTCTACGACCTCACCCAGATCAACGCCCTCCGCTCCACCCCCTATGCTCGCCTCGACATACGCCTCGAAAAAGCCACACAATACCGCACCGGCACCCTCCTCTGGCACGGCGGCCTCGACAACGCCCTCAACCGCGCCAACTTCTACGCCTACCAATGGCAACCGATCGCCGGAGGCACAGCCCAGCAAAACCAGATGCCCCGCTTCCCCGACGGCGGCGTCAAATACACCTTCTAACTCTCGGTAACGCCTTGCTCCTATAGACTTCAGAGGCTCCGCCATTCCGCGAGGTCTCCGATGCGAACGCTGCTGCACGATCTCTCCTTCGCCTTGCGTCAGCTCCTCCGGCACCCGATCTACGCCGCTACAGCCATCCTCTCCATGGCCCTTGGCATCGGTGCTACCGCTGCTGTATATAGCGTTCTCTACGGCGTCCTGATTGATCCCTTCCCGTACCGCGACGCGGCGCACATCGCCGACATCGTCACCCAGTCCAAGGCCGACGACAAGAACAACGCGGACTTCACCCTCCCCGACCTTGAGATCCTCCGTCACGCCCACGCCGTGACGGATGTGATGGCGCACCGCCTGATCAGCAAGCTCCTCACCGGCGGCGACTTTCCCGAGTCCATCCACGTCGCTGAGGGAACCGGAAACTACCTCCAATTTCTGGATGCGCCACCGCTGTTGGGCCGCATCTTTACCTACGCCGATGCCCCTGCCAACATCGCCCCGCAGCCTGTAGCCGTCATCAGCTATCTCTTCTGGAAGTCCCACTTCGCCGGTAGCCCCTCAGCCGTCGGCAGCACTATCGAGCTCGATCACCAGCGCTACACCGTCCTTGGCGTCATGGGCCCGCGCTTCACCTGGCTGGATGCCGATGTCTACCTTCCATTACCCGGCGGCATCGATCCCAAGACCTCTCTGCCCACCGTCCTCCGCATCCGGCCCGACCTCTCCCGGACCGCCATCACCGCTGAACTCGACAGCCTGACCCGTCAGATCGCCAGCCGCTATCCTCAGACCCTCCAGCGCGGGCCGTACCGGGTCACCGTTGAAACCCTTAACGATAATCTCCTTGGTGAGTTCAAGGGAACCCTCCTCACCCTCTTTGCCGCCGTCCTGTCCCTGCTTCTTATCGGCTGCAGCAACGTCTCCATCCTTTTGCTCGCCCGCGGCTCAGCTCGGCAGTACGAACTTGCCATGCGGACAGCCCTCGGCGCTCCCCGCATCCGCATCATCCGCCAATTGCTTACCGAAGCCGTACTCCTCTCGGTCGCGGGAGGCGTTCTCGGCATGGCGATCGCCTTCGCCGCCATTCGCCTGATCACCGTACTGATTCCTCAGTACTCCATACCGCACGAGGTCGTCATCGCCCTCAACCTGCCCGTGCTGCTCTTCAGCACCCTCGTCTCGGTCGCGGTCGGCATCCTCGCCGGCCTCTCCCCCACGCTCCAGCTCTCGAAGACGAAGGTCGCCGAAACCATGCAGGCCACCGGCAGCCGGACCGTCACCAACTCCGGTTCGCGCACCCAGGGCGCGCTCATCATCCTCCAGATCGCGCTCACCGTCCTGCTCCTTGCGGCCTCAGGTGCGGCGATGCGTCAGTTTCTTGAGGCCTACCGTGCCCGTCTCGGCTTCGACCCCCACAACGTCCTCCTCCTCTTCATGGCCTTTCCCGAGCACGGCCACGATGCTCCTCAGGACCGCATCAACTACGAGGACGCCATGATCGACAAGATCGACAGTCTTCCCGGTGTCCTCAGCGCCGCCAGCGCCGTTACCGGCTTTCCCCCGACCGATGGCTGGATTCAGCAGGTCGACATCACCGGCGGCCCCTCCGGCGGCAGCACCCGTGCCGTCGTCTCCCTCAACGGCGCGGACTACTTCTCCGTCCTGAAGATTCCCCTCCTCCAGGGCCGATCCATTACCCGTGCCGAGGTCCTTCGCGGCGCACACGTCGCCGTCGTCAGCAGCCTCTTTGCCCAGCGCTACCTTGCCACCGGTGGCGTCCTCGGCCGCTTGATCAGTCCGCAGGAGCTCGCCCAGGCCGAGGCCGCCAGTCCGGCCGCACCCACCACCGGCGTAGCACCCGCAGCAGCCTCGCGACAAGCTCCCTACCAGGTCATCGGCGTCGCTGAAGACCTGCGCAACGACGGTCTCCATCGCCCGATCCAACCCGAGGTATATCTCCCCTCAAGCGTCCTCAAACACACGGGCACCGGCATCCTGGTGCGCACCTCGACAGACCCCCAGGCCATGATTCGCCCGATCAGCAAAGCGATCGGCACCCTCGATGCCAGCCAGTCCATCCGCCAGTCTTACGTCTTTCAGGACTTTCTCGGCGAGTTCATCTGGGCCCGCGAGCGCTTCATCTCAAGCCTCTTCTCGCTCTTCGCCCTGGTTGCCCTCTCGCTCGCAGCCATCGGTCTCGTCAGCGTCATCGCCTTCCGCGTCGAGCAGCGCACCCACGAGATCGGAATCCGCTCCGCACTCGGTGCGAGCCGCGCCAACATCCTTCACACCATTCTTCGGCCCGCCATGTTCACCACCACTACGGGTCTAGCGATCGGCATCCTGCTCAGCGTAGGTCTTAGCCAGTTCGCATCTCGATGGACGCAAAGCAGCATGCGCAGTTGGTCTGTCCTCACCGGCGTCTCAATCATCCTCCTGCTCGTCGCCGCCATCGCCGGTCTGCTCACCGCGCGCCGCGCCATCCAGATCAACCCCATAGAAGCCCTGCGTACCGAATAATCACAGTTCGACGAACGATGGCCTCTCACTTGTAGAAGCCCTGTCCCATGAGCGACGATCTAAAGATGAGCGCGCAGTCCCAAAACAAGCAGGCCAGCACGGTGAAAGATGGCTATGTCTCCTTCGGCCACCCATCCGTCACGCTGAAGCTGCCTTCAGGCCAATTCGTAGAGATCGACGAGGGTGTCCTCGACCTCATCAAGCTGATGAACACCATCCCAGGGATAGAAACCAAGGGCTCCTGCCAGGGTCAGGACGCAACCTACGGCTACGTACAGTTCATGCCGGACGACACCTCAGGGAAGGCTCACGCATCCGTCTACTTCATGTACCACATCCTCAAGAACATGCACGGCGCATGGGTGATGCACCGCCACAGGATGGGGGAGCATCAGCAATCCACGGGCTCCGAACATCCAGACGCCTACAAGTTCAAGTTCACCACCGAACTCGGCAACGGATATGTGTTGAAGTGGTCCCCGTACACCTACCCTGCCGTCCTCGCTGCGGCACATAAGGCAGCCGAAGAGACCATGCAGGATACATAGCAGTCAGATCCTGACGCCCACACTTACTATGTCTTCGCTGCGGCCTTCCGCCGGCCCTTGCCACGGTTGTGTGCCACCGCTGCACCAATCAATGCCTTCAACGCGGAGTGGTCGATCGCCTCGCCTTCATGAATATCGATAGCGCGCCTGACGTTTCCGTCGAGGCTGGAATTGAACAGACCTGAAGGGTCAGCCAACGCCGCCCCATTGGCGAAGGTCAGCTTGACCACGCTCTTATACGTCTCACCCGTGCACACGATTCCGCCATCAGACCAGACCGGAACGCCCCGCCACTTCCACTCTTCCACAATCTCCGCGTCGGCCTCGTGGATCACTCGCCGCACCTCGGCGAGCGTAGCCCCACGCCAGTCACCAAGCTCCTTGATCCTCCCGTCAATCAATGCAGAGGCAGATTCCGCAGCAATAGCAGCCTTCATAAGTCGCTCCAGCGTTCGAAACCAATGTAGCGACGATCAGCTTAAGCTGCAACTTGAAAGCTCATCAAACGTGTCGGCATTACCGCCGAACACCTGTGAACAAATCGGGGACGGATAGCGAATTGGTGAACACACCCCATCCGTCCCAACCCGGTTGCAACGGAGCTACTGAAATCCTTCGAATTTGTCCTCCGCGGGCTTCCGCACCACGCCGTGGAGAGCCTGCGGTCCAAAATGCGTCGTCGCCAGCCCGCCAAACACCAGCGTAATGTTCGAATTCGTCATGGAGTACGGAATCTCGCTCCCTCCCGTCACACACACCTGCAGCGTCGACGACGGCGGGTCCGTCTCGAAAGGAGCAATGCTTCCGTTCCCGGTCAACAGGCTGACCGTTCCGTTCAGCTGAAAGCCCATCGTCGTGGCAGGAGGAAGATAGGCTGGGCAGCCGATCATGTTCCAGGTGATCTTCGCGTTCGTCAACCGGATGTGATGCGTATGAGGATTTACCAGCGGCTGCGTCGGATCGACGGCACCCGCCGTGTTCCTCCCGTAGCCCGACATCGTCATATCCGCCAGGAAGTCAGCCGTCTCCCAACGCGGATGGAGGTCCATCGTCCACTGCCCATGCATCTCCCATGGGCTGCCTTTCACGCTGTCGCTCAAGGGCGAGTAGTCGTTGATGAGGCCACTAAGGTGCGCTGCTTTACGCTCCTGCGCAGAACCACAGGTTGCAGAGACCAGCAAAATAAGCGAAAACACACGTTTCGCTATCGTCTGAGTGTTGCTTATCATAATAAGAAACTCCAGTCCAGATTGGTTTGTGACGCAGGGCCACAATGGAGCACCCGCGGCGTGTCCTCAAGCGGCAATAGGCGGAATGACGCCAATTCCTCGACTTACCGCTCAATGCCGTACTTTGCCGTGCCAACGAAGACTGTTACGGCTACAATTTGGGTTCCCCGGGTTCATCGCAAAACTGATCCAGCCAGGAGAGCAAGGTGGGCAAGCCATCCATTGGGACACTGTCCGAAGACCAGCAACTGGTAGATCGGCTGGACTCCTGGAAGGAAATCGCCGCCTATCTCAAGCGCGACGTCACTACCGTCCAGCGCTGGGAGAAGCGGGAGGGTATGCCCGTCCACCGGCACCTGCATGACAGCATGGGCTCCGTCTATGCCTCTAGGAAAGGGTTGGACGCATGGGCGCGCAGCCGGAACTCTGGGGCGCTGCAGGAAGTCTCAGCCGAAGCCACCGCAGATGCTTCCGAACCAGCAGACCCTCCTCTATCCGTGGCACCGCCGCCGACGTACTACGTTCGCCCCCGAGGGCGACTCATCCTGCTCGCAGCGGCAATAGCAGTTGTCCTCGCACTCGTCGCCATCTTCTGGCTCGAGCACGTTGAGTACTTCTGGCGTAATCCCATCGCCGGCGCACACTTTGAGGCGATCACGGACTTCGATGGCCTGGAGCAGGCCGCTACACTCTCCCGGGACGGGCAGTTCGTGGCCTTTCTCTCCGACCGCACCGGCCAGATGGATGTCTGGGTGACGCAGGTCGGTTCCGGGGAGTTCCATAACCTCACCCACGGCAAGATCCCCGGGCTCATCAATCCATTGATCCGCACCCCGGAGTTCTCGCCCGATGGTTCGCTCGTCACCTTCTGGGTTCGTAGGCCAGACAGTTCGAACGGTGGAAACATCGACATCTGGGCAGTGCCCACGCTGGGCGGGGAGCCCAGACCGTACCTCGATGGCGTAGCCGAATTCGACTGGTCGCACAACGGCTCGCGCCTCGCCTACCATACCTCCGGGCCAGGCGATCCGCTGTTCGTAACAGACGGCATTGTGCGACCGGCCAGTCGTCCCATCTTCACAGCGCCTGCCGGACTTCACAGCCACTTCCCCTTGTGGGCACCGGACGAGACGTATCTTTACGTTGTTCAGGGCTTACTTCCCGACAAACTGGACCTCTGGCGAATTCGCCCGGAGGGCGGCGCGCCTGAGCGAATCACAACGCACAACTCCCACGTCAGTCATCCAGTCTTTCTCAATCAACGTACGTTGATGTATCTCGCCAGCGACGCTGACGGTTCTGGCCCCTGGCTTTACAGCATCGACCCGGCACACCGCATCCCGCACCGTCTCAACCCTGGCTTCGACCGATACACATCCTTGGCGGCCAGCGCCGACGGTCACCGCCTCGTCGCTACGCTCGCTACTCCAAAAAGGACGCTCTGGCGGTTGCAACTCGACGGCTCAGCCACCAGTGATTCGGTCGTAGTACCAATTCCGCTGTCGACCACCAGCGGGTTCTCCCCGAGGCTTGGTCCGGATTATCTCCTGTATGTTTCCGCAACCGGCACCGGCGAGAGCATCCTGAAGCTCCGCAACGGGGCGACGACGGAACTATGGCGCGGCGAGGGTGCCCGCATCTTTGGTGGCCCTGCAATTTCTTCAGATGGACGGCATATCGCATTCTCGGCCAGACAGCGCGGGCAAACGCTCTTGTACATCATGGATGCGGATGGAGCGAATGCGCGGATCGTAGTCGATTCCCTTGATCTGCAAGGCGCGCCGGCATGGGCACCGGATGGCCGGTCGATCACCATGGCGGTTAGTGATCACGGCATCTCACATCTCTTCCGCATTCCGACCGACGCTCACTCCCCGACTTCCTTTGTCGCGGAGTACTCGGTAGATCCAACCTGGTCGTCCGATGGCCGTATTGCCTTCTATTCCGGACCGGACATCGGCACCACCTTCTCTGTAAAGGCGATCACCGCGAACGGCACTCCGTACCCCGCACCTCCTCTCACGCTCACCCGGGGAGGTCGACACCTCGTCTTTCTCGCCAACGGACGCAAGCTGGTGATTTTGCAAGGAGACATTCAGCACAAAGATCTTTGGCTCAAAGATTTGGATACCGGTATCGAGCGTCAAATGACAAAGCTTCCGCCGGAGTTCGACGTCAGCGACTTCGACGTCTCCGCCGACGGCCGCCAGATCGTCCTGGAACGGGTGCAGGATCGGTCCAGCGTAGTGCTCCTCGATCTACCCGCGCCATAGCCTAAGGCCGGTTCGCCCTTACCTTCCAAAAGAACTGTCAAGCCCTACCTTAGTGCGTCGCCGCGCAACTACCTTTGAATCAATGACTTCATCATCGAAGTAAGTAAATAAAGTTGGCCGGTTAGTTCCACACAATCTCATATACTAGAGATAAGAGATAATCCGCGATCAAGGGCTGGCCTCTTGCGGCTTATCCAGTCCATCGCTCTTTAGAATGAGTACTTTACCTACACCCTCTTTGCAATCAATACTTTGGCTTGACACTTGGACCTAAGGACCGGCAAACAGGACACTTAAGGTCCACCCCGAAAACAAAAAATCTTCACTCAAGTCGACGCGAGGGAGGTTAGACGAGATTGTCCGGGTGCCTCATCGCAAAGGGTGGGAGTGAGCGACACTTTCAGCTCATCGAACCGCCGCAAACGGCGTCCATCGCACGCGTTCCTTGACATTCCAAGTCGGAGCAAGCAAACTGCGAAGACCGCTGCCATCGGTTCAAGCTCCCGAAACGCAGTAAACGCAAGACGCAACACCGAGGCCCGATTTGGCAGATTCGATCACCAGCCGCGTGAGCCTCACCCTCGAGTCAACACTCGACAGCGTCAACAAGGTCGAGCAGACAGCCGAAGACTACGCCGCGCGCTTCGGTTTCGATGAGGATGCCGTTCCCAATATCGCCATGGCCGTTCGCGAGGCCGCCGTCAACGCCGTCGTCCACGGCAACAACTACGATCGTGAGAAGCAGATCACGGCAGTCTTTGAAGCCACCGACGCGTCCATCATCATCCACATCGCCGATCAGGGCCCCGGCCTCGATCCAGACACCATCCCCGATCCTCTCGCGCCGGAAAACATCCTCCGTGGCTCCGGTCGCGGCATCTTTCTCATCCGCGCCTTCATGGATGAGGTAAACTTTCGCCAGCTACACCCCGGCACAGAACTCACCCTGATCAAACATCGAACACCCGCGCAGTCGGGGACCTAAGGAGACGTATTCATGAGCATGAAAGTTAAAACCCGCCAGGTGGACGGCATTACCATTCTGGATCTTAGCGGTCGCATCACACTTGGTGAAGGCAGCGTCACTCTCCGCGACGCCGTCCGTGACGTTCTGGCCAAAGGCTCGAACAAGATCCTTCTGAACCTTGGCGACATCAGCTACATCGACAGCTCCGGCATCGGCGAACTGGTCAGCGCTTTCACCACGGTCAAGAATGGCGGCGGCGAGCTCAAGCTCCTCAACCTGACCAAGAAGGTCCACGACCTCCTCCAAATCACCAAGCTCTACACCGTCTTCGACGTCAAAGACGACGAAGCCTCCGCTGTAGCCTCTTTCACCAGCTAACGCCTCTGGGTCGCAGAAAAGCCGTCGCGTCATGCGACGGCTTTTCTATGGTTTGAGCCGATGTTTGGTGGTTGTTCACGCGAAGCGTCAGTACCCCGCGAAGTGGCGCCCGCCCGGCGCTAGGGCGTCCTTAGCCCCAGCCGAAACTACTTGTCGAAGTCAACCTTGGGAGCCGTCTTCGAAGCTGCATCCGCCGCATAGTACTCGTTCTTAGGGTGGAACCCGGCAAAGTTGGCAAACAGGCTGTTCGGGAACTGTCCAATGAACGTGTTGTAGTCACGAATCGTCTCGTTGTACCGGCGACGCGCGACAGCAATCCGGTTCTCCGTCCCGGAAAGCTCGTCCTGCAACCGCATGAACTGCTCATTGCTCTTTAACTGAGGATAGCTCTCCTGCATTCGCAGCAACGGAAGTACGGCGACATTCAACCGATCGTTCGCAGCCAGCTTCTCATCCGGCGTCTTCGCCGTCATCAAGCCAGCGCGAGCATTCGCAATCGCCGTCAGGATGTTCTCCTCGACGTGCGCGTAACCCTTCACCGTCGCAACCAGGTTCGGGATCAGGTCGGCCCGGCGCTGCAGATTCACATCGATCTCCGAGAACGCCGCTTTGACATCCTGATCCTTTGCAACCATCTGGTTCTTCGAGCTGACGTAGCTACCGCCCGCAAACAGCAGCACGATCACAAACAACGCCGCTACGCCGAGAAACGCCCATAAAGCTTTCATGTAATCCTCAATTCTTTCAATTCGATTCTAAGTCCAATACAACAAATCACCTTCAAAAGTTCCCACTGGCCCCACCGCCACCAGAACTTCCGCCGCCAAACCCGCCAAAGCCGCCGCCGCCCCGATCGTCATCGCGACCACCACCACCGCCGCCTCCACCACCACCCAACAAGCTCCCGAGGATGAACCACAGAATTCCAAGGTTCCCTGTACTCGCCAGGATCACGATCACCAGCAGCAGTAAACCGCCGCCGATCACGATCTGCATCAAGCTCAAATGAACCGGCACCTGCTGTTGCTGCACCCGATGATACCGATGGGTCTGCGTAGTCAAGGTGACGTTCGCGTCCGCCGCAATCACCGAGGCAAGCTGCTGCACTCCAAGGGGAATCGCCTCGTTGTAGTCACCCTGTTTGGAATACGGCTCCATCGCCCGCCCGATATCGCCAACCTTGGCATCGTTCAGGATTCCCTCAAGCCCGTAGCCAACCTCGATCCGGCCCTTGACCGGATTCATCACCAGCAGCATCAGGACGCCGCGATCCGTTCCCTTCGCCCCGTCCTTCCACTTCTCTTCAAGCTCGGTAGCTGCCTCTTCGATAGGCTGATCGTCATCCAGCGTCTTGATCGTCACCACGGCGATCTGCGCATGGGCTTGCCGATCGACCGCGACACAAAGGTCCTCAACGGACTGCTTCGTCGCCGGATCGAGCACTCCCGCGAAGTCGCTCACATACGACGTGGGCGCCGGCAGGTCCTTGATCTTCTCAGCATGCGCACCCGCAGCCGAGACCACCACAAGGGAGACAATCGCCACCCATCGTAAAAAACGCTTCATTACCTGCATTCTACGCCGCACCCACGAAGCAAAGGAGAGTGCACGCAGCACTCTCCTTCATGCACAAACCTAATCTGGAACCACTTATTGGGCCGGTGGCGCAGTCGCTCCGCCACGTCCTGGCGTGGCAACGCCTTTAGCCTTCGCGAGTTTGTCGACCATCCGCGTATGATCCCGAATCACCCGCAAGCCCTTCTCCACTGCAGGCTTCAGATTCGAATCCGTCACCTGCTCATCCTCGTCCCGAAAGTCGCGGACGTCCTCATGGTGATCCTTCACCATGTACGCCAGATACTCCTTATCGAAGTCATCCCCGGAGAGTCCATTCAGCTTGTCATACTCCGCCTGGTCCTTCTTCGTCAGCTTCGTCGGCACCCGCACACCCATGTCATCCGCGATCGGCTTCAGGCTGTTATTCAGCATGGTATGGTCGTCCACCATCTTCTGGGCGAACTGCTTCACGTCGTCGCTGCTACCCTTCTGCGCCGCAAGTTGGCCAAGCTGCACCTCTGCCAGCCCACCCTCACCAGCCTTTCGCAGGAACATCTTATCCTTCATCATCTGCCCCGTGGGATCGTTGGCTCCAGCCGCACCACTCATTGTCCCCGCCATCCCGGTTCCCATAGCGGTGTTGTTCTGCTGTTGATTTTGCTGCTGATTCGGCTGATTTGGTTGATTATTGGACATCGACGATCCCTGCTGCGCAGCTACAAGCGTGGTCGCTGAGAAGCCTGCCACACACAGAACGCCACACCGAACAATATTTAGATTCATCTGGCACACTCCCTGGACAGCCAACGTACAGCGCCGCCGATCATACATTAAGTAGGGTGTAGCGAGCACATCCTTGGTTGCCTGCCCATGCGTATCGCACGCCGCAACCTTGTTATCCTGTACATCGGAGCCTGCCACTTGATGATCCAGCACCAGACCGTTCAGCCCCCAGTTGCTCGCCGTCAGCCGGAACCCTCTACCCTGCACGGCATCACGCTTGAGGATGACTACCGCTGGATGCGCGACAAAGCCTCACCCGAGGTCATCGCCCATCTCGAAGCTGAGAACGCCCACGCACTCGACTTCATGGCTCCCACCCTCGAACTCCAGTCCCGACTCTACGACGAGATGCTTTCCCACATCAAGGAGACTGACGAGTCCGTTCCCTACCCCGACCACGGCTGGTTCTACTACGCTCGCACCGTCGCCGGACAACAGTACGGTATCCACTGCCGCAAATCCGCCGCCCGCCGTGAGCGCGACAAGCCCGCCGCCGAAGAGATTCTCCTTGACGTTAACCTTCTGGCCGAAGGCAAGCCCTTCATGTCCCTAGGCGGCATGGCTGTCAGCCCCGACGGCTGCACCCTCGCCTACTCTACCGATGAGACCGGCTTCCGTCAGTACACCCTCCACATCCGCGATCTCCGCACCGGCAAGGACCTGCCCGACACCGCCCAGCGCGTAGGCTCTATTGCCTGGGCAGCCGACTCCAACACCCTCTTCTACACCACCGAAGATGAGACCACCAAGCGCCAGGACCACCTCTTCCGCCACACGCTCGGTTCGCCTGCAATAGACGACGTTCTCATCTACGAAGAGAAGGACGAGCGCTTCAACCTCGGCGTGGGCCGCACCCGCGACCGCCAGTACCTCCTGATGGAAGCCGGTAGCCACACCACTAACGAGTGCCACATCCTCTCTGCCGACGACCCTACCGGCACCTTCCAACTCATCGCCCCTCGTCTCGACGATCAGGAGTACTACCCCGACCACCGCGACGGCCTCCTCTACATACGCACCAACGATGTTGGCAAGAACTTCCGCCTCGTCATCGCTCCCGTCGGCACTCCTGACCGCGAGCAGTGGACCGAACTCCTCCCCCTCGATCCCGAAGCTCCTTTTGAAGACTTCGACCTCTTCCAGTTCTTCCTTGTCACCACGCGCCGCAGGCACGGCCTTCCCGTCATCGAGATCCAGCCGTTCCATCCCGACAGCACCCTCAGCGAGCCGCAGCCTATCGTCTTTCCGGAGCCCACCTACAACGCCGGAAGCCACGCGAACCGCGAGTTCAACACCAACTGTTACCGCTACAGCTACACCTCGCTCGTAGCCCCCGCCTCCGTATACGAGTACGACCTCTCCACCAGCACCTCCACCCTTCTCAAGCAGCAGGAGGTCCCCGGCAACTTCGACCGCACCCTCTACGGCTCCGACCGCGTCTGGATCACCGCTGCCGACGGCGTCAAAATTCCAGTGTCCCTCGTCTATCGCCGCAATATCTTCCATGCCGACAGCAAGAATCCCCTTTACGTCTACGGATACGGCTCCTACGGCTACCCACTTCCGATCGGCTTTAGCTCCTCGCGCCTCTCGCTCCTCGACCGTGGCGTCGTCATCGCCTACGCCCACATTCGTGGAGGCGGCGAACTCGGCGACGCCTGGCACGACGCAGGCAAGATGGCCGTCAAGCAAACCACCTTCTCCGATTTCACCGCAGCCGTCGAGCAACTCACCCAGCAAGGCTACGGCGATCCAAAGCGTGTTGCCATCGAAGGCGGCAGTGCCGGCGGCCTCCTGATGGGAGCAGTCGTCAACCAGCGCCCCGACCTGTTCGCCGTTGTCCTCTCCCACGTTCCATTCGTAGACGTGATGAACACTATGCTCGACGCCACCCTGCCCCTCACTGTAGCCGAGTATGAAGAGTGGGGGAACCCCAACGAAGAAGCCGCCTTCCACACCATGCGCGCCTACTCGCCCTATGACAATCTCGCTCCCGGCGACTATCCCGCCATGCTCGTCAAAACGAGCCTCAACGACTCACAGGTCATGTACTGGGAGCCTGCAAAGTACGTAGCCAAGCTCCGCACTCTCAAACAAAATGCCACCCCGCTCCTCCTCCACATCAACATGGACGCAGGCCACGGTGGAGCCTCGGGCCGCTACGATTACCTCAAAGAAACTGCCTTCGACTACGCCTTCCTGCTCACCCAGCTAGGTGTCGAAGCATAAATCCGCCCCGGCTCCCTTCCGCAGAGGTCATTCTTTGGAACGGAGCCAACGACTAGACCTTGACCGCTTCAACCGCATCCTCAGCCTTCGCTATCCCGCCATCACCTTCGCCTGGAGCCAGGAATAGATTCCGCTCAACCCCATGCTGTCGCGTGTAAAGCTCGTAATACCGCCCCTGCAGCGCGTACAGCTCCTCATGAGTCCCACGCTCGAGTATGTTCCCGTGCTCGATCACTAGTATCTGCTCTGCCCGCCGGATCGTCGACAGCCGGTGTGCAATTACGAACGTCGTGCGCCCCTTCATCAAATAGCTCAGCCCCTCCTGGATCAGCGCCTCCGACTCTGAGTCCAGCGAGCTTGTCGCCTCATCCAGAATCAAGATTCGCGGGTCAGCCAGAATGGCACGCGCAATGGAGATGCGCTGCCGCTGCCCACCCGACAGCTTCACCCCACGTTCCCCAACAATTGTCTCGTAGCCTTCCTCAAATTGGTTCGCAAACTCATCCACCCGAGCAATCCGGCACGCCTCCATCAACTGCTCTTCCGTAGCATTTGGTCGACTGAACTTCACATTCTCTCGAATCGTTCCATCGAACAGGAACGTCTCCTGCAGTACCACGCCAAGCTGCTCGCGATAGCTGCTCAGCCGGATCGTCGACAGGTCCACCCCATCGATCAAAATCTGTCCCGTAGTCGCGTTATGGAACCCGCAGATCAGCGAGATGATTGTCGACTTACCTGATCCCGACGACCCTACCAACGCCGTCACCGTTCCCGGCTTCGATTCGAAGCTCATCCCGTGCAGAACCTCCTTGCCCGGCTCATACGCGAACGTCACGCTCTCAAACGCTACATCCCCGCGAATCGAGGGCAGCACCTCCGTCCGTCCTGGCTCCGAATCCTCTTCCTTCTCTCCGAGGATCTCGTTCGTTCGGTCCAGCCCCGCCATTGCCTCTGTCAACTGGGTCCCGATCTGCACAAACTGCACAATCGGGGCGATCATGAACGCGAGAAACATCGTGTACGTCACATAGCCGCCCGTCGTCAGCGCACCCGACACGACCTGTCTCGCGCCGTAATACATCACCAGCGCTCCAACTAAGCCAAGGATCGCCGTCGACGCCAAACTCATCAACGACTGCGCTGTAATCGAAGAAATCACATTTTTCAGCAGCCGCTCAACACCCGCTGCGAAGATGTTCGCCTCACTCGCCTCCGCGTGATACCCCTTCACCACGCGCACGCCGCCCAGCGACTCCGTCAGCCTTCCCGTCACCTCGGCATTAATCTTTGATCGCTCCCGGAAGATTGGCCGGATTACCTTAAGTGCCCGTAGCACCACAAACGCAAACAACCCGAGAATCGCAAATGTAAGCATCGTCATGCGCGGACTCAGATGGAGGAGCCAGAGGAATGCAAAGATAGCTGTCAGCAGCCCACCGAAGAAGTCGATGATGCCAGTGCCAATAATGTTCCGTACGCCTTCTACATCGGACATGATCCGCGCCACCAGCGTACCCGTCCGATTCTCGTCATAAAACGCCACCGGCAATCGCCCTATATGCGACTGCACCTTCGTCCGCAACTCCGCGATCAGACGCTGTCCAGCCTTCGAGAGCACCTGCGTAAGGGTGTACGACGTCGCCCCTTGCAGCAGTGTCGCCCCAACGACCGCTCCCACAATCAGCGGAAGTTGAGTCAACTGATGCTTGCCCATGACGTTATCAATCAAGTACCGCGCCGAAGCAGGAAGCACCAACCCGCTTGCCCGGTTCACAATCATCAGAGCGAAGCTCACCGACAGAATACCCAGTCTAGGCTGCACCAGCGCCCAGACCTCCGGCAACACCTTCTTCAGCGGGGGCTTGGGCCGCTTCGCATTCAACTCCGCTACCGTCGACCGACTCGTTCCACGCACAGGCCGGTCCGCCGCCTTCACTCCCGTGCCGCCGTAATTCGAAGAATTCAAAGGAGACGCCATTCTCCTAGTTTATCTCCTCATTCGACGAATCGGCCCCGAGGTGTCCTGCCCTTTCTCTCTTGTCATTCCCGAAGAGGACATTAGTCTTTTTAGTCCGTCACAAAAACGGACCTGTGCAGCGAGTCGGTAATGACCTCGACCTTCCACCACTTTTTCCAAGCAGTCCCACATAACCGAGCCGAACAACCTGTCCATCCGTTGTTTGCTGACGCCTGTTTAGCCCCGTCCTTATGCAAGCGAACAGACCGTTTGTCCTTACAATGTCGCGCCGCGCCGAAAGTGCAAGCTTGGCTAGACAGCCAGTCGCCCTCGCCGCGCGATGATAAAGCTCCGCACACACGCCAGCACATACAACAGAGCCAGCAGTGAAGCAGCAGCCTTCTCTTCGATCGCGATCGGATGCGGCAACTCAGCCCCATGCGCCAACTGAAAGACCTTAATATCTGCCGGGATCAGGCCAAGGAACACCAGCAACGCCACCGTTACCGCAATGTGCATCCACAACATCCGTTTCTTCGAGTCAGTCGTATTCGCCAACGCTCCAAACACCACAAACAGTAGTCCGATCCCACCTGGAATCAGCGCCGTAGGATGCGCGCTGCCTGTAGCAACGAATCCAGCCACCGCAATTACCACCAGCAAAACCCCAAACACCATCGTCAATTTAGCCATTAAAAATCCTCTATCCAGAAATCTCAGCATACCCGATATAGCGGGTCTCGACTGACGACCATCAAGGTCTCATAAAGTAATGACAGTTCTAGGTAAGTTATAAGCGTTCACCTACAACACAGCCAAAGCTCACAGCAGGGACAAACCTTCCTCTAACGCTTCGGTTACTTCGAAGACGCTTTCGTCTGCTAAACGATTGAAGAACGGAAGAGCAATGGTACGTTGACTAACAAAATCTGTGTTTGGTAGAGAATGTAGCACCGAAACACCGCTGTAAGCTGGCTGGGCATGGATCGGAGCAAAGTAACGTCCGCAACCTATGCCTTGGTGCAAGAGATGTTGCATCAAGCGATCTCTCTCGTCTCTGGCAAAGGTCGGGTCAAGCTGTATCACATAAACAAACCAACTTGTAGACCGATCCTCATACGACAACACAGGTACCTTCACACCTCTCAGTGTGGAAAGCGACCGATTGTAGGATTCGGCAACGTTCCGTCGACTTGCCAAGATCTCATCGATGCGCCGCATCTGAGCGCATCCTAGGGCGCAATTGATCTCCGATAGTCGGTAGTTCCAACCAAGCACAGAGTGCTGCTCCCACGCGTCGGAAACGTATCGTCCCTGGTTGCGCATAGCTCTTATATCAGCAGCCAACCGAGGATCTTGAGTGACGATCATCCCGCCCTCACCCGTTGTGATTTGCTTATTAGGGTAGAACGCAAACACGGCTAGATCACCGAATGCTCCCACGCGCGTACCTTGGTACTCTGCGCCCAGAGCTTCACAGGCATCCTCAATAACGCGAAGATGATGCTTTCTGGCAATTTGCAGGATGCTTTGCATGTCCGCTGGCACCCCGAATGTATGTACGACAACAATAGCCCGTGTTCTCGATGTGATTGCTTCTTCCAAACGAGTAGGATCCAGGTTCAAAGTTCTAAGTTCGATATCAACAAAGACAGGGACCGCTCCCTCATATCGAATAGCGTTTGCCGCAGCAACAAACGTAAAAGATGGAACAAGCACTTCATCTCCGGGTCCGATGCCGAGTGCCCGGATACAAAGGTGCAATCCAGATGTACCGGAATTTACGGCTATACCGTAAGGCGCTCCGATATAAGTGCTCACTCTTGCTTCAAACTCTTCCATCTTGGGCCCAAGACTTAGTTGCGTGCTTCGAAGGACGGCAACAACCTCTTCTATGTCCGCTTCAGTAATGTCGGGTCTAGACAGAGGTATCTTCAACTCGCACCTTGAGGAACCAGCTTGAACAAAAGCTTGTCGCGTGACGGCAGTGAAGTCAGTACCTTAATAATTCGTTCGGACGCATGCCCGTCTCCGTAGATATTTGTCATTTCTTTAAGGGAGTCGCGAAAACCCGAACTCTCTGCACGGCGAATAGCATCCAGAATGGCCGAGGTGACTGGGGGTGCATCTAGAACATTTTGGGATCGCTCTCTTCCCTGTTGCCGCATGCCTATATTGACCGTTGGTAATCCGAAAGATGCAGTTTCCATGATGCCACTGCTGGAGTTACCTACAAACAACGTTGCCTCCCGTAAAAGGCTCCAGTAGTCTACCGCCGGCAGATTGGTGAATAAGAACGTGTTTGACCGCTCAGCCATGAACTGACGGATACGGTCCGTAAGATGGTAGCTTCCTGCGTCAGCGTTGGGATAGCAGAAGATCAATTGATGCTGAAGCTCTCGAAGAGCTTCGAATAATCCACTAATTTCTGAATTTGTGTCCGTCAATAGCGTTACGGGATGGTACGCGATCATAATGGTTGGCAGTGTCAGGTCGATATGGAATCGAGCCTGAAGATCGGCGCGAGAAGCTAACTTGCTCCGCTGCAGATGATCCAGTGATGGTGCACCTGCATGATGCACACGCCATGGTTCTTCTCCCATCGACATAACGCGCTCGCGAGCGGTTTTGGTTGATGTGAAGTGAACATGACTCATCTTCGTGAGCGCATTACGAACAGCGTCATCGATAGCTCCCTGGCTCAGCTCTCCTCCCTCGATATGCGCAATCGGGATCCGCAACGCCAAAGCAACAGTTGCAGGTGCAAGCATCTCATAACGATCGGCTATCAAAAGCAACAGGTCGGGTCGCATGGCAGCGAGCGTGTCCGTAAGCGATAGCACGGCCAGGCCAATAGTTTTAGCCATCCCAACATCGCTGTCAGAGCTCAATAAACATTCCAGCCGAGCAGCAATTGTAAAACCATCCTTTTCGATTTCACGAACCGTATAACCGTGTTCAGGAGAAAGATGCGAGGCAAGAACGATGAGCTTTAGGTCGACATCTGGGTGTAAATCCAATTCACGGAGTGGCCAATATAAATGGCTATAGTCAGCTCGTGATGTAGTAACGACTGCAATGGTCGTCTTCACTCTGTAATCTCCATTTTTCCTTTGTCGACTGTGCCATGCCCCTTAGTAGAGAACACATAGTCCGGTATAAGCTTTCCGATTGCAGTCATCAAGAGGTTAAAGTTCCGAGACTGAATGGCCTCATAGATTGCGTCACTAGCCCCATCGATCAATACTGCTGCAGGCAAGTCGCTGCAAGTTACGAGATTGAGTGAAGCGATCCCGCAGGCAATTGCGCATTCATTACAGGCAACCATGCGCTCGGTAAGCTTCTCGCCCGAGCGCAGGCCGATATAGCAGATCTCAACTGCCTTAGAGACGCAAGGAATGTGTGCTATGAGATAGTCAGCGAGACCAACTACCGGGAATGGTTCTCCGGCCTCCGCGATTAGAAGTAAGTTGGTACCTTCAACTAGCAACGCTGACATCAGCCGCTGGACAACCTCATCGATTGAAAGAAAATATCTGGTGCATCCTGGGTGCGTGATCTGAACAGGACCACCATGACAAATCTGACGTACAAAGATAGGACCGACACTACCAGTTGACCCTAGAACATTTGCAAGACGGACAGCCTTCACCTGTACAGGTCCGGGGTTCGCGACGACCAGCAGTTCAGCGATACGTTTGCTGACGCCCATCATCCCGAAAGGCTCAACAGCTTTGTCAGTGGAAACAACAATAACCTGTTCTGCCAATCCATCGTTGGCCGCTGCAAGCAGTTGGTGTGTTCCTATAACGTTGTTGTGCATTGCAGCAAACGGGTTTGTCTCCATGAGCGTGACATGCTTACATGCTGCAGCATGAAAGACGATCTGAGGTTGATGCTGTTCGAAGATCTCACGTAAAAGCACCATGTCACAAACATCACCTACAATCGCTGTAAGTTGAGTGGTGTCCCCTTTGTCCTCAAGTTCTGAATAGAGTTCGAACAGCCCTCCTTCTGCAATGTCGAGCAATGTCAGACTTTGCACCGAAAGGTTGCTAAGATAGCGAGCCAATGCCGACCCGATGTAACCACCAGCACCTGTGATGAAGACGCGCTTTCCTGTGACCGATTTTTGGAGCAAATCCTCATGAGCACATTCCAGTTCCCTGCCAAGAAAGCTCATCCAATCGGCCGTTTGATCTCTCATTGACTCCATGTTTATTGGTGCTCTCATAAGCATCTGTAGTGTACGCAATGTGGAGCAGCCTAGTCTGTCCATGAAAGACATGATCTTTCTATAATCAAGTAAGAACGCATGAAGTCAGCTTTTTCGCAAACGACTGGAAGTCTATGAGCCTTGCCTTGGGATCCGCAGTAGAACAGCTAAAACTGCTCCGCGATAAAGTAATTTCTCCTATGGAACTCGCAGAAGAGCATATTCACCGCATTGAACGTCTCAACCCGATGTTAAACGCAATTATCGACTTTGATCCAGATAAGGTGCGTGCGCAAGCCAGGCATGTTAAGAGCGGGATGCTCTCCGGCTTGCCAATAACGATAAAGTCGTCAATCTCGGTTGCCGGCCATCTTTGTGAAACCGGCAGTATGTTATGGCGCGGCAGACGTGCTGATACTGATGCCGTTGCTGTTGCGAGACTTCGCGCTGAAGGCGCAATCATCCTGGGCACAACGAACTGCCCAGAGTTCCTGATGGCATACGAGACCGACAATCTGTTATATGGGCGCACGAATAATCCGTGGGATCTCAAACGCACAGCAGGCGGTTCAAGTGGCGGCGAAGCGGCAGCAATCTCCGCTGGCCTCTCCGCCGCGGGTCTAGGCAGCGACAGTGGAGGGTCTGTGCGAGAGCCTGCCCACTTCACAGGAATCTGTTCCCTTAAACCTACTTCAGGACGTGTTTCATCCGTAGGACACCTACCGCCCTGCGTTGGACCTTTTTCGATATTGGGCGCAGTCGGACCAATGGCGCGTTCCGTGCCTGATCTTGAACTGCTTTTTCGGGTACTTTCACAGCCTTACTTTCTTGATTCCGCAAGTACACCGGTAGCATACCGACCAGTGACTCTGGCTGAGGCGAAGCAGTTTAGAATCGGTTACCTGGAAGACGACGGTTTTATAGCCGTGACCCCTGAGACAAGGCAAGCAGTTCAGAACGCCGTCAAGACTTTAAAGCGGGAAGGCTTCAGCGTTGAACCATTTCGCCCAGCCTCTCTGGACGCGGCTAGAAAATTATGGGATATCTTCTTCATGCAATGCGGAGCGATGTTTTACGAGCCAGAGATTGTGGGTAGAAGGTCCGAACTGAGCCCAGTCTTCCGCGACTTCCTTTCTCAGGCCGAAAGCCGGAATCCGCTGACCCCTCAGGCTTTGCTGCAGGCCTGGGCTGAAATGGACCTCGTACGCAATTTATTACTAACTGAAATGAAACAATTTCCTATATTACTTACGCCCGTATGCTCCGTACCAGCAGTCCTTCATGGGGAGCGAAGCTGGACTGTAGAGGGAACCACAGTGAGCTATCTAGATGCAATGCGGTATACACAGTGGTTCAATCTACTAGGTTCGCCGGCGGCAGTGGTTCCAGTTGGAACCTCGGATATTGGACTTCCGATTGGAGTACAGATAGCTGGCATGCCATTTCTGGATGAAGCCGTTCTCGCAGTTGCGTCCGTCATCGATGCCGAATTCGGGTACAAAGAACCCCCAATTGCGCAAGACTCAGTTGCGTGACGTAATGGGTTTCGAGAGTGTGGGCACGTAGTGGAACTGAAATAATTGTGTCCTGTCACCAGTCTGCAGCCGATCATTCCAGTCAAGCTGATAATTCAAGGTCTTATCCGTGTCTGGGTAGTGCTCAGTGTTGGGATACGGGTAGTTGCTCATTGCCTGAAAGGGAATTTCAGCAACGGTAAAGGGTAAAGCCTCGTAAAAGTCCATATCCTTTACAAATCCATCGGCATAAAAAAAGTAATCGCGTTTCCAATGAGGTGGCAGTAGCGGTAAATTCGCATCACTGAACTCAGCATCAATATCTTCGCCGCTTCCGAAGATTACGAACTGATCATCCTTTGCATGCAGCAGGGGTGCGACTGCACCGTAGCGTGTATAGTTCCCTCGCTGCCACTGAAACGGTCCCGTGCTGCTGATTAACTGGTAGTCATAGGTGAGATCTCCAGGAGTTTTTCCATCGATTTGTTTTGGGTAGCCGCGAAATGCTAGCGTCGCAGCTGCGAGCGGCAGCTCAGTCTGTCTTACTTCTGCCGGAGCCTCAACCTCGTTATCCACAAGGATCTCGTCCCAATAGATCTGCAAATTGGTTCGGATGCGTATGCGCCTTACTCCAGGCGGGAGCTTGCCAGTTAGATCAACAACGATTGTTCGAGGTAGCCCCGCCGGAAATCCCATGTCGCTGATGATCATCTTCCACGACCCATCTGCCATCTGAGCCTCCACTGTAGGGGCCTGTGGAGCTTTGCCCGCCTGCCACGCGGCATACATCGAACTCGCGCTGAAGTATTCGATAAAGCCACTCATAAATAGACGCAATGGACGTTCGGCAGACCATTCGCCCAGCTCCAGACTCAGCTCGTGATCCTTGGCGAAACCTGCATAGTCTAAATTCTTAAAGTCGCGCACGTATTCATGATCGCGGTGTGCCAGTAATGGCAATACATCTTCTCCGCTATCACCCCATGCTCCAGCAGGGAGATGACGATGCGATGAAGCAGACACGGCCTTGCCTCCGGAGAAAGGTCTTTCGGTCATGAAGCGCTCATCAGGATAGACCTCTGTCCCCTCTGGATGGTCCACAGCGACCAGGCGCAGTTGATCAATGTAGTTGATCTCTTCCATTGGCTCACCAAAGCGAAGACTCAGCAGTCCTTGACGCGAACGAAGCGACGAGCCATCGACCTTGATCCATTCATCCGAATCACTTTCATTCCGGGTTGTAGGTGAGGTCCAATGACCAACTACTCCCGCTCCGATTACGTCAGTTACGAATTGATATTTTTTCCCGTCCCAAGCAAACAACACCGGACAAGAACTCCCACGACGATCTAGTTCAGTGAGCGCAAGCGGCTTTACAGCAGAAACTTCTAGCTCATCCTGCGGTACTCCGGTAGGCCATAACATGCGAACAATGTCTGCATGTTCTTCCTGTCCCAGTCCAGCAATGATCTCTAAGGAACCTTGTCCGCGATATCCAGAAGATCCAGCTATCTCAAATTTTTGAGAAGAGCCGTTGACAAAAACTTCGACCTTAGTTCCAAGACCTAACTTGTTGTCTGCCAGGCCAGTCAACATAATACGCAGTGAATGATTCTTACTGCCTCCCTCGTTGCGCAGAACAATCGGCATAACATCACCGCGCGCAATTATTAGGTCTGCAGCACCATCTCCATCGATGTCTGTAGCTATAAGTGATTGAGCACCGCTTAAATCCATTTGGCCAACACCGACAGTATCAGTGACATCTTCAAAGCCACGAGAACCCAGGTTCCGAAAGATCCGCAGGCGGGTTCCAGACTGATCTTGAACAATAGCGGCAAGATCCAGCCACCCATCATTATCAATGTCGATCGCAGCTAAACCCCAAGCTCCTACAATGCCGGTAATTGGCAACGGGGTTCGTTCGAACGTCCTCCCCTCTACGTTCTTCCATAGAGTGATGCCAGGAGCGCCAACATGTGTCACCGCGACATCCATCCAACCATCTTTATTGAAATCAAATGCGGTAATACCCCGCGTTGCGCCAAGAGATGGATCGTCGTACAGCGCTACCCGTTTGAACGCGCCTTCACGCTGATTCTCAAACACCGTCGGTGACGGATCCTTCCCGGTGACTAAAAGATCAACCGCCCGGTCATTATTAATATCTGATAGTGTTGCGCCCGATGTCTCTTCGCTGCCTCCGAGCGCAGTTGGAACCGTCCACTCTGTGAAGGTAGAATTTCCATTATTTCGCCAAAGCACACTTGGCGCTGCTCCTGCCTTCGCGGACGATCCAGTTACAAAAAGATCGACGTCCCCGTCGTGATCGAAGTCTACGAAAGCGACGCCAAATGGTTTATTGAGTACTCGAATGCCCAAAGCACTTGTCACGTTCTCAAATTTGCCGTGGCCAAGGTTATGAAAGACTTCAACACGATCCTCAAGTGCGACTGCAAGGTCCGGTAAACCGTCGTTATCGTAGTCACCGACAGCACAGGAAACACCGCGGCCATTGAGCACAAGGCTGGTACCTTTTGAGGCAATCTCCTCTAAGCTTCCCGCACTGTGCACCCGATAAGCACGAAGCGCGTCTTTCCCACTGCCAAGCGAGACAATCGTTTTGTGTCCGTCTCCTTCAAGGTCAAAGATGCAGGCCCCTGCGCCCACTACAGTTGACCCGGTCGTGCTCGCCGCAATAGGTGCGTCCGACGCCGGCACAAACTTTACAGGAATCATCGCCGCAACTGGAGTCGGCGGCGCGAGCATGTCCTGCGCAAGAGCGTAGTGTCCCTGCTCTCCATAGTTGGTACTGAAAAGTATGCCAATCTTATTTTGAGTAATCTGCTGAAAGCGTTGAAGGTGGACGCGCGAGTCAGCGGTGTTACCACTACGCTGGAGTGCGCGCGCCAAGCCGTATTGTGCCGACGCGTGCAGAGGACTCAGTTCTATCGCCTTTTGGAACTCCTCCGTGGCGTGAACATAGTCCTTCAGTGCGAGATCAACAGCAGCGATGTAGTAGTGGGAATCAGCGTCTAAGGGATCGATCTTCGCTGCCCGTTGGAAACTTCCAAGGGCATGTTCCTGATCGCCAGCTTCAAAACGCGCCAGACCGAGACCGTACCATGCTCGTGCATTCAGCGGAGCAGTGGTCGATGCCCCCTCCAACAAGGCATCAGCCTCAGGAAGCCGTCTCAGATAGATCAGCGCCAATCCCTCGTTGAGCACTGGAACGATCGCCGCAGGGTCAGCTTTATGAGCTTTTTCGAAATGAGTCAGCGCCTTGGCCAGGAGTTGTTGGTTCATCAAGGCTACCCCGGTGTTGTTCTCGCGTGCTGCCTCAACCACAGCGGTGTTTGGCTCAGCGCTCCATGCGGGTATGCTTATCAGCAGCGAACATGCGATACATAGGCCAGCCTGGAAAAAAGCGAATGGTTTCACGGTTCTCTTTCTCAATCGCGATCTATCCACGAGGCGATAAAAAAAATCCTTCGTCCGCGAAAACAGGCATACAAGGCCTATCTGATCTCCTAAAGTATACAGACGTAAGGCGTTTCCCTTCGTCTATGCCTTGATGCCGTACATCTCCACGATCAGGATTGCAGTGGTGATGTAATCGTCACGGGAGCCGACGTAAACTGGGGCGACGTTAGTTTTTGAGGTGGCTATGAATCAGTATGTAGAGCGGGTTGTAGATCTCCTTGACCCAGCAACAAACGACCTGCACGATCTCACAACAGATCAGGCCCGCGCCTTGCTCGTCGAGCACGGAACCGAGGCTATGCGGCAGATCGAGGGATCATTCTCACTTGTGGCCCGTTCCGGCAAGATGGTGCGTATGGTTCGGTCGTTGGATCGTCCCATGCGCTACTTTCTGGCGAAGCGCACCGAAGGACCCGTCTTGATCGTTGCCGACCGAATCGACGCAATCCAGGCATGGCTACAGGCTGAGGGTCTCGAAGGCCAATTCCACCCCAGCTATACGCGCATGATCCCGGCACATCACGTAGTTGACCTTCAACTGGTCGGCTGCCCGGATCCCGACCCCATATACACCCGCTTCTTTACGCCTGCTATGGCAACGATGCAGCCAGACACCCAGACGATTGGCGACCGGTACATTCAAACCTTGGCTGACGAAATCTCGATCTGGTTAGACAGAGTTCCGACGAACGAACCACTCGGGGTGTGCTTCTCAGGCGGGATCGACAGTGGGAGCGTCTTCCTGACCGTGTATCACGTCATGAAGACCAGAGGAATGGCCTTGACGCGCCTCAAAGCTTTTGTCCTGGATCTCGGCGACGGCCCCGACCTTCAGCAGGCACAGAGCTTTCTTGAGTCCGTCGACCTCGGTTTGTTTCTGGAGCCGATCCAGGTTGATCCAGCCACAATCGATATCCAGGAAACGATCGGCATCATCGAAGACTATCAATCACTCGATGTGCAGTCCGCATCGATGGCGATCGCGTTGTTGCGAGGAATCCGCAACGAGTATCCAGAGTGGGGCTACCTGCTGGATGGCGACGGCGGCGACGAGAACCTGAAGGACTATCCTATCGATGAGAATCCCGAGCTTACGATTCGTAGCGTCATTCACAACTCCATGCTCTATCAGGAGGGATGGGGCGTCGGTAAAATCAAGCATTCCCTTACCTACAGCGGAGGGCTAAGCCGTTCCTACACGCGAACCTACGGACCCGCGCAGCATTTCAATTTTCGCGGTTTCAGTCCGTACACCCGCCCGAAGGTGATCGCGGTCGCGGAGTCCATCCCCTTCATAACGTTGACCGACCATAACGTCGAACGCTTGTACGAGCTAAAAGGGGAGATCGTCTCGAAGGGCATCGCAAGTCTTACCGGCTTCACAATGCCGGTATTCCCAAAGAGACGCTTTCAACACGGCGCGATCTCCGAACAAGCCATGCACAAGACCCTGCCTATGGCTGAGACGGAATACCGGAAGCAGTTCCTCTCACGTTACCTATGACCCTGCTGCCGCTGCTCTATCCAGAATACGCTGCCGAACGAGACCAATGGATAGTCGCTCACCGCGGCCCTCGAGCAGTGCTCGACCCGCGCAAGCCCTATGCCTTCCTGTCGGAGCAGGAACGTACTGCATCGGGAGAAATTGCTACGATTTCCACCGTATTTCTCACCAATCGTGAATGTCCCTTCCGTTGCCTCATGTGCGATCTCTGGCAGAACACGTTGACCTCGAGAGTTCCCGTTGGTGCCATACCGGAGCAGATCGCCTTCGCGTTGCAAGAGCTTCCGCCCGCAAGTTGCATCAAGCTCTACAACAGCGGCAGCTTCTTCGACACGCAGGCCATTCCTCCTGAGGATTATCCCGCCATAGCAGCACTCGTCCAAGCCTTCGAACGAGTCATCGTTGAGAGTCACCCGGCGCTGATCGGTGATCGATGTCTTCGTTTCCGAGATCTACTCAGCGCAAATCTTGAGGTCGCCCTAGGTCTGGAGACAGTTAATCCCGAAGCAATGCAACATCTTAATAAGCACCTGACACTCGAACAATTCACGGCAGCCGCAGAACGCCTGTTCGAGCAGAAGATTGACCTGCGTGTGTTCATACTCGTCCAGCCCCCGTTTGTTCAAGCTGTTGAAGCTTTGTACTGGGCGCAGCGCTCCATCGACTTCGCGTTTGAGTGCAAGGCTACCGCACTTACCCTCATCCCGACCCGAGGCGGAAACGGCGCCATGGAGTCGTTACGACAGGCCGGATTCTTCACGCCGCCCGACCTACAGACTTTTGAAGCATCCGTCGAATACGGTGTTCGCCAGCGAAAAGGTCGCGTCTTCGCCGACCTTTGGAACATCGAGCAAATAGCATGCTGCGGACACTGCGCCACAGCACGCATTGCACGCCTGCAGGAGATCAATCTCACGCAGACCGTCCCTCCCGGAGTCGAGTGTCTATCGTGCCAGGCATCCGTATGAGCGACATCTACGACGTTGTCATCATAGGATCGGGCTTTGCTGGTTCCCTGTTAGCAATGATTGCAAAGCAAATCGGACGCTCAGTCCTTCTGCTCGAACGTAACGCCCATCCACGCATGATGATTGGCGAGTCCTCAACTCCCCTCTCAAACCTTCTTCTGGAAGAACTCGCAATAACCTACCGCCTGCCCGACCTACTCCCATTTACAAAATGGGGAACTTGGCAGCAGCATCATCCCGAAGTCGGCTGCGGATTGAAGCGGGGCTTCTCCTTCTTTCACCATGATCTCGAAAACGCAGGCAACGAGCCTTCTGACAACGAAATGTTGGTAGCAGCAAGCCCCCATGATCAGATCGCAGACACGCATTGGTATCGTGCAGACTTTGACCACTGGCTCGTAAGTAGTGCACAGCAACACGGCGTAACCTATCTCGATGAAGTCACCCTGCGCCGTTACACAGAAGCCGATGACTACGTTGTGCTATCGGGTGAGCGCAACCAGAAGGACATCCAATTTCGTTGCCGCTTTGTGATCGATGCTACCGGACCGCGCGGCTGCCTTCATCACTTACTCGGGCTCCATGAAGCGGATATGTCTGCCATGCCCGCTACCAAGGCACTCTACAGTCACTTCAGCCATGTTGGCCGGCTGGACGATTTCACCTCGTCGCAGTATCCAGACAGCCCACCGTACCCAATCGATGACGCGGCCGTGCATCACGTCTTTGATGGCGGATGGGTATGGGTATTGCGCTTCAACAATGGCATCACAAGCGCGGGTGTTGCCGCGACAGAGTCTGCAGCTGATCGCCTCGGGCTGCGGGAAGGGGCTGGGGCATGGACGCGGTTGCTTGAGAAAATGCCGACGCTACAACGGCAATTCGCGGAAGCCGTCCCGTTGCACCCATTCACCTACTTACCTCGACTCGCGTTCCGAAGCGGCACCATGACCGGCAAGCGATGGGCCATGCTTCCGTCAGCCGCGGGCTTTGTCGACCCACTTCTGTCTTCCGGCTTTCCTCTGGCGCTGCTCGGGATAAGCCGCTTGGCCAGGATCCTCGATCTCCACTGGAACCAATCTACCTTCGCAGCAGAGCTGCTGGCTTATGAACAGTCAACGGATGGCGAACTCCTCGCCACCTCCCGCCTCATCGGAGCTCTCTATGCCAACATGAACAACTTCGAAGCCTTCCGCGCAATCTCACTTCTGTATTTTGCAGCTGCAAGCTACTCGGAGACCGCTCGTCGCCTGAGCAAGCCCGAGCGGGCTAATTCGTTCCTCATGCATACGGATCCAAAATTCGGCCCAGAGGTGGAGATCCTGCTCCGTCGCGCGGCCAAAGGTGTAACTTACTCTGAGACAAAAGAGTTTGTCAGCGCTGTAAAGAAGGCAATTGAGCCCTTCGACGTTGCGGGACTCTGTGCGTCGCCCAGAAACCATTGGTATCCAGTCAATGCCGAAGATCTTAGACGGGCAGCTTGGAAGGTCGGCGCAACCACCGAGGAGATTGACTCGATGCTCCAAAGCTCAGGCTTCTACGTCTAACTCGTTAGCGGTGGTGAGACCTCACGCCCTCAGTGCTTCTCGTGAGAAACCAGAATGATTGGCTTCGAAGAGACAACCCCGCTTCCCTCCTTAAGCGTTATCTCCTGGTTCGGCTTCACTCCGGTGATTGTCTCTCGTTTACCGCGAGGCCAGATAATGTCGACCGTGACAACCTTGCCGTCGAGGGGTTTGCCAAGTCCAAAGGTCAACGGCAACTCGCTCTGTGAAAGATAGCTTGATCCGCTCTTTACCATCGCCGACATCCGGCTTCCATTCGTCATGCGGACCGAGACCTTGGCTCCAATACCGTCCCGATTCGACCTCACCCCTACCGTCTTCACCCGCAACATGTCATTCTGATTGCCATTGTCATTGCGCAGGAGTCTTGCCGGTCCACCCGACGCTGTAATCAGAAGGTCCAGATCGCCATCGTTATCGAAGTCAAGATAAGCAGCTCCGCGACCTACAACGGCCTGCCGGAGAGCAGGGCCGACTTTCATGGATACATCCTCAAAGTGACCAGCGCCGCGATTGCGAAACAGCAGCGAAGGTTCGGCATATTTGACGGTGGGTTGAGTTACGCTCACGTCGTCGGCTACATGGCCGTTGGCTGCAAAAATATCGAGCAAGCCGTCCAGATCGTAGTCAAAGAAGAAGGCGCTGAAGGTAAGCGAACTTGCCGAAGGAGCACTGATTCCCGATGTCGCCGACATATCCGTAAACAGACCGGAACCATCGTTGCTGTAAAGGGCAAGACTCTCGTTCGTGAAGTTGCCGATCAACAAACTTTGGCGGCCAGAACCGTTGTAGTCGCCAGCATCAGCACCCATGCCAGCTCTGGGCTTCCCTGCATCGCTGAACGCCACCCCCGCGGAGAACGAACTCTCCGTAAAGGTTCCATTGTGATTATTGCGATAGAGCTTATTGGGCTGCGTGTCATTGGCAACAAACAGATCCATCCAGCCGTCTTCATCGAAATCCAGCAACGCGATTCCAAGAGATTTGCTAGAAGCATCGGCAAGACCAGCCTTCTTGGTTACATCTTCAAAAGCACCATTTCCGAGATTATGGAACAAGCTTCCACTTTGGCCCTTGTAGGCCTCGGGCGTGCAATACGATTTGTGCTTTCCATCCAGCGAACAGTTCTGATCTGTAGCAACCGACCAGTCCACATAATGCGATACGAAGAGATCTAGTTTGCCATCATTATCGAAATCGAACCACGCAGCCCCCGTAGCAAAGCCAGCGCTGCTCACACCTGCCTTCGCCGTTGCATCAGTAAACTTCCCCTCGCCAAGATTATGGAACAAGTGGCTACCGTCGAGTGCCGTAATGTAGATGTCGTCACGGCCATCGTTATCGTAGTCGCCCACCGCACAGCCTAAGCCGTACATCTCCACATCCAGGCCCGAACCGTGCGTGACATCCTTGAACGTACCATCCTGGTTGTTGTGGTAGAGCGCCGCTGTCGTCCTACCAACCTTGTGCTCCGGCCAATCCTTCGACTGCACGAAGACAACATCCTGCCAACCATCATTGTCGTAATCGATCACGCAAACGCCGCTCCCCATAGTTTCTGGCAGATACTTTTTCCCGAAGGCTCCATTGTTATGTTTGAAGTGAATACCCACAGCAGCCGTAACATCAGTAAACCGAATCGGCCCGGATGGTCGTATATCCTCGGCGGCCACCTCGTGGACATTAGCAGTTTGCGAACTTTGATCTACTTGGACAGAAGCAGGACGCGAAATTGTCTCTGGCGACTTCGCTTTACATCCCCACAAAAGCAATGCTGCCAGGAGCGAGACACCGTAGACACAAATCGTTCGAAACAAAATCAAGAGCTCCTGGTTTTCTTTGTGGGCTAAAGGCCTGAAGGAATACTCGTCAGCACCGGTGATGTCGGATGAGTACGCGAATCGCGGCGTGAATTAAGCCATAGCTCGGTCAATACTGCGATCGGTCCCACGATGAAGAGTGCGTACAACGGAGCGTAGATACTCTGGTTTAGCCGAAGCCCCATCTCCACAGCCGCCACCAGAAACGCAACCAGGCACTGCCCCCGAACCGAACGAACCGTTGTCTTCGGATCAGTAATCATGAAGAAGATGAAGAGTTGATACTCGGGCCCGGTCACGGGAGCGATCTCCGACAGCAAAGGATCACCGACAATCCAGGACCGGATCAACGCAAACGCAAGGAATGATGTCACATACACTGCACAAATATGAAAACGCTTCAGCCGCCAGATGATGACCGAGCCCAGCGACCAGATCACAAGCATCGCCCAAAGGCTGTTTCCCCACTGGATGCTTAGAGCCGTTACCGACTCCGCAGCAAAGAACAGCATGATGCAGATGCCGAAATTCGAGGGATTCCAGATATGCCGATTTTTCAAACGAACAACATACTTTGAAGTAATCGCGATGGCCGCACATAGCGCATACGGCCAGAAGGCCGGAGACCGCAACAGGATGCCAACGCTGATTCCGCTGATGTAAGCACTCGCAAGATGCGGCCACTTTCCCGTCATCGTTCGCCCGAGACTCAACTCGCAAACAATACTGCAGCCAATGGCCAGTAGCGTCTTCTTCCAGCTCTCAAGAATGCCAAACGAGAAATGGCCCACCAGCAGGATCATCGTAATGAAGATCGGCGGAATAAAACGATTCTCCATCGTTAGATAGCGCCGCGCCCACGAGTCCGGTGTCGCAGGAGTGAGCGGAACAACGACCGTTTGCGTACTCATGAGGGCTCCTTTACCTCGGAGATCCGATCCACAGGAAGGTTCTTCAGCGTCTGGAGTTTACCAGATGGCCAGCGCACGACGATCTCATCAATTGCCGTTGTTTTGCCAAGGCCAAAATGGAGGCGCCGATCATTCTCAGACGCGAAGCCGCTGCCACCGGCAATCTGTTGTATCTGTTGCTGCCCATTCCACTTGACCGTAACCTGCGCGCCGATCGCGCTGCGGTTGCTCTTCGTGCCTTCCAGCGAGAGTCCAATCCAGTGGTTTTCAGGACTAACCGTGTTCTTATAGAGCAACAAACGGCCTCGCTGGTTCGCCACAATCACATCGACAGCGCCGTTATTCCAAAGATCAGCCATCGCCACAGCTCGGCCATCCTCGGTATCTGTCACGCCAGCCATCTGCGCCACGTCAACAAACTTTCCTGCGCCATCGTTCAGCCACACGCGCTTGGATTGATACCCCGAAAGACTACGGCCCTCCATAGCCGGCCAGTCCTTAGCGTCACCAATAATCGCTGCATTACCGCCTGCCACCTTCGAGTAGTCATACCAATAGTCGCGCTTTCGATCGAGAGAAACGTATCCATTCGTCAGATAAAGGTCGAGCGCACCATCATTATTCAAATCACCGAACTGGGCGCCGAAGCTCCAACCACCTAACTCCACGCCCATATCCCGAGCAAGATTCTCATACTTGATTTGCTCACCCGACGTTCCTTCCTTCGGAACCCAAAGGTTGTTGCCTTGGATCAGCACGCCATCCTCAGAGATATTCGACACATAGATTGACATTCTCCCCTGGTTGAAGACGTCGCCAAAGGCAACATTCATCCCACTCTTCGGAGAGAATCCAACCCCGGCTTTTTCTCCTGCCTCGTGGAAGCGCTTGCCGTCGTTCATGTATAGCTCCGACACGCCGTAGTCATTTGCCACGAACAAATCAGGATGCCCTGTTCCTCGCAGGTCACCAGCAGCCGAGGCAAGCGACCAACGGCGGCTATCGATGCCAACCTTGGCGCTGACCTCCTCAAACCGCCCGTTCCCTAAATTGTGGAAGAGATACTTACGGCCCCCATTCTTGGCATATTCGAAGCTGTCCGGCATCATGCGTGTATTCGCCAGATGCCATAGGTCGACATTCTCCGGGTAGTATCCGCCAACGAACAGATCGACCAAACCATCACCGTCATAATCAAACCACACAGCCGTGTTGGCATTGATCCACTGCGGAAGACGCATGTCGTCGCTTACCCGCCGAAAGCCATGCCCCTGCTCATTGTGAAAGAGCTCCGGCCGACCCCACTTGATGAGGAAGAGATCCTCGTAACCGTCGTTATCGTAATCACCCCAGACACCACCCATGGACACACCCGTCCCCGCCTGGTTGACATCCGCCACTCCCAACTCAGTTGCCACATCTTTAAATGTCCCATCATGGAGATTCTTATAAAGATGATTCTGGCTCCCAATCGCACTGTTCGTTACATAAAGATCGGGCCACCCATCACGGTCGAAATCGACTACCGAGACCGATGCACCCATGGAAGCAACCTGCGGCATAATGTGCGCCAACTTTGCGTCGAGTTCAGGTGCCTGGTGCGTGAAATCAATCCCAGCCGCATGGGAAACCTCTTCGAAATAGAAACCATGACGCGCCAACGCAGTCCGTCCATCGAACTTCGATGAAATGACAGCTCTCGCCGCCCTTTGCTTCATAAGGAACGGGACAGCCAGCAGGCAGGCAAAAACGATCGCCAGTGGTATGCGAAGTAATGTGCCGCGCTTCATTGGCTCCCACCATCCACCAGTGCATCCCGAAAAGCGCTGCCGTCGACATATCGCGTCTGGTACGTCATCCAGTCCTGCTTGTGGTGCTGATACATCCAGTCATTCTCCAGACTAGTAGGTGGTCCATCATAGTTTTTGCGAGTGTGATGTGGGTACGGCAGCACGTTTTGCGAATAGGCCGAGTTGTAGTCACCATCCTTGATCCAGCCATCCCCAGCCAATACATAGTCACGCACCCACCCAACCGGAGGTGCATCAGAAGCCGCGAACCGCAGCGACATCTCGTCACCCGCATTCATGATCACGTAGCTATCGTCAGTCTTTTCCAGAAGAGGCCGTACGTCTCCGAAGCGCGTGTAGAACCCGGCAAGGTCGCGCCAGATTCTGGAGGTACTCGCAAGATGGTCATAGTTCGGAAGCTCAGGCGATGAGGCATTGGCCTGACGAACAGCCGAGAATCCACGATAGTGAAGATCCGCAACTGCAGGTGCTGCACGATTGATCTTCAGCGGTGTATCCGGCAGGCCCTTCGCCCATTCGATCGAATCCCAGTAGACCTCTAAATTGGTGCGAAGGCGCAGCCGATGCGAGGCACCACGCTGGAAGACACCGCTGAGGTCGATCATGCAAATTTTCTTCCGACCCGCCGGAAAGCCGAGATTAGACCGGACGACACGCCAGCCGCCATGCTCATCCGGCACCTCCATGCTCAACCAGTGTGGTCGCTCGTGCTTACCCTGATCCATCGCCACATTCACGGTGGAGTCCGACGGGTGCAGCCAGCCCTTCGCGATTAGCCACAGCGGAACGCCTTCCGGAACATGCTCGCCAAGATCGACTTCAACGTAGTGATCCCGAGTCACGCCCTGATACTGCCCTCGGCCAAACGTGTCAAGGTACTTGCCATCGAGCTTCCGCAGCGTGTCCGTCACATCGGCGCCATGGTCATCGATCGCCCGTGCAATCGGCTGCGGCTCGCCAACCGCCGTGATCGCCAGCTTCACCGCGGGAACGTCATAACGCTCATCCGTAAACACTTCGGTGCCGATCGGATGATCGACCGTCATCAAGGCAAGCGAGTCATAGAAGTAGGTCTCCCATAGCTCGCCCGTCACGCGCAGATCATAAAATCCATCTCGCGCCTTCAACTCATCACCACTGATCTTGTACCACTCCTCGGTGGCCGCAATATCCGCAGTTCCAAGCGCGTTGATGCGTAGGCCAATTGCCGATCCCCACGGCACGGAGTCCTTCACAAAGGACATCTTCTTTCCATCCCATGCAAACAGGAACGGGCATGATCCTTTCAGCCTCTGCTCCGTCACGATCTCCTGATCGGCCTTCAAACCAAACTCCGCGCGAACCGATCCGTTCGGCCAGACGATTCGTGCAACATCAACTTCCTTCTGTGTGCCAAGCCCGAAATGAAGCGCCGGTCCCGTCATCGGCTGCTTTTGCACCAGCAGTCCAGAGCGAATCTCGATCTCTCCACCAATCCCGAAAGGATTGATGCGCTGATCCCCGGTCGCCTGTCGCGCACGAGGACGAATCGTCTGCCAGTGATAGTCCTTCGTCCCATGATTTCGTGCGACCGTAGCGGCTCCGTCAGGATTCAACCCAAGTAAATCGAGACGACCATTCCCCTGCACATCCACCGCATCGAACACCTCAGCCGGCACCTGCAAAGTATCGGCACCATGAAAGGCTCCGGTTTCGTCCTGCAGCCACACCACAGCGCCCTTCGCACCAGCCCCGGGCGCAACCGACAACACCATCAGATCCACAGCACCGTTGTTATCGACATCTCCAGCCCGCAACCGGATCTCTCCTCTCGGCAGTGACGACGCTCCTGCAAGCTCTCGCTGTGTCCATGCGCCATTCGTTTCCTGGTACGAAAGCTCGAGTAACTTACCATCATCGCTCACCACATTGAGCCGCAGAAAGCTGTTGACATTCGTGCTGCTCACCGCAACCGCTCTCACTCCCGTCAGCGAATCCGGCAACTTGGCCTCAATAAACCTGCCGACACGCTGGTTCGCAAATACGCGCAGCCGCCCGGATCCATCGATCAGCGCAACATCCGGGCTTCCGTCACCGTTCAAATCAGCCCAGACAAACTGCCGAATGCCCGACACTCCAGCAAAGGGATGGATCGGTGTGAACGTCCCATCGCCGTTGTTCTGCAGCACCGTTGGCGCTCCCACCTTCGTGCCCAGCACAACATCCAGATCGCCATCGGCTTCCACATCAATCGCCCACGCCCCCGTATATGCCGCACTGGGTACGTTCGCCGGAAGCTTCATCGCAGCCGTTACATCGACGAAACTGGTCGCGCTCTCCTGCTTGAGGAGGCGCATACCGCCGCCCCCGGCAAACAGCAGGTCCGTCTTGAAGTCATAGTTGAAGTCGAACGCCAGCACGCCCTCGGGAGAAGGTCCGACCCCGGACGCACCCCCGGGAAACGGAAGGTCCACCCCGTTCGCAAGATGCACATGATGACCATCGCAAGCAGCAACAACCGGTGCATCCGCTCCATTCAATGCAAGCGCTCCGACCCAATCCCACTTGCCCGCTCCCATACCCTGGACGGGCTCGCTCGAATAGCTCATCGCCGCATCCATCGGAGCAGGGCGTGAAGGCGGATTCTGCATCAGCAGAAAGCGAGTCACAGGTTCCGTCTCTTCGCCCGGCTGCGCAGCAATCTTGGCCAGACTTGCTCGAAAGCTCGGCTCACGCATCAGCACATTGCGCAGAAACGTAGAACGCGTCGCCGCCGCTCGTGGCTCTGGACCGGCAGCGGAAGCCTGCAACGCTGCAAGCTGCTGCTTCACCTCCGGCGACCAACCCTCAGACCGTTTCACAATCCGCTCAATCGCCGCATGGAGCGTAACGGCATCACCTCGCTTTGCCGAGACCCTGCACAGGTCCACCAATGCCGCCATGTTCTCCGGATCGACACTCAGAATCTGCTGCAGCAGATCTTCGACTTCGGCGTCACTATTTGTGTCGCCCTGCCGTTCGACTTCAGTAGCCAGCCGGTAGACCGCTCGAAGGTTCTTCGGATTCTGGCGGACTGCCTCGCGAAGATCACCGATTGCTGCCGTCGAATCACCGCGTCCACTCTCCAGGATCCCTAACAGGTAGTCGATCCTGTCGTCGTTCGGTGCAAGTTGGTGCGCTCGCTTCAAACGCTCCGCCGCACCCTCGAAGTTCCGCTGCCGCAACGCGAGCACGCCCCAGTTGATCCACACCGCGGGCTCGCCAGGTACAAGGTCCGCTGCCCGCGAGAGATCCGTCTCAGCACGAACGTCGTCACCAACCTGCAAACCCGCCAGCCCGGTATAAAAGGCAGATACAAACTTGGTGTAGGTCTTGGAGTCCGTTGCAGGCAGGTGGTCACGCGACCTGCACCCGCTAAAGGCCACGCCGCAGCAGGAGAGGATCAGTAGCTCCCGAAGCCGCCCCTGGAGTGAGAGCCCGTCATGCCAACGCCGGCCACCTGAAGGGGCCGAAGGTAGACCCGTGATAGGCCGAGCGACTGATCGTTTCATACTTCTAACATCCTAGCTCGTAAACCCAATATCCCCCGGGCGCAGCGTCCGGCGCCCACAAGACGATCTAATCCGATGGTCCAATCTTCATGCGCCCGATTGCCCTTTGCAACCGCCTTTGGTTGGACCCCTATCTCCACCCTTCGGGCGATAGCTTGCATCCTGTAGCATCACTATGATCACAAAGACTTCAGGCAAACTCTGAACGCGGGTCCATTGCGCCTGAGGTTCTTAGCGAGCAGGGCATTCTAGAAGATATGTAGTACCAAAGAGGCATTCCGACTTGGCTTCAAAAGAGACTACTGCGTCGACGAGCCCAGACATCCTGGTATGGCTTCGGCCCATCCTGCTCATTGCCTTCCTGCTCGGAATCTGGCAGATCCTGATCATGCGCCATCCGGGCGGACTGCTCCCGGGACCCTGGGGCGTAGTCGGCGGCATTATCGACCTGATCCGTCACGGGCTGCTGCTCAAATATATTGTCGCCTCCCTCTTTCGCGTCACCTGGGGCTTTGGATTGGCCGCCGTTCTGGCTATCCCGCTTGGCATGGTGATCGGGTGGTATGGCCGTGCAGAGATGGCGCTCAACCCCATCATCCAGATTCTGCGACCGATCTCGCCCCTGGCCTGGATACCAATCGCGATCCTCTGGTTCGGTGTCGGTGATGTCTCTGCAATCTTCCTCATCTTTCTCGCCTGCTTCTTTCCTCTCCTCCTGACGGCGATGAATGCTGTCCGAGGAGTTCCGGCCGTCTACATCAACGCCGGCAGAAACTTCGGCCTGAAACCAGTCCAGCTCTTTACACAAGTCCTCTATCCCGCAGCCGTACCGCAACTCATCGTCGGCCTGCGAATCACCCTCGGCATCGCGTGGCTCGTCGTCGTCGCCGCAGAGATGATCGCCGTCAACTCAGGGCTCGGCTTCCTCATCGTCGATGCCCGAAACGCTGGAAATCGCTACGACCTTGTCGTCGCAGGAATGGTCATCATCGGCGTCATCGGTCTCCTGCTTGACGTCGGCATCAGATCCCTCGAACGGGTCAAATCGTTCCGGTGGAGCTACTCGGAGGACTAATTGGTAGCAGCAGAAAGCATCTCTACAGCGACGACAGCTACACTGCAGGTCCAGAACGTCGCCATGGTCTTCAACCGGGACGGCAAGCAGACCCGTGTTCTCGATAACATCAGCCTCGACGTTGCCGACGGCGAGTTCCTCTGCATCCTCGGCCCGTCAGGCTGCGGAAAATCCACGCTCCTCAACATCATGGCTGGCTTTCTTTCACCTACCAGCGGCACCGTCCTTGCAAGTGGCAATACAGTGCATGGCCCCGACCCGCGCCGCATCTTCGTCTTTCAGGAACGCGGCGTCTTCCCGTGGCTCACGGTAGAAGGCAACATCGGCTTCGGCCTCTCCGGCCTGGCCCGCAAGGAGCAAAGCCAACGCATCGCTCATTACGTCGAACTGGTCGGTCTCAAGGGCTTCGAAAACTCCTACCCCTCCGATCTCTCCGGCGGTATGAAGCAACGCCTCGAAGTCGCCCGCGCCCTTGCCGTAAACCCCGACATGCTTCTGCTCGACGAGCCATTCGGCGCTCTTGACTCCATCACGAGACTCACTATGCGCAAGGAACTCCTCCGCATCTGGCGCGCCGAGCGCAAGACCATCATCTTCGTCACCCACGACATTGACGAAGCCGTCCAGCTTGCCGACCGCGTCGTCGTCATGAGCGATCGTCCAGCAACCATCCAGCAGATCGTCACCATCGACATTGTTCATCCCCGCGACATCAGCTCGGCCCGCTATCTCGAGCTGCGTGACGGCATCTTCCAGCAGATCGGACTGGCTCACCACGTATGAACTCTCTAGCCACTCCCGCCCGTTGGGAACGGGCTTTCTGGCCTGTACTTTCGCTCCTGACCTTCGTGGCACTCTGGCAGCTCTGCGTTCTATGGTCGGGTACCAGGATCTTCCCCTCGCCTCTCAATGTTGAGAAGGGTCTGGTCGAGCTACTGCACAAGCATGTTCTCTGGAACGACATCGTCGACTCTCTCCGCCGCGTCGCCATTGGCTTTGGCTGTGCCGCGCTCGTTGGGATTCCGCTCGGCCTCGTCCTCGGCTGGTACCCCGCCATCAACCAGGTCATCAATCCCGTCATCCAGATCCTGCGGCCGATCAGCCCGCTCGCCTGGATTCCCGTCACGATCCTCCTCTTCGGCATCGGCGACCATGCGGCCACAGCGCTCATCTTTCTAGGAGCGCTGTTTCCCATCACGGTCGCCTGTGTAGCCGGTGTCGCCAACGTTCCCTCCGTATATCGCCGCGCCGGTCGCAACTTTGGCCTCAATCCCTTCCAGCTACTCACCCGTGTTGTCTTCCCCGCAGCCCTCCCGCAGATCATCGTTGGTCTCCGCATCGCTCTCGGTATCGCCTGGCTCGTCGTCGTCGCAGCGGAGATGGTCGCCGTAGATTCCGGCCTCGGCTACCTCGTCATCGACTCACGCAACTCCGGCAAACATTACGATCTGGCCGTAGCGGCCATGCTTCTCATCGGCATCATCGGCCTCCTGCTCGACCTCCTCTTTCGCTCGGCAGAGCGTCTCAAATCCGTTCGCTGGGGATTCCGCCATGACGCTTAGAACCAGGGTCATCGTCTACGCCGCACTGTGGATCACGATCATCTCAGCCCTGCACGCCTCTCTCAATGTGAACTGGTCGGCAGTCCTCAACGAGTACCAGCCGCTCGCCAAACGCAAGGTCACCGTCGCCTACATCCCCGTCACCTGCCAGCTCACCTGTCCCGTCACCGACTACATCTCCAAGGTCTCCGATAAAGGCGAAATCTTCCTACCCCGCATGTTCCAGGGCTTCCCCGAGATCAAGGAAGCCCTCATCTCCGGCAAGGTGCAAGCCGCCTTCATCGTGGCTCCCCTCGCCATCGCCCTCGCCTCGCAGGATGTTCCCATCAAGGTCGTCTATCTCGGCCACCGCTACGGCAGCGCCATGGTCGTTCGCAAGAACGGTCCGGTCAAGACCTTCGCCGATCTTCGCGGCCGCACCATCGCCATCCCCAGCCGCTTCTCCGATGAGCGACTCATCGTCTTCCGCGCCATGAAGATCTGGGGACTCAAGCCCACAGACATCAAGATGGTCGAGATGGCGCCGCCCGACGTCGCCGGAGCCTTGGCCGCGGGTGCCATCGACGGCTTCATCATGGGCGAACCCTTTCCCTCGCAGGCCGAGATCGGCGGCTACGGCCGTGTCCTCTTTCAGGCACGCGACTATTGGCCCGACTACATGTCCTGCATCCTCGTCGTCCGGCAGGACCTCATCGACAAACGTCCGGAGGTCGTCCAGGCGCTCGTCGACGGCATCGCCCGTTCTGGCCTGTGGCTCGACCAGAGCAAGCCCCACCGTGAAGATGCCGCCGACTTTGTAGGCCGCTACTACTACAATCAGAAACCGGCGCTGCTTCGCTGGGCCCTTACCAAACCCATGGACCGCGTCACCTACAGCCCCCTCGCCCCGCGCAAGGCAGACTTTGACCTCGTCCGCGACCTGATGATCGAGACAGGCGTTCTGAAAAAGCACATGGAGTTCAGCGACTACACCGACGTTCGCTTCTCCGACGGCGCAGTTCACCAGGCTCCCTGGCAGTTCGAACCAGGTATCGCATCCGCAAATTAGCTTTCCCCATACCGACTAAAAAGAGGTAACGAGATGATTCGTCGAAAGTTTCTTGGACTTATGACTATCGTTGGAGCAGGTGGGCTCGCATCGCTCAAGGCGGCGAAAGCCCTGGACACGCAGAATGCCGCCTACAAAGTCACCGGATTCACCTGCATCACCTGCGCCGTGGGCCTGGAGACTGTCCTCCAGCGCAAAAGGGGCATCGTCAGGGTCAACGCCACCTACCCGGAGGCCATCGCGACGATAACCTATAACCCTGGCCTCATCTCCGAACAGACAATTATCCAGACGATCAAGGACCTCGGTTTCCAGGCACAAGCCATCAACCGTTCTTGAGTGGATTTGTGGAGAAATTTACTTCTCGGCTAGAACTTTTTTAGTCATAAACTCTTCCTAGCGCACACCAAGCCCTGATCATGGCTGCTTCCCGCGGGTGTATAGGACGAGAACGTATGAACGACCGCAAAAAACCTGAATTTGATCCCACCGTATTTCTGGCCCACGCGGGTCTTGGAAAGACCATCGTTCATCTGAAGCCAAAGCAGCCGCTCTTCTCTCAGGGTGACGCCGCCGACGCGGTCTTCTATCTACAAAAAGGTCGCGCCAAGCTCACCGTTGTCTCCAAGGCAGGCAAAGAAGCCACCATCACCCTGCTGAGTGCCGGCGACTTTGTAGGCGAGGAATCGATCGCGGCCGTATGTGGTCTTCGCCTCGCCTCAGCGACGACACTTACAAACACAGTCGCACTCAGGATCGAGCGGGAACAGATGCTGCGCGTCATGCACGACGAGCAGTCATTTTCAGGCCTCTTCATGTCCTTTCTGTTGACGCGCAGCATGCGCGTTCAGGCAGACCTCGTCGATCAGCTCTTCAACTCGAGCGAGAAACGTCTCGCCCGCATTCTTCTCCTCATGGCTGAGGTCGGCAAAAACGAACTGCCAGAGACACTCTTACCGGACATCACCCAGGAAACCCTCGCAGAAATGATCGGCACAACGCGGTCGCGGGTCAGCTTCTTCATGAACCGCTTCCGGAAGATGGGCTTCATCGAATACAACGGACGCATCCGCGTGCACAAGTCATTGCTCAACGTGGTCCTCCACGATCAGGCACCGGGAGAGAGTGCGACCAGCGCCTCCCTCCTCAGTCCTCAGGCGAAGAACCGGATGGTGCAGCGGTCCAGGCTCATTAGCTAAATTCTCTTACGCGTTTGCGACAGCCGACTCACGCCCTGTCGCGAGCACCCCAAGGAAAAGAGGCAGCGATTGCGACGTTGAGGCACGCCGCCAGACCGCACACGTATCGATCGTCAGTAAAGGAGCCACAAGAGGCACCGTGGTAAGCGCAAGTCGAAGATTTGTTCCGAGAATCTTCGGCAGCAAGCCATAGCCCTTACCCGAAGCGATCATGGCAAGCATCGAACTATACGTGTCCGTCTTGACCGCGTTTGAAGGCGTAAATCCAGCTTTTCCGCATGCCTCCATCACATAGTCGTGCCAGATAGGCGCAATATCCTCTTTGTACGACACCAGTACCTCCCCAGCCAGATCCGATAGCCTGACCCCGGAGCTGCTCGCCAGCGCATGGCCGCTACTGACTACCAGCGCGAGCGGCTCCCGCGAGATAATCAGGCTCTCGCAATCCAACGGCACAGCCTTCTTGGTGATCGGAAATACCGCGACATCCATGGTATTGGCACGCAGAGCGACCAACAGTTGGCAGTACTCTGTTCGCGAATCGACATCTCAATCTGCGGGTGGTATGCGCCGAAGCGCGACAGTGTTCCGAAGAACTTCTGCGAGATAGCGCCCGGATCGTACCCGATCGTGAAGCGACCATGCTCCTGGCTCGCAAACGAAGAGAAGGTCTTGACCAGCAGGTCGCTACGATCAAGAATACTTTGCGCTTCCTTCAGGAGAAACTTACCCGCCCCGGTGAGTCGAAGTCCATTCACCTCACGAATAAATAGACCAACCTTTAGCTCGGTCTCAAGATCTTTGATCTGACGGCTTAGAGCAGGTTGTGATAGGCCAAGTAACCTGGCAGCCCGGGTTATATTCAACTGGCTGGCAACGACGAGAAAATGGCGGAGATGTCGGAGGTCCATGGATCACCTTTCAGTCCACAGTGACGTAAGTACCTGATCCAACAAATTCTGTTCGATTCAGATTCACTCTGTCGGGAGGATGACATATGATTCCTCAACCGTATGAGCAAATCTGCTCACCCTCTTTGCTGGAATCGTTACCAATAATCCCGATCCCGTAGTTTTATTTGTCGCATGGATGACATAGCGCATGTCATCAACAAATCTGATGGCTCCGGCAACCCGATATGATCACACTAGTTTCAGACGCCGCAGCGGCAGCTTACTCCTACACCTTAGACAAGCAACCGCCGCCGACGAAGTGCACAACCTCGAGTCGATCTCCATCCTTCAGAGCAGCCTGTTCCCAGGCTACGCGCGCGATGATCTCGCCGTTCAACTCCACCGCAACCCGATCGTGTTGCAGTGCAAGCTCCTTCACCAACAGGTCCAGCGTAGCGTCGGCAGGCAGTTCAGGGAAATGCCGACTGTTTCCATTCAATTGAAGCGTCAGGGACATAAGAGTTCAAGCCTAGCAGCAAACTTACTTCGTAAGAACCCGCCAAAGCTCTATCTCGCACGCGCAATCGCTTCACTCACCTCATACATGAGGTTCGGTAGCATCTCGCAGCCGCCAAAGAAGATTGGTTGGCCCTCGGCCGTGTCCGATCGGCACAGCACGTCGTAACGCCTCGGTCACATATCTCTTCGCCTTCCCTGCTGCCTCGCGCGGCCCCACTCCCAACACAAGCTGGCTGAGCAACGCGCTCGACAGCACACATCCAGTCCCATGCGTAGAAGTCGTTATCACCGCCTCCCCCTTTATCCAGTGCTCCTCACCCTCGACGGAGAGCAGAAGGTCGTCAGGCTGATCGAGATGGCCTCCGGTCGCCAGAACATTCAGCCGTGGAAAGCGCTCACGAAGACCTCGCCCGGCGGCCAGCATCTGCTCATGCGTAGTCACAACGCGATCGGTAAGCACTCCCAGTTCATCAAGATTTGGGGTCACCCAATCAACCAGCGGAAGCAGTCTTTCTCGCAGCAGAATAACTCCCTCCGCCGAGAGCAGTTCCCTTCCAGAACTCGACCGCAGCACAGGATCAAGCACCACCGGAATTCCTCGGTACCGCTCCAGAAACTCGGCCACCACGACTACCATCTCCACCGTGGCCAGCATCCCGATCTTGATCCCTGCTGGCGGAAGATCGTCCAGCAGACATCCCAGCGTCTCCCGCACGATCTCGGGCGTTACCGGATGCGTTCCCACGACACCAAGCGTCGATTGCACCGTCAGAGCCGTAATGCAGGAGCACCCGTACAGTCCATGCGCTGCGAACACCATCAGGTCAGCCGTAACGCCCGCGCCCGAAGACGGATCGAAGCCAGCAATTGTCAGTACAACCTTCATCGACACCCCCTATCAGAGAAAGCATACCGGTAGAATCGCCTTCAGACCTATGCTCACCGACACCCAGGCCATCCTCGATCCGAGCGATCCGAAAGAGCGACTCATCGTCGCGCTCGACTTCCCCTCTGCGGCACCCGCCCGAACCTTCCTCACACAACTCGGCGGAACCTGCCGCTGGCTCAAAGTCGGCATGGAGCTCTACTACGCCGAAGGAAATTCCTTCGTCCAGGAGCTTCGCACCCTTGGCTACGAAGTCTTCCTCGACCTGAAATTCCACGACATTCCGAATACCGTCGCCGGCGCCATCCGGTCCGCATCCACCGCCGGAGCCACCCTGCTCACCCTCCATGCAGCAGGCGGAGCCGTCATGATGGAAGCAGCCGCCCACGCTGCCTCTCAGCTATCGGCATCACCCCGGCTCCTCGCCGTAACCGTCCTCACCAGCATGGACAGCGCGCAGCTGGCCGGCATCGGCATCACCGATACGCCGGCAGACCAGGTCCTCCGTCTCGCTAAGCTGGCCTGGGCCTCCGGTATCCGCGGCATGGTCTGCTCCGCTGAAGAGGTAGCGCTCCTCCGATCAACACTAGGACCGAGCGCGGAGCTTGTAGTTCCCGGCATCCGCCCGGCAGGCACTGCAATCGGAGACCAGAAGCGCGTAGCCTCTCCGGCCGACGCAATCCGCCGAGGCGCTTCAAGGCTCGTTGTAGGTCGGCCCATCACCCATGCCGCAGCCCCACAAGCAGCCGCCGAAGCCATCCTCGCCGAAATCGCCTCAGCTCTTTAGGAGCCCCTGGCTCAATCGATCAGACGTTGAACTTGAAGAAGAGAATATCGCCATCGCGCACGACATACTCCTTGCCCTCTGACCGCAGCAGCCCCTTCTCCTTCACAGCCTGCTCGCTCCCATAGAGGAACAGATCGTCGCAGTGATAGCAGTCAGCTTTGATAAAGCCCTTCTCGAAATCCGAGTGGATCACCCCAGCCGCACCCGGAGCCTTGGTCCCTCGCCGAATCGTCCACGCACGCACCTCCTGCACGCCTGCTGTAAAGTACGTGATCAGGTCGAGCAGCCGATAAGCAGAGTGAATCAGCCGATCAAGTCCCGGCTCCTCAAGGCCCATCTCCTTCAAAAACTCGGTCCGTTCCGCAGGCTCAAGCTGTGCAATCTCCGATTCGAGCGCTCCTGAGATCCGCACCACCTGGCTACCCTCTTCCGCAGCCCGCGTTTCGACAGCCGCAACCCACTCATTGCCATCGGCCAGTCCGGTGTCATCCACATTGGCGACGTAGAGCATAGGCTTCGCAGTAATCAGAAACAAGTCGCGCGCAATCGGCTTCTCTTCGTCAGTCAGATCGACCGTACGAGCCGGGCGTCCAGCCTGCAGCGCTTCTAGCAGCTTGGCCAGACAGGCCGCCTCCGCCTTGATCTTGCCATCACTCGTATTCTTTGCCGCCCGCTCGGCCTTTACAAATCGCTTCTCGACCGTATCGAGATCGGCCAGCAGCAACTCTGTATTGATAATGTCGATGTCATGCAGCGGATTCACCCCACCCGCGACGTGAACCACTTCAGGATCGCTGAAGCACCGGACCACATGAATCACAGCATCCGTAGCGCGAATGTGTCCCAGAAACTTGTTGCCCAGACCTTCATTCTTGCTCGCGCCTTCGACCAGTCCTGCAATATCGATAAACTCCATCGTCGTCGGAATGACGCGGTTGGGCTTTACGAACTGGGTGATCTTGTCGAGCCGGATGTCGGGCACGGTCACCATCCCGGTGTTCGGCTCAATGGTGCAGAAAGGGTAGTTGGCTGCTGCAGCCTTTGAAGATGTAAGCGCGTTGAAGATGGTGCTCTTTCCCACATTCGGGAGACCGACAATTCCGCAGTTCAGAGGCATTCCTGTTTCCTTTTCCGTATTCCAGATGGTTGCCGCGAGCTTCCTTCACGCACGATGCGGCATGCAGGAGACAGGGTTGAGAGCTTCGAGAAGTTGGCTCAACAGGCGGCTTCTCCATTATCGCCCATACCGGTTTAATGACAATGCAGAGCAACTCGTCTCCGAAGATCGCCCCTCATACTGAGTGGGTCCATACGGCCTCAACATATCTCTTACCAGCGTGCAGGCAGATACGAAAGCCTCACCGACACAACCAGGCACGGCACAGGTCTCATGCAAAGCGAAACACAGAACGAAGAAGAAGCTCTCCTCCCCGCAATACCGTCAAAAACGATTCTCCTCGTAGACGATGACTCCGACATCCGCTCCCTGACCCGTACCTTCCTCGAACATGAAGGCTACCGTGTCCATAGCTGCGGCGATGCCGAACGCGCCGCACAGATCTTCCGCAACACCTCAAATGCATCTCCCGCGATCGACCTTCTCATCACGGACTACTACATGCCAGGTCGCTCCGGCTTGGACTTGGCGCTTGAACTGAAACAACTCCGCAATGAACTCCCTATCCTGCTCATCTCCGGAGGACTACTAGAGTCTGAAGCGTTGGACCGCCTGCGAGGCGAAGGCTGGAGTTTTTTGCGGAAGCCATTCGCAGTTCCCGATCTGCTCTCCGCGGTGCATCTCATCCTCGCTCGCGCTACACCCGCCGCCTGACTGCTTAATGCACGAGGGGCAAGGCCAAAGCCTCGCCCCTCCTCGCCCTTCAAGCCGTTACAGCCCGTTCGTCACATCCAGATCGCTCAACCGCAGCGCCAGCGACTTCGCCGCGCCACCACCCTTAAGAAACTCACCAAGCGCAAGCTGCGTAACCTCAAAGCCCTGATCCATCAGCCGGTCAGGCAGGTCCGAATGGCTGAGTTGATGCATCACCACATTCTGTCCAATGTTGATGACGTTGCAGGCGAAATGAGTGGCATCCTCTTCGGTCACGATGATGCGCTTCTCCGCTGGATATGCAGCTTCAATCTTCGCCCGTGACTCCACGTCGAACGCCTCAGGGAAGTACATCACGAAGCCATTCGCAAGCGGCGCAAAGCATGTATCCAGATGGTAAAAACGAGGGTCGATCAGGTGCAATGCGGTCAGCCTTGTGTGCCACGCGTCAGCAAGGTGGCGATGGCTGTGCAGGCACGTCCTCACTCCATGGGCAGCCCAAAGCATGCGGCCTTCACCATCAAACAACGCATCGCCCTCGCCCTCAAACGCTGTCTCGCGCGGAGTGTCCCAGAGCAGGAAGCCTGCCTCTTTGAACCACTCGCGAAGATACTTCTCTTCGGGCTGGCGCTGCGCATGCGCGAAGCTGGAGATGGCAGCGATGCCATGGTTCACCACCGCGGTATGTGCCACGAAGACCATGTCCGGCGCATGCTCACGGGCATGGAGCAGCTTAATATCGGCCATTGTCTTGAGATGTTGGTAGAGCCCGTTCCATTGTGCGAACGCCACATCGCGCGAGGGCCGATGCAGGTTTCCCGCCATCCATGGATTGATCACATAGTCCACGTCATAAAACTTGGGAGGGCACATCAGGAAGGTCGGTCGTGTGTAGTGCGGGGTGGATGGCAATTCGTTCGCTACGACAGGGGAGGAGATCATGGTGTTCATTTGAAGCTGCTTCTCTACTTTCAGTTTTTGAGTCTGACCTCCCCGAACAACGATCGTCAAGCGGATTGGAAGAATCTTTTGTTACAGGCATTACCCCATTGAGTACGTTTCTCCGATACGGGATAGATTGCCTCCTTATATAAATGCTCATTCGTCCGTGGAATCGACGACAGCAACAGAAATCCTCATGCAATCAGCCGGTCAACTGGCCAGGTGCATGAGGATTTTGATCTAAAGAGACTCTTACCCTACAGCTTTTCGAAGAACTCACAAGCCGAGCAGGAGATATAGACTCCACCCGGAATGCCGCGCTCACGATCCTTCACGCGCTTTACAATGCGTGTCGGCTTCGAGCACTTCGGGCAATCCGTGCTCTTCTGTGTATCCATTTCCTTCTTACGGTCGCCGGTCTTTGCAATCTTTGCCATACTTCACTCCCCTGGTACGCAGATGTGGCGATTCGCGCATGAGATGACCATCGGACTGGCTTTGTGGGGCCAAGCTGGACCGGATCATCCGGAACCTCTCTATCGAATCAGCACGGGACGAACCTGAAGGGGGACGGACCAAAGCGGGTACAAACGAGAAGCATGCGGAGACGCTCAGCTATCAAGTCTACACGAGGAAGCTACGGCGTAGGACCGTTTGTCGACCCATCCACAGCAGGAACAGGCGTCGGCGCAGGTGACTTCTTCTGCGTCGGGAACTGGACCTTGCCGACAGTGTTTGGAGCAGCCTCCGGGTCACCGGGCTGCCGCAACGATGGCGCTGGTCCGCGCCCATCCGCAGCGTTCGGCTTTACATCCCCCATCGCAATCTCCCGCGTCGGCGGCGGAGGCAGAAAGTCGCCCATCTCATTCGTGTCGTGGACCTCGATCGCCTTACCCATCGCGACGATCTTCACGACCGCGACCCGATCCCCCTGAAAGCGTACGAACTTGACCGTCTGCGGCACATGGCCGTAGATCCACTCCTCATACAAAGGCCCATCCGGATTCGTGCTGTCATGCTCCCGAACCTTACTCTCCGGCGCCCCCAGCGCGGCCAGCACCATCCGATGATTCATCCCGACCAACACATCGTGAGCGGCAACCGCTTCCTTCAAAGGAGCTGCCAGCGTATCCGCATACGCTTCCTCTGAATTCTTAACCCCGAAGTCAAGCACCGGCTCCAGCAGTGCCTTCACCTCAGGAGCCGAAATCTCCGGCACTCCCCCCTCAAATTCAAGCGTCACCCGCGACCCTGTAACCTCTTCCCGATTCGTCTGTGCAATCGGAGCGTCATTCAACGAAATATGGCTCAGGAACCGATGTTTGGCGTAGGGTCCGCCATTAAGATCGAGCACGATCCGGCCCGGCTTGAACGTCACAGCCGTGATCACAATCCGATCCCCCGGAGCGGAGGACTCACCCTTCCGGTAGATCATCTGCTTGTACTCCGCCGCGCCCGGCAGCAGTTTGCCGTTTGCCTGCAGCGTGATGCCCGCTCCCATCGGCAACGCACGATGAGCGAATCCCTGCTCCGCTTCAAGGTTACGGACAAGGTCGCGTCGACCGCGTTCTGTTAACCGATCGGAAGGAAGCGAGAGATGCGTCGGTGTAAAGTCTGTCGCAATATCAGCAGTAGCTGTCTTCTCGCCGACAACAAACACCTGCGCCGTCGCGGACACGGTAAACACAACTAGAGAAGTAGTAATCAGGGCCCATCTGGTGAGGCGGAATGCCATGGCGGCACCTCAAGACGTATCAGATGTGTAGAAGATTGCACCTTTCCAGAGCATTTGACAAGAGAATCCGCAGACCGCTCCACAGGATGAACAATGCTGTCTCAAAACGGGCGTAGCAAGCGCGCAAGGAGCGGTGACCGATTTCGAAGCACGAGCCCGGACGAATGGCCTCATGTATCGCCTATCATGTAAACGATTACTCATTCGCCCCTGGAGAACTGCATGTCCTCGCGTTCCAACAAGATCCTCACCCTTACTCTCGCCGCGCTGCTACCCTCCTTGGCCTTATCGCAGAAAAGCCAGCTCGATACTCCGCCGGCCCTCTACCTCGGCGCAGCCTGGTACCCCGAGCAGTGGCCCGAGTCCCGCTGGGACGCCGACCTCACCCTTATGGAGCAGGCACACATCCGCTTCGCCCGCATCGGCGAATTCGCCTGGTCTTCCATGGAGCCCACCGAGGGCACCTACGATTGGACCTGGCTCGACCACGCCATCGCCGCCGCCGCGAAGCACCACATCGCCATCGTCCTCGGCACCCCCAGCGCCACCCCGCCCGCATGGCTCACGCAGAAGTACCCCGAGACACTCCGCTACGAGTCCGACGGAAAGCGCGCCGAGCACGGCGACCGTCAGCAAGGCAGCTTCATCTCCCCCAAATACCGCGAACTTTGCCGCGACATTGCCGAGCGCATGGCCAAGCGCTACGGTCATAACCCCAACGTCATCGGCTGGCAGCTCGACAACGAGATCAGCTCCGAGGACTACGGTCCCGTAGCCCGCACCGCCTTCCAGGGCTGGGTCAAGGATCGCTACAAAACCCTCGACGCCCTCAACGCACGCTGGACCACCTCCTACTGGTCCGAGGCCTATACCGACTGGTCCCAGATCCCCATCCAGGAGAAGTACGGCAATCCCGGCCTCCTCCTCAGTTGGAAACGCTTCGTCTCCGACACCTGGCGCGCCTACGACCGAAATCAAATCGACGTCATCCGCCCCAACATCCCGTCCAACGTCTGGATCACCACCAACACCATGGGCTGGTTCGATGGCTACGATCACTACACCGTCTCCAAAGATCTCGACATGTCCGCATGGGACGACTACGTAGGCCGCGGACATCTCAACCCCGCCTCGAACGGCTTCGCCCACGACCTTACCCGCGGCTTTCTCCGCAAAAACTTTTGGGTCATGGAGACCCAGCCCGGCTTCGTCAACTGGCAGTCCGACAACACCGCCCTCGACAAAGGAGAGGTCCGCGCCATGGCTTGGCACGCCATCGGGCACGGAGCCGATGCCGTCGAATATTGGCAGTGGCGCTCCGCCCTCAACGGTCAGGAAGAGCTTCATGGAACCCTTGTAGGCTCCGACGGCACCCCCGTCCCCCTCTACCCTGAGGTTGCCCAGCTCGGAGCCGAGTTCGCCAAAGCCGGTCCAGCCCTCGCCGGCACCAGCCCTCACTCCGAAGTCGCCATCCTTCAGGACTACGACAGCCGCTGGGCCATCAACTGGCAGCGCCACAACCAGGCATTTGACCCTCAAACCCAGCTCGTCAGCTACTACAAGCCCCTCCGCGAAGTTGCTCAATCGATCGACGTAGTATCGGACACCGCACTGCTCGCCTCCTACAAGCTGGTCGTTGCTCCCGGCCTGGCCGTCCTCACCGATGAAGCCGCCAGCAACCTCATGCAATACGTGAAGAATGGCGGCCATCTCGTTCTAGGGCAACGATCTGCCATGAAGGACGGCGATAATTCCCTCCAGACGAAACGCGCTCCCGGCCCACTCGCCGACCTTCTCGGCGGTCGTGTCGAACAGTGGTACGCCATTCAATCCGCAGACCAGGCCCGACCCGGCGATATCCCACCTGTCACCGGCACCTGGGGCACCACCACCTCAAAGATCTGGGCCGAGCAGCTCTCCACAAGCAGTTCCGATACCGAAGTTCTCATGCGCTACGGCAAGTCCAACGGCTACCTCGACGGTCAGCCCGCCGCCATCACTCGCAAGCTTGGCAAAGGGCGCATCACCTACATCGGCGCATGGATGGATGATGCCACCCTACTCAATGCGGCCAGGTGGATGGCCCAGATCTCAGGCGTAACCGCAGCCCTCGGCCCTGTCCCCGAAGGTGTAGAGGTCTACCCCCGCGAAGGTGCAGGTAAGAAGGTCTTCATCCTCGTCAACTTCGCCACCACCCCGCAATCGGTCACGCTTCCCTCCGCCATGCAGAGCATCCTCGACGGTAAGCAGGTCACCACTCTCTCTCTGGACCAGTACGGCGTAGCGATCCTCCAGGCCAAATAATCAGGGGGCGGGAGCAGCATCAAGCCTGACGTGCTCGAACACTCCTAAGCCCCCGACCATCCCTGTAATTGCGTATTCAATGTCGTAGCCAATCGCCACCCCGCAATGAAGATCTGCTTATCGATATCGACTACACCCCGGTCGTGATATGCAGTGGAAATTGCAGAAGGATCGACATTCTTGGCAGCGGTATTGAAAGGTGCCGCGTACACATCAGCCTTGGCGATGGCAGCCGCATCCGCGACCCATTGCTCAGGGTGATTGATATTGATAGCCGCAGCCCCCGGAGCGGGCTGCTTGTTCAGAATCGCGCCCATATTGATCGTCGCAAGCAACGAGCTATCGCTCCCCGGAAGGCCATCCCAATAGGCATGCAGCTCCGCACGGCAATCTGGCTGAGCATTGCAGATCATGACCGAATTTCCAACCCCCATCTCCGTTCGGAAATGTCTTGGTAAATCGCTGCGTTACGTGCAATGGCTGATGGATATCGCCCATCAGGTGTTCGAGCCAAACCATGTCAAACGATCGAACCCCGATAGCCTCAGTGCTCCCCAGGGCCCGTGAAAGCAGGATCACCTCCGTCAGTACATTCGGTGAAGGGGCAGGTTGCGTCGCCGTACCATCCCCCGAGAGAGGTGTGTCGATAAAGTGCCAGTACTGGTGTCGGCGATTATCCGTGTACCCAATATTCTGGCTTGCCTCCGGACCGGTCGGCGGAATATCCACGCTGAAGTGGCCACCCGGTCCCACTCCCCCGTCGTTCTTCAGAAAGTCTGGATGACCAGGGCAATCATAGGGTGTCTTGCTGAGAGGTGCCGCAAGCTTGATCCGGTCCGGCCACGTAGCAGCCAGCATAAAAAGAGCCACAGGCTGTTGCGCCGCAGGCATCGCCTTTACATACGTCCTCCACTCCGCGATACAAGGGTTCTGCTGCACCAGGGCATCGACCTTCGCCCTGATCTCGGGAGTGAGGTTCATGTAAGCGATATAAGCGACCAGCTCATGGCCCCGCCCACCCCAGGCGTGTGCCTTCGTAAGACAGCAAAAAGAGATCAGGATCAGAACAACAATTCGCCGCATAAAAATAGTTCCTCATCTTCGTTCGAATGGCAGCAACATTCGGCAACCCGTTTGATAGCCAACTCACGCCGCTCCGTGAACCAGCAGCTTCATCTCCTGCCGCACTGAAACCTGCCGGAAAGTCACACCTCCTTGTATGCGAACACCACCATGACGGCAAGAGAAAATTCCAGCCACAACCTTTCACATCGTCATCAACTAAAGCAAGACCCCTCGTACTAGCCGCTCCTGTTACCGTTGCCTTGTCATCACCCGCCACAAACCCTGTCCTCCTGCTCGAAGCTGAAGAACCTGCGGCTTCCCCTGCCGTTGCCTCTTTCCCTCCACCCCAAAACACTGCCATCCTGAGCGAAGTCGAAGGACCTGCGGTTGCCCTTGCGTTTGCTTTTGCTTGCCCTTCCCAAAGAGAACCCGAGTCCGTCTTCCTTGGACCCGCCCAAAACCTCCGTCATCTCGACCGGAGCAACGCGAAGTCGAACACCCCCGCATTAGCCGCTGCCCTTGCCGTTGCTTGCCTTCCCCAGCATTCGCCCATATTCATAGGCCTTTCCGCCCCTGAAAAGAATGAACCTCCAAAAACACCAGCAAAAAGCGTGTCAAGCCCCAGACCTCCCTAACCCCTTTAGAATGTGGCCAACAAAGTTGGCAGGGAGATACCCCCCAACCTGCTATTCTGTTAATAGAGGTAAAAAGCAAAAGGCCCGGCCACCAGCCGGGCCTTTTTGCGTGCCCCAAAGCGTGACCCCAGCCACGTACCGACAGGTACCCCACCAAGTCCTTTCGTTTGAACACTTTCGTACTCAGGTACGGGGGGATAGGAGTACCACATGAGCCAGCCCGAAGCCCGCACCCACCGCTGCCGCCACCTCTTCACCCAGGGCCACCAGTGCGGCAGCCCCAGCCTCCGCGAAGAGAACTTCTGCTATTACCACCACACCAGCCGCATCCCCGCCCCGCGCCCACCACGCCGCACCCCCTGCGAGACCGAAGACTTCCACCTCGACATCCCCGAGGACCGCGCCGCCCTCCGCCGCGCCCTCGGCGAAGTCCTCCGCCGCCTCGCCGCCGGTCGCATCGACACCAAAACCGCAGGACTCCTCCTCTACGGCCTCCAGGTCGTCGGCTGCAACCTGCCCCCCGACCCCGAACCGCTCACCACCCCGACCTCACCAAGACTCCCGTCCAGCACGTCGTCATGGACCCCGTCCACGGCCCCCTCGCCCCCGCCGAAGACCCCGAAGCACCCCTCGAACCAGGCCAGGCCCGCACCTCCCCCGCCCGCTTCCGCCACACCCAGGACCTCGCCCTCCAACAGGAACAACACGACCAATACGACAAAGCCACCGCAGAAATCGACGCCAGAGCCGCCAGAAAACGAACCTCCGTCAACCACAACCCCATGTCCTGCTTCGCCAAACAAGCCAATGGACCCAACGATGAAACAGAACAACCCGGAGCAAACACCAGCTTTATCCGCCTTCAGTCCACCAAAACAGCCCTATCACCATCCACGGCTCCGGAGGCAATTCAACCCGACTCACATCCCGGCCCGCATTTCGCTGCCAACAAGAACCACGCCCATGATCCCGGCCTTTCGCACAACACGTCCGGAATCATCCTTACCGATTAGAGCTTTCATCAGCCCTGGCTGCAGCGAATTCAGCTGCGAAGATGGACGCGCAGTCCAGTTACCGCAACAACCGCAACCTCGCCCGGTAGCAACTTCGCGCCAACCAGAAGCTTCATCAGATTGACCTCGCGCTCTCAATAAGTGGCATCATTCTGCCTGCGCTCGTCAGAAGGACCCGCTAGCAACAACTTCTGCTTTCATGGGAAGACGTTGGATAATGCTGGAACTAATTGGCATGACTACAGAGGAGGGTGAGCCGCAGACCTCCTCTGCGTCCTTGCTCTTCTTTATGCGTAAGTCTTCGTTATGCCAGCGTATGTGATGGACACCGTCTTGCTTAGAGGCACGGCAGCATCGAAAACGGTGATCAGCCCCAGCGCGTCGTCGAAAAGAGGAGCTTTCTGGATGGCTCTTTGCAACTGGCTCGCAAAGGTTTTACGCCGGTTCAAAAATGCAGTATCGTGCAGCGGATAGACTCCCGGGTTCTGAGCCAGATATTGCTGCACCCCCTGAAGGGCTTGAGCGGCCGAGTACATGGCGGACGCCCAAAAGACAATATGCAGCGTCCATGTAAACGAGATCTGCGCCCACATGGGCGGATTGGCCAGATCGACTCCGAGAAGCTGATTGAAGTTTTGAGAGGTGCCAGCGTTGAGAAGTTGCTGCCATACGACAGGATTGTTTAGGCTCCCGATAAATTGCGGGCTGAGACTCAACCCAGGCGTATTCAGCAAAGCCCTCCGACCCACCTCCTGGTAATCGGCAACGCTTCTTGGATTTGCGTTTTGGTCGAGGAAAAGACTTTTGGCGGTTGTCCCGTCATAGTTCAGCGATGCAAACAAAGATGCCGCCTGGCTGATGGAATTGGACTGGAGCGTTCCTGACCAGTCGCCGGCAACGCTGTCTTCGCCCAGTTGAGTGGCTGTATCTACGAACTGCTGGAGATCCGCCCTATGCGCCTTACTCTTATAAGAGAAGTAGCTGTAGCCAACCTTCAGTGTGGGTATGAAACTTCCAAATGAGACAGCGTAGCCTATGGTGGCAATGCAATCCTCTGCGAAGACGTTGCGTAGCTGATCTGCTTTGATGAAGGGCGTTGTTGTTGCGGCCAAACGCGTGAGGTGTGCTGTGTCTGTGATGACGAGCTGACCATCTTCTGAGACCTTCGCTGCCATGTCAAGTGTCGCGTCGTTAACCGTTGCATGATCGAAAAGACCTAGAAAGTTGAACGAGAATGTATGTTTTGCTTCACTCGTACGATCGAGGACGCTTCCAGCTTTCGTGATGCCTGCCGGGAGTTCACTCTTCATCAATTCGGTAAGTTCTCCCTTGAAGGCAGCTGCCAGTGCGCTTTGACCATTTGCATCGAGCGTGGAGAGATCAAAGTTCCACGAAAATGCCGCTTGGTTGGTCACTGACGTGTCACATTCTGCGTCAATGGCAATCGAGAGCTTCGTCTCGACTGCCGATTCATAGGCCGCCTGCACATCATCCGCCACCGAGCTCGGGACGTGGGCACTTAGCCATGCCGAATCCAGCTTTCCAGAATCGCCTAACAAGCTGTACACTTTCGCGACAACGTCATACCCTCCGACGGTAACATCGGCGCCGACACTCGCATCGTATGAGACGGTGAAGCTGGCACCCTGTTTCTTGTAGTAACCAATCTGGACAACGTGATCAGACTTTTTCCAGATCCGTGCTTCAAATTCGCCGGTAAGTGTGAAGCCTCCACCCACAGTTATGCTTGGTCCTGCAGTGATGCTGATTGGTCCAAAGCTTTGGCTCACACCAGGTGTTGCCGTAGGATTCACCGCTGCCAGGAAGTCGAGTTCTGCCTGGAATCCAATCGATCCCTGCGCATCATAGGTAATGACGACTCCCGCAGGTAGCTTTGTTAGGTCGTTCAGAGTTGAAGGAAGAGCAAACGATCCCAACAATGTTTCAAGTGCGTTCTTTAGTGTTGGGTACACTCCGTTGGCGTCTCGGTTGAAGGGCTGATAGAGCTTTACATCTCCTGTCGCAGAGGCTGACGGCGTAAGAGTAAATGCGCCTGCCGTGACGTTGGCTCCCGCACTTAGGGCGAGTTGGAATGAGAGCGCCAGATAGCAGTTGTTCCCCATCTCGATCACGGTTCCAAACTGGTCATCTGGAAACAGCGGACTTGATGCTCCCCCGGATGTGGGCTTGTAGAGATCCAGCTCCCCTGTCAGCGAACCCCCCGCTGTGAAAGAAGCGGTACCCCCGGACGGAGAGAATGAGGGTTGATAGGAAAAGCCAATCGATAGAGAGTTGATCTGAACCTGATCCAGCGTCTGATCTAACGCGCCGATTACATCTGAGCGCAAAAAATGAATGACCGAGTTAGGCGTCTTGCCGATGATAGATGCGTCAAAGACAGTAGCGTTGACTAAGGCAGAAGAAGTATCTGTCAGTGTGATTGTGGCCACGTTGCACCTTCAAGTTAGATTTAGGGCCCGTATCTAAATCTCACAAAGACCACAGGATTACAAGTGAAGAATGGATGATTCGTCAGACTGAGCCGCTTCTTGACGTTCGCCGCTGTTGTGAAGTCAGCGCGCATTGATCCAAGTCTCTCGATGATCTCCGCAGTATTCATCAATTGAATGTCTACGCGCTACATTCCGTTGATCTATTGAGGAAAGTTTATCTTGAAAATCACCAAGTACGTTGATTTTCACATTCCGCCGCGCGACCAGTCGCTGCTTGTTAAACTCATGGCGCGGCTTGGCGTTCGCCGCCGTCACAACCCCATTAGAAAAAGTTCTCCATGGAGTTCTATTTAAACGACAGACGGCTGTATTTCAGGAATCGCGCACTACATTCCTTGCACCGGAATGGCCACCAGTGAAAGAGGCTGAGCGGATACTCAAACCATCGTCGCTGCGATCGTTGGAGCGTTCCTCCTCCACACGCCGAACAGAGCACGGTCATAAGATTTTCCCTAGAGGTATCGCTGCATCGCTCACTCTCTGCATGAAGCCTACTCCCAACGAGCGGTTCGCTCCGTATTGTCGACGATCTGGTGAGCGCGATCCACATGCCCTATAGCTCGGTCGCGCAGCCCGCGCGATTGCGGAACATCCTCGGCCTTCGTGAGGTCGTTGTGCGCCGAGTACAGCAGTTCATTTGCCTTCCGGAAGCGGTCATGCGGACTCAGGTGACCATCCGCATGGAACGGATCGTTAACACCCTTACCGTCATCGATCGCAGCCATCTTGATCTCGTTGATCGCCGCATCGATCTCGCGGATCGCCGCGTTATCGTCTCGTCGCACAGGCTCCCAGGCCCAGCCATCATTCAAATAATGGCGCGCCGCACGAAGATCGCTCAGCGCATGCAGGTAAGCCGGGTGAGGGCCCGGAACCTGTTGAGCCTGCATCGTAAACGGCACCATCGCCGCCATCAATCCAGTAGCCAGAACACAGTGCTTTATCAAGATTTGCATGGTCTTCTCCGAGGTTTAGTCGCACACCTTGCCCTTAGATAACCTCTTCTAAGCGACTAAGTTGCGCGAACTTCGCATTTCCTGCAAAGAAGTTTGCGAAGCAGTAACAGTCTAGCGATTCTTAGACTGCAACTGTAAATGAGTCTTCACTGCGAGTCACGGCACGATACATCGTGTCACGCTCGAACGGCTCACGACCAGCTTCGGTAATCAGTCGCACCAGGTCGGCACGACGCATTCCCTGCGGAGTCACGGCTCCTGCATCGTGGTAGATCTTTTCCTCAATCACGGTTCCGTCGACATCATCTGCGCCAAAGCGAAGCGCAATCTGCGCCATCTTGGGCGACACCATCTGCCAGTAGCTTTTAATGTGTGGAAAGTTATCCAGCATCAATCGGCCAATCGCAATCTGCTTGATGTCGGTCATTCCCGTCGTCTTTGGGATATGCCCAAGCATCGTGTTCTCAGGATGGAATGCCAGCGGAATAAACGTCTGGAAGCCACCGGTATCATCCTGAACCTCACGCAGCCTGATCATGTGATCGACGCGATCCTCATCGTTCTCAACATGTCCATACAACATGGTCGCGTTCGATCGCAGCCCCATCTTGTGCGCCATGCGAGCCGTCTCCAACCACTCGCCGCCATCGATCTTGTGGTCGCAGATAATGTGCCGAACCCGATCCGCAAAGATTTCCGCGCCGCCACCGGGCATAGAGTCAACGCCAGCAGCCTTCATCTGTTCCAGCGTCTCGGCAATCGTCATCTTGCCCCGTTTCGCCAGGAATGCAACTTCGACCATCGTAAAAGCCTTCACATGAACCTTGGGAAAGCGAACCTTCAACCCGCGCACTAGGTCCATGAAGTACTCGAACGGCAGATCAGGATGCAAGCCGCCAACAATATGGAACTCGGTTACCGCCTCCGTGTAGCCTGAAGCCGCTGTCTCCCAAGCCTCTTCCAGGGCCATCGTGTAGGTTCCAGCTTCGCCCTTCTTCCGGCCAAAAGCGCATAGACGACACGACGCCACACAAACGTTGGTCGGGTTGATATGCCGGTTTACGTTGAAGTAAGCCGTATTTCCGTGCATCCGTTCCCGCACCAGGTTCGCGAGCCAGCCGATCGCCAGGATATCGCCGCTACGGTAAAGCGCAACTCCATCTTCAAAGCTCAGGCGCTCGCGAGCCTGCACCTTCGCCGCGATCGGAAGCAGCGCCTGATCATCTGCCTGGAACGAATGATGAGGCTGGAAACCTGACGTAGACATGCTCATGACCCAATTCTATTCCTCAGGTAAACCAGACGCACGATCAATGCAGAACCGTTTCCGCAGACTCGACCATACGTGGCTGCAGAACGACGCCATCAAACGGAGTCACTCCAATCAGGTGATCGCCAACAGGACGAAGAAACCGGAGGTTCCAACCCGTATCCCAGAAGCTCACCTTCTTCTCCGGCAGATGCACCGAGTACGCAATCGTTCCCTTGCCGCCGTTAGTGATTAGCACCCGATCAGCCCTTGCGTCGAAGTAGATGCTGTTTACATCGTTGACAAACAACTGAGGCAGCGATTGCCAGCTCGCACCGTCATCCTGCGACAGGAAAACGCCTTCGCTCCCAGCAGCCCACAACCCACCATCACCGTCGATTGCAGCAGCCGTCAGTTGGACCAAACCGCTTGGCTGGATGACAGTCTTCCAGCTTTGCCCGCTATCCTTCGAAAGCTTGATCACCTTCAACCCGGCAGCAAGCACCTCTGACCGCACACTCGTCAGGAAGTAAAACTGCTCGCTGCCCGCGCTTTCGATCGACTTCCAGGACACGCCCGAGGTGTCGCTCACCAGCAACCCCTGCGAACTCGCGGCAAAGACTGAGTTACCGTTTAGCGCCATCGCATATACCGCACCATCGAACGGCTTCAAGACAACAGCGCTCTTCCGAGCGACGGGTTTTCTCGAAGCAGACTTCCCCGCCACAACGCTCTTCGCGATCGAATGGGGAGCAGCAGCGCCAACGGTCTTTGGAAAGGCCACGTCAGCTACCCGGCTCCAACTATTGTCTTTCAGAAGGTAAATTCCGTGTCCTGTACCAGCCAGAATAGTTCCGTCAGGAGCTTGTCCCAGGCTGAAGATATCGCTTCCTCCAAGCCCATCGCTTCGCTGCGCCCAGCTTAAGCCGCCGTTGTCGCTGGTAAAAACACCACCCCATTGCTTGTCGTTCAAGGCCCCGACATAGATGGTCGCAGGATGCTGTGCATCAGCTACAAAGGACGAAAGATGACGAGCAGAAAAGCCCTTGTTCGATGGTCGGAAGCTCGTACCACCATCATTGCTGTACAAGACTCCGCCGCGATCCGTCGCGACCAGCAGCTTATTGGAGTCGGCCGGATCGACATATACGTCGTTGACGATCACTTCTGGTCCTGTCATACGAAGCCATATTTTGCCTGCGTCGCTTGTCCGCCAGAGGCCCTCGGTCGTCCCGGCAAATACAATGTTAGGATTCTTAGGATCCTGCTCCAACACACGTGTTCGTCGCGCCGTGGACGGAATCCCTTCCACCTTTTGGAAGCGCGCACCAGCATCATCGCTCTTGTAGATTCCTGAGCATGCACTTGCATATACAGTGTTCGGATGAGCCGCATCGACGATGATCGAGAAGACATCAGAATCGTCGATCACGCCTTCCTTGATGTTGTTCCATGTCGCTCCACCATCCGTCGTCTTCCAGGGCAGGTGCCACGTTCCCGCGTAGATGACCTTCGGATCTTTGGGATCGATCGCAACCGACTCAACCTCATGAATCTCGGTGCTTCCCTCAGGACTGATTAGCCTCCAGTGTTCACCGTTGTCTTCGGAACGCTGAACGCCAGTCAGCGTTCCCGCAATCCAGAGTTTCGAGTCAGAGGCAGACTGTGCCAGCGCACGAATCGATTGACCGCGCAACGTTTCCTGGCTACTCCAGCTAACGCCACCATCCTTACTGACAAAGACACCACCATCGGCGCTCCCGACTACGAACGCTCCAACAACCAGGTGTTTCGAATCCGCTTTGTCTACGACGATGTTGTCGAGAACGAGATCGTCGCGTCGTCCGACTCGCGCAAGCCGCTTCCACTCCTGGCCTTCAGTGTGCGACTCATAAATCCAACCAGTCGTCGTACCTAAAAACAGATGAGCGTGGTCGTGCGGATCGACGGCAAGGGATCGCGCATCGCCGCCGTCTGGTCCGAATGGAAACCATGAGACAGCATGAGCAGGTAGACCGAACAACAAAAGCATGGGGAGTGAAAGAGCCATTAGGCTCCGAAAGCAGATCGACATATCCATCCAGTCCTACATACTATCCCGGGGTAAGGGAGCCATTCAGCAAAAAGGCTGACTGGATAATCCAGTCAGCCTTTGTTGCTTGTTGCAGCGGAGACTACTTCTTGTGATGCTTTCTCGTTACCGGGTGAGCAACTGCGGTCTCATCAACCGCTGTCCAGGAACCGCTATCGAGAGTTGCGCCTGAGGGAACCAGGGTCGTGGTGACCGTCTTTCCATCATCCGTACCGGTGTAGACCGAGATACGGGATGAATCGACGCCCTTCTCCTTGACCAGGTATTCCTTCGTGTTGACAGCGCGCTCAGCAGCAAGCTTCTTGCCCATCTTCTCTGATCCGCCAGCGTTTCCAACAACAGCAACCTTCGCGTCGGATGTACGCTGCAGGTTCAGAGCGATGTCATCCAGGCAGGCCTTGGCTTCGTTATTGACACGAGCCGGACGACGAGGATCACGATCGAAGTTGATGGAGCAGAGGTTGGACGTCTTGACAACAATTGGTGCAGGAGCGGCGATCGAGACCGAAGTCGTCGAGGAAGCTGTCTGACCCTTGTCATCAACAACGTTGCAGGTTACGGTGACCGTTCCAGGTGCAGCGCCAGCCGTGGTCAGCGTTGCGGTGGAAGAGGTTCCGCTGATCGATCCAGCCGTGGAGCTGTAGCTGTAGGTCAGAGGACGGTTCTGTGGGCTAACCGCGCTCGCTGTGATCGTCGACGAATCGCCGGGGTTCACACTGGACGGGCTGGCAGAGCAACTGATGGTTGGTGGTTCGAATGCCTTGACGGTGTACTGAACCGTGCAATCTGCCATCTCGGTCGGCTTGCCGCCTTCAGTGACATGGCCTTTGATTGTGTAGGTTCCTGCAGCAGCATTCTTCGTGTCAACGTTAGCTGTGGTCGAAGTACCGGCAATCACACCGCCATCCGCCGTCCAGGTAAACGTTGCCGTCTTCTTGGGGTTGAGGTTGAGAGCGCTTCCGGTAACCGTAATAGGATCGCCAGGGTAAACGGTCGCAGGGCTAACCGCGCAGGAGTAAGTGACCGGAGGCGGCGGGACGATGCTGCCGAAGTGCGTCACGATACCTGTGCTCAACTCAGCGGCGCCAATGTTGGCACGTCCACCGAGGAGGCCCGCGCCAGTCGTTGGACCGAAGTCAGCGTGAACGTAGCGATAGTCAGCCTGGAAGAGACGAAGCGAGAAACGGTTGTTGAAGAACGGCAGGTCGTAGTCCATGCCGCCTCCGACTGCCAGCGTCGGGCCCCAGGTGTTGGGATTGTAATAAACAGGCGTCGGACCGCCGGACTCGTCGTTGTGGTTCGGACCACCGATGTAGACGCCACCCGCGTTCGCATGTGCGAAGAGAGTGTAGTTCTGCATGTGTGCACGGAAGATCGGGCCGGCGGAACCAGTGTAAAGCTGATCGTTGTTGCCGTCGGGGTGTGCAACGAGTGTTACTTCCATACCAACATACTTGTTGAAGTAATAAGCACCGCTCAGAATGCCGCCATAGTCTACGGACGAGTAAGCGATGCCCGCGGGCTTCACCATTCCATGTGCTCCGTAGTAGGAGTAGCCAAGGAATACGTCGACGCGCGAAAGGTTAGGCCCTACCGGGGCGGTTGTGCTGGGGGTAGTCTGTGCACCAAGGCTTGCTGCTCCTAGGCTGACTGCACATGCAGCCAGTACAAACCGGCCAAAATTGTGTAACGGGCGATAAACCATTCGACTGTCCTCCACTGAAATTGTTACGTCCACGGGTACTGATTCAGCCCCGCGCTATTTTCATCTGCTGCACTAAAGTTTACCGCAGCATCCATCCACTCTGACGAACAAAATGCCACCGCGGCTCAATAAACGCGAAATATTGACCAACTACGTCAACTTTTCGAACTGCTCTTCGAAGCAACTGTACAGCCTAGTGCCTTGCTACGGCTACTCCAAATTCAATGTCTTGCGAAGCGTGCCCCGCTCCTGCTGTATCTTCTCTTGCAAAAGAGTAATTGCGTACAACAACTGCTCGGGTCGAGGAGGACATCCTGGCACGTAAATATCGACCGGAATGACCTGATTTACACCCTGCAGCAACGCGTAGTTATTGAAAACTCCGCCAGATGTGGCGCATGCGCCCATAGAAATTACCCACTTCGGTTCAGGCATCTGCTCATACAGACGACGGATGACTGGAGCCATCTTCTGAGAAACCCGACCCGCAATAATCATAAGGTCGCTCTGTCGCGGCGAGGGGCGAAAGACCTCAGCTCCAAACCGAGCGATGTCATAGCGAGAACCGCCCATCGACATCATCTCGATAGCACAGCACGCAAGCCCGAAGGTCATCGGCCAGATTGAATTTTTTCGAACCCAATTGACTGCGGCATCAAGGGACGCCAGAACAATCCCCTCAGGCTGGTCATAACCCCAATTGACTTCTTGGAGCTTCTCTTGATTCTTACCGAAGCTATCGAGTGTTCCAAATAAATATCGATCGTTCTTCGCCGGCCCCGACGTTGGTCGCCCATTGCTCGAAGTTTCACTTGCAGAAGTACTCATAGAATCACTATAGAACTGTTTGTGGGGAATACAGCTGGAAAAACTCCGGCCTTACCTTACTGATGTACTTTTGTGTGACATGGTTGTTTGTCGATAAGAATCAACAGCTTCTCAGCCCGAAAGTTATCGAATCCGTTAACATTGTCCATGCGCTATCGTCACTGGGCGTTCTCCCGAATTGCTTCCATGAGTGCGAGTTGAAGATTCTGCTGATCGGCTCGCTCCAGCTTCGAGCCGCTCTGGGTGAGATAAAACACGTCGATCGCCGTCTCGCCTTCCGTATCCACCAGCGCGACTTCGATGTTGCAACCATGAGCGGCAAGGGTAAGGCTCAACGCCCGCAACAATCCTGGTACATCCTGTGCTATCACCTGTAGCAAGGTGCTATGCGAAGACGCTTGCTCATCAAAGTCGACCTTCTGCTGCACCACAAGCTTTGGCATCCTGCGCTTCGTGCGTCTCCTTCCACTCAGAAGCCTGTCGAGGGACATCGCGCCCGTCACCACATCATGGACGCTCTTTACGAACACGGTATGCTCGGAGGCATTCATTTCAAGCGTGCGGAACGTATCCGTAAAGACGAAACTATCGACGACAATGCCTTGCCGATTTGAGAATGCATCTGCAGTGACGATGTTCATCCCCCACGCTGCCAGCGCACCGGCCATGGTGGCAAAGAGCTGCGGACGATCCTGGGTTACCAAGGTCAACTCGCTCATCCCCGGCGAATGTCGGAGCTCAAGCTGAAACGCGTCCTGGGCAAATCTGGTCGTCATTTCGAAGTGATTCCGGACCTGCTCGGGCGTCCTTGTCCGCAGGTATCGTTCGGGAAATCCCTCCAGATACGCTGCTATCTCTGCGCGTCGTACCGGAAGCAGCGCAGCAACGCGATGCACCAGTTCACTCTCTGTATGGGCGCTCACGCGCTCATCGTCCACATTGCGGTCCAGGTAGTTCGACGCGGCCATATATAGTCGCCAGATATTCTCGGCCTTCCATGGCGTTAATGCATCAGGATGGACCGCATTGATGTCGGCGTAGGTGAAGAGCGTCAACATACGCAGCGCCTCAGGCGTCATTACCTTGCCAGCGAACGCACGAACTGTCTCCGCATCGAAGATGTCCCGTCGCAGTGCAGCAGACATTTCGAGATGATTCTCGATGAGGCTGATCACCAGTCCGCTCTCATAAGTGTCGAGATCCAGTCGGTCCAGCACGCTCCGTGCCAATCGTGCACTCTCCTTGGAGTGCTCGCCGGAGCTACGTCCCTTGCCAGTATCGTGCAGCAAAGCGCCGAGGTACAGAAGCTCCGGATGGGGGATATCACGCAAAATCGCGCTGAACTTTGCCGTCCACTCCGAAAGCGGTCCTTTCTGCGGATCTTCAAGATGGTGCAGCGTGTCAATGACGACAAATGTGTGTTCGTCTACCGTGTAGCGGTGATAAGCGTCGCGGATCACCAGCGCGTCAATACCGTGAAACTCAGGGACTAGCAGCTCAAGTATCCCGAGCGCATGCATGGCTCGCAAGGTGCCGCCAGCATAGTGTCCGGTCAGGATGCCACGCAGCGGATGCCATAGGGCCGCGCCCTCTTCGAGTTGTGCTGAAAGCAATGGCAAAGCTTGTGAAAGCCGCTCCTCAGACTCCTGTCCCAGAACACCGCCAGCGTTCGAGAGAGCCGCAAACGCATGCAGTACGACATAGGGATCGTGGGCAGGATTAGTTCCCTCCGAGGCCGCCTCGAGGACCACGCGCCCCTTTTCCAGCCGGTATCCATGACCCGATGGCTCCGCAGAGCGACGAAACTTGAACGCTTGCAACCCGCTCGCCCGACCGTTCGACGCTGTTACGGAGTTCAGCATCTGCTCTACTCGCCGTTCCACGCTGCGTGCGTGCCGGAAGTAAAGCCGCATCCAATACGCTGCATCTGCTCCGCCATCGGTCTCGGCGCCTGCACGATGAAATCCAATCGCCGATGCCGCCGCCGAGTCCTGCGCCTGCCAGTCCAGAGTATTGTCGTCCCGCTCGTGACGATAGTGCAGGAAACAACGAACGCGATAAAGAAACTCAATCGCCTGCCGAAACTCCTCTTCGATAGCGGAGCCTGTCGCTGGAACCATTGCCGAAGCATTCTTCTCTGCCGCACGCAGCATCACGATCCATCCACAAACATGAACATCCCGCAGACCGCCCGGACAATCCTTGATGTTCGGCTCAAGATGGAAGAGAGTGTCGCCATACTTTGCATGCCGAGCACGCGTTACCTCGACGAGGCGTGCCAGGATCGCCTTGTTCTCTCGACGGAGCAGCTTCGGCAAAGCCTGATACAGCACCTGGTTGTGCAACAGAGCGTCTCCCGCGATGAGGCGATGATCCAGCAACGACAGCGTGAATTCAGCTACATCCGGGTCAAACTTGTCACACTCAGCGGCTTTTCGTGTGGTCGGGGAAACCCGAATCCCACAGTCCCAAAGCTCCTGGCTAACCCGACGGATGGAGTCCTTGACATCCTTCTCCAGCACCTTTCCATCGAGTAGGAAGAGCAGGTCCACGTCGGAATAGGGAAAGAGTTCCTTTCGGCCGTAACCGCCAACGGCAAGCACAGCTATACCGGAGGCCAATCGCCCGTTCGCCTCAATGGCTTGCTGCCATAATATCTGCACCAGGCCATCAATTGCGAGTGACCGCGCAGCAATCGTCTCACTCCCTGAGGCTCCAGCCTCAAAGGCACCACGAATCTCCAGCATTCTCCGCTGGTACTGGCCACGCATTCCGATCTGGGGCTCTTCGTTTGCCTGCATCAATTTGTCGTGAAGAACCTACAGCATACAGCCAGTCATCCACGAAACCGTACTACAGATAATCACATGACGACTGGCAGCTAAAGGGCAATCTCGCCCCGCTCGTCATTTCGGATACGAATCGCCTCGTCGATCTTCGAGACGAAGATCTTGCCGTCACCAATCGTTCCCGTCCGAGCCGTCGTGATAATTGCCTGGATTGCAGCTTCGAGCATCTCGTCCGAAACCACCAGTTCCAGCTTGACCTTCGGCAACAGGTCAACCGAATACTCGCGTCCGCGGTAGAACTCCGTATGGCCCTTTTGACGACCATGGCCCCGTGCCTCGAGGATCGTTATACCCGAAACTCCGATCTCGACCAACGCATCCTTAACCGCGTCCAGCTTCGACGGCTGAATGACCGCTTCAATCTTCTGCATCTTGTTTTCGCCTCTCGCTACTCGTTCGTCTGGTATTACCAGGTTAGATGAAGAATCAGTGCGCCCAGTCGTAGCCTTCTTCACCATGCTGCGAAAGATCGAGGCCCTCGCGCTCATCCTCTTCACTGACCCGCAAACCGATAACCTTATCGACTACAAACAGAATGATAAGCGTTCCAACAATCGAAACAGTCCACGCAATCGCTATCCCGACAAGCTGGTTCAAGACCTGGTGCCCATTGCCCTCAAGCAGACCCGTCGCCTTGCCCGCTCCAAAGATCGGGTTGATCGCGCTGTTCGCGAACACGCCTGTGAGAATTGCACCGATCGTTCCACCGGCACCGTGTACACCAAACGCATCGAGCGAATCGTCATAGCCGAAAGCAGCCTTTACCTTTACGACCATCAGGTAGCAGCACACTCCGACGATCAGCCCAATCCATAACGCCGACATTGGCGTCACAAACCCGGCTGCCGGTGTAATGCCAACCAGCCCGGCAACCGCGCCCGAAATTGCTCCGAGTGCCGAAACCTTACCTTGGCGCAGCCACTCCGCCGCACCCCAGCCGATCGCCGCAGCAGCAGCAGCAAAGTGCGTCGCCACGAAGGCCGAGGTCGCCAGGGGACCAGCGCCAAGTGCGCTTCCGGCGTTGAACCCAAACCAGCCAACCCACAGAAGGCAGGCTCCGATGAAGCTGAGCACCACCGAATGGGGCGGCATAGGAACTTTGGGATAACCGAGCCTTTTGCCAAGATAGAGCGCAGTCACCAGCGCCGACACTCCCGAAGTTACGTGGACAACCGTCCCTCCAGCAAAATCAAGGCAAGGAAACCTTCCGCCTAGGGCGGCATTCAGAAACCCACCCTTGCCCCAGACCATATGCGCCATTGGGCTGTACACAATGAACGCCCAGAGCACCATAAACACCAGCATCGCGGAAAACTTCATTCTTTCGGCAAACGCACCCGTAATCAGCGCCGGCGTGATAATCGCGAACATCAATTGGTAGACCATGAAGGTCTGTAGCGGAATCGTTGCCGCATAATCCTTGTCGGGCATCAGACCGACGCCATGCAAGAAGGCATTATGCAGTCCGCCGATGAAGGCATTGCCAGTCCCAAACGCCAGGGAGTAGGTGACCAGCCCCCAAAGCACCGTGATTACGGCCATCATCGCGAAGGTCTGCATCATCGTGCCGAGGATGTTCTTCTTGCGCACCAGGCCGCCATAGAAGAGCGCCAGTCCCGGCCCGCTCATCATCAGGACAAGGGCTGCCGACACCAGCATCCATCCGTTATCGCCTGCCGTCTGCGCCGCCGCGATTGCCGTGGCATTGTCGCTTGCCTGCTTTTCAAGCACCGCGATCCGGTCCGTCTGGGAAGTCGCTGCCGTCTGCGCGAGCGCCATCGAACAGGTCATCCCAAACAGCATCACTACAGCAACCAGCATCAGTACGGTGCGACGACAACGAACTCCAAAAGAGAGCAGAACAGCCATGCTTATATCACCCATTTCAAAGATATGCAGATCGCATCTTGCCAGGTTCGAGAGCCAGTTGTTCCGAATCGACGTCGGGCAAGCCCATGGTGAAAGGCAGCTTAGTCGCTCAGCCAGATCATTTCAAATCGCTACGATGACCCTACTGTACACAAAAATTCATAAGGAATTCGTAAGTATTTGCGGCACGCCTCAGGGCACCAGCGGTGCAGCATATCCTCGCTCCCGCATCCACTTGATCAGCAGGTCCGGCCAGATGCTCAGAGCCGGATTAGCCGGGGCAAGACCCGCTCCATGAGCCCCATGCTGGAACAGGTGCATCTCCGCTGGGACCTTCGCAGCGACCAGCGCTTGATAGAAGAGGACGCTGTTCATCACCGGCACTGTCCCGTCATCGGTCGTCGAAAAGATGAAAGTCGGCGGCGTCCTCGCATTGACCTGCGTCTCCGCTGACAGCGACTGTACGAGCGCAGGGGCAGGATGATCGCCCAGTAAATACTTCTTCGATCCACCATGAACGTAAGGCGGCTTGAACGTGATCACGGGATAGGCAAGGATCAGGAAATCCGGTCGACTTCCCTGCCGTTCCACAACGTCCTGAGACCCAGCATGTCCATCGTCGTACTTCGTGCCGGCAGTGGCCGTGAGATGGCCTCCAGCGGAAAAGCCCATCACTCCCACATGATCGGTCGTGATTCCATATTGTGTTGCGTTTGCCCGTACCGTCCGAATCGCTCGCTGCGCGTCCTTCAACTCGATCGGATGGTGGTACTTCGGTCCAAGCCGGTACGTCAAGACGAACGCCGCCACGCCGCGCTCATTCAGCCAACGCGCCACGGCAAAGCCTTCATAGTCCATCGCAAGATGCACGTATCCTCCACCCGGAGCGACAATAACTCCCGTCTTCGTAGCATTTGGCACGGTCGGCAGAAACACCGTCAGCGTTGGCTTGTCCTCGTCGGCCGTTCCCAACGCACCTGGAGCACCATCCGGCCAGAGTAGCTCTGTACTCTGTGCAGACATCTTGCCACCAACCGCCGCGCTTATTGAAATACCCATCAGGCACACCATCGCCCAACGCAAACACCGTTCGCCCACTATCATGCGTATCACCTCACGCCATACTAACGACATCGCAAGCCTCAGCCAACGCAACCCTTATACTGGAAAGGTTCTGATTGATTGGACCGACCCAGCACGGTGCCACACCTTCCTCCCCCGGAGTTTTTCATGAAGCACATCGTCCAGAAGCAGCTTGCCCAGTCGATCGCCACCATGCAGTCGGTCCTCGCCGATCCGCAGATCACCGACACCATCGTCACGATCGCTGAAATCACCGCCAAAGCTATGCTTGACGGACGCAAACTCATGATTGCCGGTAATGGTGGCTCCGCTGCCGACGCCCAGCACCTCGTCGCTGAGTTTGTCGCCCGCCTCACCGTCAATCGGCCAGCCTTACGCGCCGTCGCGCTCACGGTCGACTCCTCGATCATCACGGCGATCGGCAACGACTTCGGCTACGACGACGTTTTCGCGCGCCAGATTGAAGCACTCGGTCAGCCGGGAGACATCTTTCTCGGCATTTCCACCTCGGGAAACTCAAAGAACATCATCAAAGCGCTGCACCTCGCCCGCGAGATGGGCATCACAACCGTCGGTTTCACCGGCAATGGCGGCGGTAAGATGCTCGATATTTGCGACCACAACGTTATCATTCCCTCCGACGTCACCATGAACATTCAGGAGTCGCATATAGCCCTCGAGCACATCTATTGCATGCTCGTGGAGCGCTGCTACTTCGGCCCCACGTTCGAGACGGACTACACCTCACGCTGATGCTGCGAAGCCGCTTATTCCACAGACGATCGCTTCAACCTCCAACTTGACGAGCATTTCTGCATCCAAGAAAAAATGAGCCGCACACTTTTACCAGGTCGCCCCTATCCGCTCGGTGCCACTGTCTCCAGCAAAGGTACTAATTTCGCGCTATTCTCCGAAGGCGCTACCAAGGTCGACATCTGCTTCTTCGACAAAGATGGCAAACAAACTGACTGTATTACCCTCCGCGAACGCACCGCTTTCGTCTGGCACGGCCTCATCCGCGACATCAAGCCCGGCCAACTCTACGGTTATCGCGTTGACGGACCATGGGAACCAGAAATCGGTCATCGCTTCAACTATGCCAAGCTCCTTGTAGACCCGTACGCCGAAGCGATCTCCGGCAACGTCGATTGGAAAGCCCCGATCTACGCCTATGACGTAGCCTCGGGCGACGACCTCAAAATCGACACGCAGGATAGCGCCGCCGGTGTTCCCCGCTCCGTAGTCGTCGACAGCAAGTTCGACTGGGGTGAGGATTGCCCGCCCGAGACTCCTCTTGCCGACTCAGTCATCTACGAAGTTCACGTCAAGGGTTTCAGCATCCGCAATCCCATGGTGCCCGAGAAGCTCCGCGGCACCTACGCTGGCCTCGCCCACGAGTCCAGCATCAACTACTTCAAAAAGCTCGGCATTACCGCGGTCGAACTCCTGCCCATCCACCACTTCATTGACGAAGGCCATCTTGTCGACAAAGACCTCGTTGACTACTGGGGCTATAACACTCTCGGCTACTTCGCCCCCATGGCCCGTTATAGCTCATGCGGCGACACCGGCGGTCAGGTCAACGAGTTCAAAGAGATGGTCAAATGCTTCCACGCCGCAGGCATCGAGGTCATCCTCGACGTGGTCTACAACCACACCTGCGAAGGTAACGAGCGTGGCCCCAATCTCTGTTGGAAGGGCGTCTGTAACACCACCTACTATCGCCTCATGGAAGGCGACGCACGCCATTACATGGACTACACCGGGACGGGCAACACCCTCAACGTCCGCAACCCGCAGGTCCTCAAGATGCTCATGGACTCGCTCCGCTACTGGGTCACCGAGATGCACGTCGACGGCTTCCGCTTCGATCTCGCCTCCACCCTGGCCCGCGAACTGCACGACGTCTCGAAGCTCTCCTCCTTCTTCGACACCATTCACCAGGATCCAACCCTGGCCGACATCAAGCTCATCGCCGAGCCATGGGATGTTGGTGACGGCGGCTATCAGGTCGGCAACTTTCCCGTTCTCTGGGCCGAGTGGAACGGCAAGTATCGCGACACAGTTCGCCGCTTCTGGAAGGGTGACGAAGGCCAACTCTCCGACTTTGCCAACCGCCTCACAGGTTCAAGCGACCTCTATCAGTATGATGGCCGCAAGCCTTACGCCAGCATCAACTTCATCACCGCCCACGACGGCTTCACCCTCGACGACCTCGTCAGCTACAACGAGAAGCATAATGAGGCGAACGGGGACGACAACAATGACGGTGCCAACGACAACGACTCCTGGAATATGGGAGCCGAGGGCCCGACCGACGATCCGGCCATCAACAATCTTCGCGAACGGCAAACCCGCAACTTCCTGTCCACGCTGATGCTCTCTCAAGGTGTTCCAATGATTGCTGGAGGCGACGAGGTGGCTCGCTCCCAGCGAGGCAACAACAACTGCTACTGCCAGGACAACGAACTCACCTGGTTCGACTGGGACCTCGACGCGCCCCGTAAACGTCTCCGCGACTTTACGAGTGAACTCATCCACTACCGCCTTGCTCATCCCAATCTGCACCGTCGCAAGTTCTTCCAGGACCGCACGATACACCAAGAAGGCAAGAGCATCGTCGAGCAGGATATTGCCTGGTTCAACACGGACGGCAACCAGGTTCCCGACAACGTCTGGGACACGGTATGGAACAAATCCATAGGGGTTCTCCTGAACGGACAGACTCTGCAAGTCACCGACGACGAGGGCCGTCCTGTTACCGACGATAGCTTCTTTATGGTCATCAACGCAGCTCCGGATGGCGTAGAGTTCGTCCTTCCCCCTTCACCTACTGGCGGAAAGTGGTGCCGGGTTATCGATACGGAAGATATTGACAACCCATTCGGCCACGCAAATACGGGGAAAAAAACCATCGTAGGCGGTCGTTCTCTCATGCTGTTCAGCGACGCAGCAAAGCCAGACGCATAGAGCTTGTCAAATCCATCGACTGCACCATACCGTATCTTGGTGCAGTCGCTTAATCCAGGACGCGAGCAGAAGCGGAACCGATGCAGACCTTCTACAAAGACGATCCGTTGGCGATCTCGTCCATACGATCAGCAGCCCGACTGATCAAGCGTCTCGCAGTTGGCAGCTACGTTCGCGTCTTAGCACTAACTCTGCTGGCATTGACGGTCACTCCTTCAAGAGAAGCGTCAGGCTACTCGTTTCTCACCCACGAGCAACTCATCGACCTCACCTGGAAGGCTTCGATCCGGCCTCTCCTATTGCAAAGGTACCCAAAGCTCACGCGCGCGGAAGTGCTTACGGCTCACGCCTACGCCTATGGCGGGTCAGCCATCCAGGATGTTGGCTACTATCCCGGTGGCGACAAATTCTTCTCCGACCTCACGCACTACGTCCGTTCCGGCGACTTCATTACCGCGCTCTTCCGAAACGCTCATAACGCCAACGAACTCGCCTTCGCCATCGGCGCACTCTCCCATTACGTCGGCGATGTCATCGGCCATCCTGACGCGACCAACGTTGCCGTCCCCCTTGAGTTTCCAAAGCTTGCCGCCCGTTATGGCCCGGTGGTCAACTACGCACAGGCCGAGCATCCCCACGTCCAGACCGAGTTTGCCTTCGACATTAACGAAATAGCCAACCACCGCTTCGCACCCGCAGCCTACCTCAAGCACATAGGCCTCGCTGTGCCCGTGAAGCAATTAGCCACCGCCTACTACGAAACCTACGGCATCGGCGGCGAGTACGCCTCAGGCCGTCGCCGTCTCAGCCTGAGTGGCTACCGCTTCGCCGTCCGCAGCCTTCTGCCGCGCGTCGCATTTGCAGAGACCGTCCTCCATCGCAAGAGCTTCCCCATCGACTCTCCCGGGCCAGAGATTGACCTCCTTAAAAAACAACTCGCCCAGGCCGACTTCGAAAATGGCTGGGATCAATATCGTAAGAAGCCCGGCATCGGAACCTACTCCCTCGCAGGCTTCATCTATGTCGTTCCCAAGTTCGGTCCTCTCAAGTTGCTCGCCATCAAGGGTCCAACTTCCATCACCGAGGATGATTACGTTCGTAGCTTCAATCTCAGCATCATCGAACTCCGTCACCAGCTAACCCGCGTAGGCACTGCAGATCACGCAATCCCCAACCGCGACCTGGACACTGGCGCGAAGGTCAAACCCGGCGGCTATCGTCTCACCGATGACACCTACGCCAAGCTACTGCGTGAACTCACCAGCACTCCCGACCGCCCCATCCCACCCGGCATCAAAACAGACATCGCAGAGTACTATGCAGACCCCAGTGCGCCAATCGTCACTAAGAAGAACCCCAAGCGCTGGGCTGAGGTCCAACACGACCTGACCATCCTCGCCTCCATGAAGACCACCACTCTGCCCCCAGACATTCCCGACCAGCCGGACGTTCCACCCCCCACAACGCCCACACCCGAACCTGGCCAGCCAGACCTCAACACCCCGGCTTCGCGCACCGCGACACCTCCGCCTAATCCCGGAGCCATCGAATCAATGTCCCTTCACCACCTCAAGCACCTTACCACTCCACGCCTTGGCTCCGCTCTGGCTTAGCTTGCCCGCTGCATCGTCCCAATGGATGCGCGTAATCTGGCTCTCGCCCTTTTCATACGCGTAAGTCTTGCCATCATCGTTGTAAAGCGTGAAGTCGCCGCTCGCGCCCGAATACACCCGCACATGCGCGATTCCCTGCTTCTCCTTCGTACTTTCAACCACCGTCCCTAGTGGAACAATCGATCCAGCCTTCACAAAGAGCGGCAGCGTATCGATCGGCGCATTCACCTCGATTGTCTGTCCGCCAGCAAACTTCTCGCCCGTCCAATAGCTGTACCAAGCCGTCCCAGCAGGAAGGTACACGCTCTTCTTCGTCTGCCCCTGCTCCGTCACCGGAGCCACAAGAAAGGCCGGCCCGAACATATACTCATCGCGAGTGTCAGCCACCTTCGCATCGTTTGCGAAGTCCATCCAGAGCGGCCGCATAAATGGTGCACCCGTCTGATGTGTCGAATAGCCAAGCGAGTAGATATAAGGCATCAACTCATACCGTAACCGCAGATACTTACTCAGGATGGGCTCAGCCTGCTTCCCGTAGCTCCAAACTTCGTTGTACGTCCGCGAGCCATGTGTCCGAAACGTCGGCAGGAACGCTCCGTACTCGAACCACCGCACATACAGTTCCGGATAGTCGTCGTATCCTTGCACGTTGTCGCGCGCATCGCTGGGATCGATCAACACCGGCCGCTCCGCCTTATGAACAGCAGGCAGATACTGCCAAGCCCCGATATCGTTCCCCCAGTACGCAATCCCCGAAGCCGTCACATTCAGGCCTGTAGGAATCTGGCGTGTCAACGTATCCCAGGTCGGAAAGATATCCGACGACCAGAAGATCGTCCCGTTATGCTGCGCTCCCGTATACGCATCCCGCGACATGATCAGTGCACGCCGCTCCGGCAAGTCCTTCCGTATCCCGTCATACAGAGCCGCCGTATGAAATAGCGGATACACATTGAAGAACAGCGTCCCCGGTCCAACCTTGAAGTAGCTCCCATTCGGAGGCAGATCGGGCTCCGTCTCATCCGCCCAGAGCGAGTCAAATCCCTTGCTCAGAATCTGGTCCCGCACCGTTCCCCAGTACCACTTAGCCGCATCTGGATTCGTGGTATCGATATCCGATCCCGCCTTGTCATACGGCAGGCCATCCGTAGGGGTCCCATCGGCCTTCGCCTCGAACCATCCCTTCGCCTTTACCTCCTCGTAGTATCGCGTCCCCTTCTCGAATCGCGGCCACACGCTGATCATCGTGTCGATATTCTGCGCATGCAACTGCTTGTTCATAGCAGCCGGATCGGGCCACCGAGATGTGATGAAGTCCATCTGCCCCATGCCCGTGTAGTAAAACCAATCGAGCACAATCACATCAAGAGGAAGATGCCGGTCGCGATACCCCTTCGCCACCGCCAGCATCTCCTCCTGCGTCACATACCGTTGCTTGCACTGTATAAACCCATAGGCCGCCTTCGGCAGCATCGGCGTGTCACCCGTCAGCAGTTTGTAACCACCATAGATCTCATCCGAAGTCTTGCCTGCAATCACGAAAAATGACACTCGCTGCCCTACCTGTGAAGTCCACTGTGTTCGCTCGTTAAACCCCGGCGCAATCGTAGTCTTCGACGCGTTATCCCATAGCAGCCCGTAGCCTTTGTTAGTCACCAGCAATGGCACACAGAAACTAGCTCCCGCCGTAGCGTTATAGTCCGCCTGACACTCCACCTTATGCCCGCGATGATCGAGCGTCCCATCCTGGTTCTGCCCTAAGCCGTAGTAGTGCTCATCACTCGGCGAAGCGAACGTAGCACCAACCTCGTAGAACGGCTTATCACTCGGTCGCCGATCATGTTCGAGCTGCGTATTGCCGTCCTTGTTGTTCAGGACAGCCATCTCCCAGCCCTGCATATCCAGTAGCGGTGAGCCATCCGCACCTGTAATCCGTATATTCGTTCCCGGGGCCGAACCGCTGAAGTACTTCTCTGTACCCTCCACATAGTTCTTCGGCCTCGGTCGCGGAGGCGGTGTAGCCGCAACAAAAACCTTCATTCTGGCCGAAACGTATGTATCGCCCTCAGCAGTAGTCTCATGGCGCCATCCAGCCGCATTCGACTTCGCCACAAACCCATATCCCGGACCGGCCAACGCCTCATCCTTCAACAGGCTCAACGTCACCCGAACAATATTCGGCCCATACGCCTCCAGCACCACCGCCGCGCCATCACGATTCATTACCACCTGACTCTGGGCACCACCAACCGCCGTAATGCAAACGCAAGAAGCGGCAAAAAGCACCGGGACAATCAGGAAATGCGGGCGCATAATTCTCCATTCACCATCATTCAAATCAATCAACGTCAATCAGAATGGTTGACCGTTCGGGCAAGTGAAGTGTACACGGCTATTCCAACTGAGTATTTCGATCTGCTCCAACTACGGGTCGCGGTACTCGCGGCGCTTCAGTTCGCCCACCGCCTGCTCATGGCCTTGAAGAGCAGCTTGCCGTGTCCAGTGGCGGGACAGCGTATAGTCATGCTCCAAGCCCTGGCCGAACGCATAGAGATGGCCGAGTTGAAATTGAGCCTCGGCATTACCCTGATCAGCGGCCTTACGATACCAGCCGGCTGCCTGTGTATAGCTGAGCGGAACGCCGTGACCAATGTAGTAAAGGTCGGCTAACTTCTGCTGTGCTTCCGGAAAGTCCTGTATAGCGGCCAGCCGATACCAATAAGCAGCATCGGCATCGCTTTGCAGGACTCCTTCCCCCTTGCGATACATCAAGCCGAGGTTGTACTGCGCCCAGGCAAGATTGCTGTAGGCGGCCCGCTGGCACCACGCAAAAGCTTCAGGATAGTCTCCGGTTGCGTAGTAGCGGAAGCTCAGATTGGCCTGCGCAAAAGCGTGGCCCTGTTCGGCAGCCTTTCGCTCCCAGTGGGCAGCCTGGACGTCATCCTGCGGCAAACCTTCACCGGCGTCATACATGGTGCTGAGGAGATATTGTGATTCGGCGTGGCCTTGCTCCGCGGCGAGACGGAAGCTGGCTGCGGCTTCCGTAAAGTTGCGAGTGCTGTAGTCCGTAACGGCCTGCCGGTAGTACGGATTCGAGGCTGCGTTAGCGGCATCGCGTCGGCCACGGGCAATGATGCTGGACCGCGTGGAATGAAGTGACAGCGCAGAACCGCCAGGGATGTGCTTTAGACCGGCCTTGACCTTATCGTCCATGGGCACTGATCTGGCGGTCGATGAGCTCAAAACGACGCCGGGCCTCAGCGATCTGCTCGCCGAGGCTGGTAGCCAGCTCTGTGAGAAGGTCGCGATGTTCGCGGGCAGCGATCTCAGCGTCGAGATGCAATTGAGCTATCTCGCCGGAGAGCAGCGTGTACCGCTCAACATGGAGAGCGGCTACGTCGCGCTCCGCATGCTGTATCTGGCGGGTGATCCGGATAAGCTCCGCCGCCATGTCCTCTCCAAGAACGGTGGCGTTGATCTCGCGATAATCGTCGAGGAGACGCTGCAGCGTTTCGGAGTCGCCGCGGCTGTAGGCCTGGTTGGCGCGAGCCATAAGCAGTGTAAAGTGCTTCTGCTCAGCCTCGTCACGCGCGAAGTCGGGGTGAATACGCTTGGCGACATCGCGGAAGAGAGTCTTGAGGCTGGGCGGCGGGTCGAACTCCTCCGCCTCGCGCGCCTCACCAAAAGCCGCATCATGGGTCTCCTGCGCACGCACCCGGCTCTCCACGGCGTGGCGGCGGGCAGACTCAGAGTCGTAGAGGTCAACCTCGCGCTCGGCGATCTGTGCTTCAAGTTCGTCAAGCTCCGCATAGAGAATGCCGATCTGACGAAGATAGCGGCCCTCGAAGGTCTTAAGCCGGGCGCGAAGCTGCGCGAGTTCAGACTCGTGCTCGGCGAGCGTCGTGCGAAGGGTGGCAAGTTGCTCGCGCTTGTTGAGGAGGGCGGCAGCGTCCGGGCTTGGCTGAAGAATGATTGCGACTGGCATGCGGCGTCCGATACTGGAACTTCCAGTCTAACGGAGCGGCCGCACCTTTCGCATAAGGGCAGCTCTTGCAGCTAAACAAAATGCAACCACCGGCGATGAACTCGTCCTCCAGCTACTTCCTATGAGTTGGCTTCGTAGTCTGGGTCGCAGCGGTGATATTGAAAGGATTGCTGCTGGCAGATGTAAGCGAAGTGGCTGATGCAACAATTGTGTCATTGGTTCCAGCTTCGTTAATGCTCAGACCAGAAATGGTAAAGACACCACCGACGGCGCTTCCTGAATGAGTCTCATTCAAAAACATTGCTCCCGCCGGGTTGGATACCAACGTCAACGTTACGTTCTTGGTGCCGTTGATGCTCGTAACGGTGTTGCCAGCCGCGTCCTCGATCGCAACCGATACAGTTCCGATCGAACCACCCACCGGTGCGCTTGAAGGTTGAGTAAGAAATCCGAGCTTTGTGGCCGGTCCGAAGGAAGTTTGGAGTTCGACCGATAGGTACTTCGTCGAGAAGCTGGTAGTAGCCACATCCTGCCGACCATCTCCGTTGAAATCCCCAACCACTGCTGCATAGGGTGCAGCCGCAGCCTGGTAGGCGCTCACAGGCAGGAACGTACCGTCTCGCCGACCCAGGAGTATTCCGATCGCTGAGTTAGCGAAATTTGTGACGATCAGGTCCTGGATACCGTCGCCATTCATATCTCTCGCCAATATTGAACTGGGTTCCGTGTTTGCGGAGTAAGAAACCTGCGGCAAAAATGCTCCAGTCCCGTTATTCAGAAGCACACTGACGGTATTAGCGCCGAGATTAGCCACGGCCAGGTCATTTGACCCGTCACCGTTGAAGTCACCGATAGCTACACCATAGGGGTCGACCCCGGTCGCGTACGTAGTCTGTGGCAAGAACTGCCCGTGAGTGTCGTTGAGAAACACTCCCACAGTGTTCGCCCTGACATTCCAGACTACGATGTCAGGAAATCCATCGTTATTCAGGTCACCAACTGCGGTGCCGATCGGATAGTCGCCCGTCGCATAGGTTGACGCCACTCCAAAAGTGCCATCACCCTTACCTGGAAGTACGCTCAGGGTCTTGTCGCTGTTATTCGTCACAACGAGGTCCAGGAAACCATCTTTGTTGAAGTCGCCCGCCGAAACCCCATAAGGCACTTTGCCGACGCTATACGTATGCGTAGGTGACGACTGAAACACTCCGCCACCCTGATTTAACAGAATACTTACGGTCCCATCTCCGCCGTTGACAACGGCAAGATCCGGCTTACCATCCCCGTTCAAGTCTGCCGCCGCAATCCCATAAGGGCCATAACCCACCATGTAGTTCACTGGTGCTTGAAACGACCCATTGCTTAATCCAAACAGAATGCTGACAGAGGAATTGGTTAGGTTCGTCACGGCTATGTCAGTAACCCCGTCACCATTAAAATCGGCAGTGACCGGAATCAACGATGCTTCCGAGGTCGCACCTGTTACATACTGCAGGGGGGCTGCCAGGCCAGGTTCCAAAGTACTCTGTGCGACGCCAACTGAATGTAAACTACCCACCAGAACCATAAGCGCAGACACGATGAGTGTTTTACCTGCGGCGCGGCCAATCAGAAAACCGAGCGAACTTATTGTCAACTCACGAATGAAGCGCATGTTCCTCCGTTTGAGAACTGCCTCTGCATCAACTTAGGTAACGGCCCGTCTTCAGTATCGCGAAGATGAAATGGCTCAACGGACCCCACACGCTTCATCCAATAAGCTCTAACAAAGAGAGAATAAGGGAGAAGTTCGGTCACCATTTTCTATCCCTAATCAGTCAATTGCTTCATCAGGGACGCCATGTCGATCTGCATCCAGTGCCCTGCAATGCGTTCTTCTTTGATCTTGTAAAAAATCATTAGTTCAGAAGATACCGGCTTTCCCGTAGGCTGAAGGCCAGCAAACACTCCCTTGTGAACTCCACGAATCGTGCAACGGACAGCCACGATGTCACCTTCAGCAACCATCTGATCTGCGATCAACTCATAGTTGGGAAATCCGGCCTCTGCACCACGAATATGTTCTTTAAGGGCCGGGTCACTTACGAACCGGTCGATCAGATCCTGAGGCTTGGGCCGACCCGACAATGCTTTGAAACACTCTTCAATAAACACTTTACTTTCAATGCCTAAAGCATTCATATGGACTCCGGTGATTCGGTAGAGTGGACTAACTGCGAAAATCCTAAGTTCTTACAGTGCGAGGCGGGCCCACAAAAGATGCGAAAAAAACAAAACGAAAACCAAATCACGGAAGATAGCATTTATCAATTTGGTGAATTCTCGCTTTCACAGTCCGAGCGTCGACTATTCCAAGGCACGAAGAACCTGTTGCTGCCGCCCAGAGCCTTCGACGCCTTGTGCCTGTTAGTGCGCAACCACAGCAGTCTGGTATCACGAAGCGAGATGGTGAACACACTCTGGCCCGGAGTTCACGTCACCGAAGCGAACCTTACCAACATCATCGTGCGCCTGCGAAAACTTCTTGGCCGGGATGCCGTCCAGACGGTCTCTAAGTATGGATACCGCTTCACCTTGCCGGTAAGCGGCGAACCCGGAGTTACGCAGGCCGTCTACACCAGCTTTGTTCGCGGTAAAGAACTTGCCGCGGAACGTTCTCTTGAATCCCTACGCTACGCGCGCGAACTTTTTTGGATATGCCTCGCGAATGATCCGCAATACGCGCCCGCGTGGGCGTGGCTCGGCCGTACCTGTCGGCTACTTGAAAAGTTTAAAGGGGAACGGTCAAGCGCCAGTCTTGCCGAAGCAGCCTTCCTGAGGGCATTCGCCATCGATCCCGATCTTGCCTGCGCACATCAGTTTTTTACACAACTGCAGGTCGATACGGGCCGTGCTGAGCAAGCGATGGTTCGGCTATCGTCCCGCATGAAGCAGCGCGGAGAAGAACCAGAGACTCTTGCCGGTCTGGTCCAGGTACTCCGCGTCTGCGGACTGCTTCGGGAATCGGTTGCAGCCCATGAGCGGGCGATCGCGCTCGACCCTACGACAAGGACGAGTGTCGCGCACACGTACTTCCTGCTGGGAGAGTACGCCATGGTCTTCGAAACCTATAACACCGGCAAAGGTTTTTACCTCGACGCTGCGGCTTGGGCAGCTCTCGGCAAGGTCGACCACGCTGCCGCACTACTACGCTCCAGGCTTTTACAGCCAGAGTTGGGACCTCTGATGTCAGGCCTCATGGCATCGCTGCTTGCGGTCCTTGAGGGTAAGCCTGACCAGGCAATGGACATCATGGAAGGCACAGAGGTCTTGGACGAACCTGAAGCGCTCCTCTACTTTGCTCGACACTATGCGCTTGTTAATGCTCCGGCACATGCCGTGCGGATGCTACATCGTGCAAGACGAGGTGGCTTTTCAACAACCTACACACTCGAGAACGACGCGGCTTTTGCCTGTCTGCGAGATGAGCCTGAATTTGCCAAAGAATTACGGCAGGCTGCACTGGTTGATACTGTCTTGCTAAACATCTCAACCGTGAGCAAATAAGGTCGGCACAAGAGAGTAGTAGCCCTTTACGCATCGTGTCTGGCATCAATTCGCAACTACATTCTTCGTAGCCGCCTGCCGAAGACAAGACCCATAGTGGCACCAACGGTCGCCGAGTGATCGCTTACGCCAAACCGAAGACCGCCATCGATTCCAAAAGCATCTCCGAACTGGCGGAAGAAGCCCCCAAAGACATAGGTGCCAGGCGGAGTGTTGGATTCCGAGTTGTTCTGTCCAAACACCTCTGCATAGATACGCGTCTGCTTCTGAACGTGATAGCTGATCGCAAGTGACTGCTGACCACCATAAGTACATCCGGATCGGGTCTGACAGTCGGACTGCACCAACGAGCCGTTCACAATCACATCGAGGTCGCCGCTCTTGCCGTAGTGATGATTGAGGAGCAGTATGGCTTGCTGCCCGTAATTCTGAAGCACGCTCTGTGAGGCACTTGGGAGTTCAGCCTCGTATTGGATGGCGATGCCGGGTGCAACACGATGGTAGTCTTCCTTCTTCAACTCCACCTTACCTCCGATCTGAAGCGTTCCTACACCTCGGGTAGTCTCCTTCTCCTGTTGCTGCAGCGTAAACGGTGACCATCCAAAGTCCAGCCGGAGTCGGGGCAGTGGTGCATAGTAGAAAGCAGCCGCACCTGTCTGCAGATCACCGGGCACTTTTTGCGGGTAGGCGTCATAGCCTATCTCCACCTGCAACACGCCTGCACTCTGTATCGCTGCGCTATTAGCGATTGTAGGTCTCGTTGGACTAAGATTCAGATCCTGCGCCGATGCAACACCAGCACTGAGAACTGATGCCGTAAAACAGCAGTAAGCTAGCGTAGTCCGTACTCGCCGAAAGCTCGTAAAGTATGGCGGTGAATATATTGAACCATCAGCGCGAATGATTTGCCTCTCAAAAAGCTTAGAAAACTCTGGTCAGATACGTAGTTTGACTAGAACCGGCCAGCACCGCAAAACCTATTGTGCCCGGAATTAGATCGAAAGCGAAAGCTGTGTTCCCATCAGCTCGAAGAACGCCTAAGCAGCGCTAGCTGCCCGCACCGCCGCAAGCACCTCAGCCGGCTTCCAGTCATTCGTCGGATACCAGGCCGCAACTTTGCCGTCCTTACCAATCACCACCGTCGAAAGCGAGTGCGTCAACGTCTGCGCATCTCCTGGCTGCACACCAACATCGAAAAACTGCGTAAGCGCCGACAACTCTTTTTCCGAGGGAGCAGCAAAGTCCCAATGGGCAAAGTCCTCCTTTGCAAACCGCCCCGTATACGCCGAACCATACTTCTTCAGCACCGCAGGAGTGTCATACGAAGGGTCGAAGCTAATACTCAGTAGATGCGTTTTCGCGTAGAGCGCCGGATCAGTGGCCAGCGCCTTATCGATCTCCTCAAAGTTCGTGCTCATGCGCGGGCAGAAATCCGCCATTTGACATCGCGTGAAGATGAACGTTGCCAGCAGCACCTTGCCTTTGAACTGTGCAAAGTCGATCGTCCGCCCACCCTGGTTGAGCAGCTTGAACTCCGGCACGACATCGCCCGCAGCCGGAACATGATATTGCACCTTCGGCACATAGTCCGGCTTTGCCTGCGCCGTCACCACGATGCTGTCGAGCTGCGGGTTCAGGAAACCAGCCGCATCCTGCTGGACGATGATCGTCGCGGAGATCCGATCGCCCGGATGCAGTTCACTCACCACGCTCGGATCCTTCAGCTTGTAAGCCATCGTCATCGCGCCCATGAAGCCGGGAACCGCCTCATGATCAAGCGTCACATGTGTAGCATCCGTAGCTACCACCGTGCCGCGAACCGGAAACGTCTTCACCGGATAGTCCTTCGCGGCACCAGAACTGTTCCCACTCTGACGGCAACCAGCCATCACGACCAGCAGCATCACCAGCACACACGAGACACGACGCAACGAGACACCTCTGTGTCGATGATAATGGTTCCATGACGACGGTGCCGACCGAACGCCGCTCCGCACCCTCAGCGCTCTGGATGCACCTCGCCTTCATTCTCACCGGCCTCGGAACCCTCATCCTTGGCCCGATCCTCCCGATCCTCGCCCGGCAGTGGCACCTGCAGGACGCGCAAAGCGGCCTGCTCTTCTCCGCGCAGTTTTACGGCTCCTTCCTCGGCGGCGTTACCGTCTCGAAGAGCCTCCAGCGCAGTATGATCCTCGGAATGGCCGCGTCAGCCATCGGCTTCGGCATCTTTGCCCTCTCGCCCAATCTCCTCCCAGCCTGCCTCGGCCTCTTTATCGGCGGCTACGGATTGGGCCAGCTCATCACCTCAATCAACATCCTCGCCGGTCGTCGCGCCACCGAGCATCGCGGCTCAGCTCTGGCCTTCCTCAACTTCTCGTGGAGCTTCGGGGCCTTGCTCTCGCCCGTCCTCGCCGCTATACTCACACCGCACATCCTCCTGCGCACGCTTCTTGGCATCTTCGCCGCCACCTTCGCTACGCTCCTCGTCGTCCTTCTCATCCAACTCCGGGGAGCCGCAACCGAACTCATCGCAACTGAGACCCTAAACAGCAGCGGTCTCAAAGCCTCAGCCTTCGCCTACTTCTGTGCCCTCCTCATCCTCTACGGAGGCCTCGAAACCTGCCTCGGCGGCTGGCTCACCACATTCTCCCTCCGCTATGGCACAAGCTCGCTTACCCTCAGCGAATACACCATGGTTCTCCTCCTTGCCGGACTCACAGCCGGTCGCGCCGCCTCATCGCTCCTGCTCTTGCGCATGGGCGAAAAGCTCCTCCTGCGCCTCTCACTCGCTCTCGCCGCAGCCTTCACTGCCGCCCTCGCCCTCGCCCACACAGCAGCAGCAATCGCCATCTTTGCCGTCCTCCTCGGCCTCTCGCTCGCGCCCTTCTTTCCCGCGACCTTCTCCATGCTCATGGCCGATCGCCCCACAGCGCGCCAGGCCGGAATCATCGTCGCTGTCAGCGCCATCGGAGCCGCCTTCCTGCCCTGGCTCATGGGAGTCGTCAGCACCCGAACCGGCTCGCTCCAGTACGCGCTCGCCCTGCCCTTCGCCGCCGCCGCAGCCCTCTTCCTGCTCAGTCTCGTCCAGCCACCATTTCCACGCCCAGCCAGCGTATAACCGAAGCATGGTCGGTAGCACGTTGCTTCCAGCACAGATCGTCGAAGCCCTTGCCGCCGGACGAACCATCCTCACCGGCAATCAGCGCGCCGCACGGACGCTCCGCCAACACGTCGACCTCAACAACCGTTCCCTCAACCTCACCCATTGGGAACCGCCATCTATCCTCGCCTGGGACGCATGGACCGCAACCCTCTGGCAGCAACTCCTCCTCGGCGGACACACCACCAAGCTCCTCCTCAACCGCTCGCAGGAGCACAGCATCTGGCGCAGCATCATCGCCGCCGACCCCGAAACCGCCACCCTCCGCACCGCCGATTCGCTGGCCGAAATGGCCGCCGACGCCTTCGCCCGCCTCTGCGCCCATCGCGGCGAATCCCGCCTCCGCACAGCCGGAGTCAGCGCCGACACACGCGCCTTCCAGCGCTGGGCCCAGGCCTTCGAGCGCCGCTGCCGCACCGACAACTACCTCCCGCAAGCCCAGCTCGAAGCCACCCTCACCACTGCCGCAAGCCAACTCACCTTAGCCTCGATCGGCTACGTGCTCCTCGGCTTCGACGGCACCACACCAGCCCAACAAGCCCTCATCGAAGCACTCCGGACCCGCAGCATCCCCATAGAACCCCTGACCATCACTATCCCCACAAGCTCCGCCAATCTCGCCCCCGCAGCCGACGAACCAGCCGAACTCCAGACGGCCGCCAACTGGATTCGTCGCCACCTCGAAGCCCATCCAGCGGACCATATCGCCATCATCGTCCCAAGTCTCGGCAACGATCGCCCCGCCATCGACCGCGTCCTGCGCCAAACCCTCGCACCCGAGCTCGAGGACATCGGCGCCCCGCAAACTCCTTCACCCTTCGAGTTCTCCCTCGGCATTCCCCTCGCCCAAACCCCTATCGTCGCCACTGCGCTCAATCTCCTCCGCTGGACCATCCACGCTCTACCAATCGACCGCATCAGCCAGCTTCTCCTCAGCCCCTACCTCGCTGCCAGCATCCCCGAGACCAACGCCCGAGCCGAGTTCGACGCCTACGAACTCCGCCGCGTCCGCACCCTCCGCCCCGAGCTCACCCTCGAAGCCGTGCTCCGCCTTACCGAATCTGCCAGGCGAAGCGCCCGACTCCCCCGACTCATCGCCACCCTCAAAGCCATGCGCCGCAGCATCGCCGACGAAGCCTTCGCCTTACCCGAGCTTCGCCCCGCAGCCGGCTGGGCCGACAGCATCCGCGCCTTCCTCGAAGCCGCTGGCTGGTCCGCGGGCACCGTCGACAGCCTTGAGTTCCAGACTCGTCGAAAGTGGGAGAGCGTCCTCGACGAACTCGCCACCCTCGACTTCGAAGGCGTCCGTCTCACCTTTCCCGACGCTCTCGAAACACTCGCTCGCCTCGCCGACCAGACCCTCTTCGCACCCGAGTCCCGCAACGCGCCCGTACAGGTTCTCGGCCCGCTCGAGGCCGCCGGATCGACCTTCGACGCTATCTGGTTCCTCCGCGCCAGCGATCTCGCCTGGCCCGTTCATCCCGGCTCGAATCCCCTGCTCGCCTGGCATCTCCGGCGCGAACTCCACATGCCCGGAAGCAGCCCAGCCGAGGACACCGTCCGCGCCAGCCAGATCACCGCCCGCCTCGCCACCAGCGCTCCCATCGTCCTCTTCAGCTACGCGCAGGAGTCCGTCGCCGGCCATCAGCGGCCGTCGCCCGCCCTCGCCAGCCTTACCCTGGAACCGCTGACGCTCACCGCCCTCGCTCCCATTCAAGCCTCCGCACAACTTGAGACGATCGACGACGCGAACAGCCTGCCTCCCACGCCCGACAACATCATCCGAGGCGGAGCCAACATTCTGAAGCTGCAAGCCGCCTGCGGCTTCCGTGCCTTCGCCGAGCAGCGTCTCTGGGCCACCGCACTCGACACCGCCGAGCCCGGCATGGACGCCCGCGAACGCGGCAACACCGTCCACATCGCGCTGCAGCATTTCTGGCGCGAGGTCCACGACCAACCCAGCCTCAAAGAACTCCCCACAGACGAGCGCCGTGCCATCCTTGCTCGGGCCATCGAGGCCGCGCTCCACAAGACCGCGCAGGGCATATCTGACTGGGATGCAGCCTACCTCGACGTCCAACGCGAGCGTCTCCTCAGGCTCCTCGACCCATGGCTCCTCGAGGAGATGAAGCGGCAGGTCCCCTTCGCCGTCAAGCTTCAGGAGACAGAATTAGCCGACGTTCGCATCGGCCCACTGCGTCTCACCCTCCGCGTCGACCGCATCGACGAGACCGAGTTCGGCGACGTCATCCTCGACTACAAGACTGGCGAGGCCCGGTCGCAATCCTGGCTCACCGACCGACCCGACGAGCCCCAGCTTCCGCTATACGCCGTCCTCTCCGCGGCCGAGAATCTAGCCGGGGTAGCCTTTGCCCAGGTGCGCGCCGGCGAAGGTAAGTCCCTCCACGGCTACGAGACGCAAACTGGAATCCTCCTCCGCCCAACCCGCCCCACCATGCCTCTCGCCGCACAGATCGACGAGTGGCGGCACTTCCTCACCAATCTCGCCGTCGATTTCCACGAGGGCGACATCCGCGTCCGACCTAAAAACTTCCCCACCACCTGCGAACACTGCCGCCAGCGCATCCTCTGCCGCCTCGACATCTCCCTCCTCCAGGCCGTCGCAGACGATGCAGCAGAAGCAACAGACACCGAGGCAGACAATGCCTAACCTCTTCCTCGTCGAAAAGCCCACCCCGCAGCCTGTCACTGAAGGTCGCCCGCCCGACTGGCAGCAGCGCGTCGCCGCCCTCGACATCCGCCAATCGTGGATCGTCGAAGCACCCGCCGGCTCCGGCAAGACCGGCCTCCTCATCCAGCGCTTTCTCAAGCTGCTCGCCGACTCCAGCGTCACTGACCCTGAGCAGGTCATGGCCATCACCTTCACCGTCAAGGCCACCTCCGAGCTACGAGAGCGTGTCCTCGCCCAACTCGACGCTGCCAGCCGCAACATCCCCACCACGAACGACTTCGACGCCGCAACCCGCACCCTCGCCGAATCCGTACAGGCCCGCAGCTGGGACCTCCTCAACCAGCCGCAGCGCCTCCGCATCCGCACCATCGATTCCGTCTGCGCCGAGATCGCTCGCTCGCTTCCCGTCCTCTCCGGCTCCGGCGGCCAACTCGCTCCGGTGCTCGATGCCAGCCCGCTCCACCGCGAAGCCGCACGCCGCACCTTCATGCAGCTTGGCGGAGCCAATCCGACCCTCAACCAGGCACTCCGCACCGTCCTCCTCCACCGCGACGGCAACCTCGCCGAGTGCGAACGCCTCGTCGCCGAGATGCTCCAATGGCGCGACCAGTGGGGCGAACTCATCCCGCTCTCCGGCGAAGCCCTCACCGAAGCCGTACTCGACACCACCGTTCTCCCCAAACTGGAACGCGCCCTCGACCGCGCCATCTGCGCCGGTCTCACCCAACTCGCCAAATCCATCCCCGCCGACGTGCTCGACACCCTCGCACGCCTCTCAGGCGAGATGGCCCACGCCGACGGCTACAAAGGCGAGCCCTCACCCATCGCCCTCTGCCGAAGCCTCAGCGCAGCGCCCGGTGAGACCGCCGAGCATCTCGGCCACTGGCGCGCTCTCATCCATCTCCTCACCACAAGCACCGGCACATGGCGTAAGGAGAAGGGGCTCAACGGACGCAATCTCCAGTTCGACTACGACCGCAAACTCCACCATCCACGCCTCGTCGCCATCCTCGATGACCTTGCCCATCGCGACGACCTACTCCTCGCCTTCGACCGCGTCCGCACGCTCCCACCCGCCAAGTACCCGCAGGAGCAGTGGCACGTCGCCAAAGCTCTCTTCCGCGTTCTCAGCCACGCCCTGCTCGAACTTCAGCTCGTCTTCGCCGCCCACACCGAGTGCGACTTCACCGAACTCGGCCTCCTCGCCCGCACCGCTCTCAGCCTCGATACCCACGGCGACGACCTCGCCGCCGCCCTCGGCATGAATCTCCAACACCTCCTCGTCGACGAGATGCAGGACACCTCCACCAGCCAATACCAGCTCATCGAGCACCTCACCGCCGGTTGGGACGGTCAAAGCCAGACCGTCTTCCTCGTCGGCGACCCCAAACAGTCCATCTATCTCTTCCGCCAGGCCCGCGTCGAGCGCTTCATCCGCACCATGCATACCGGCCTCCTCGGCGACCTCCCCGTCGCGCCGCTCAGCCTTACCGCCAACTTCCGCTCCCAGCAGACCCTCGTCGAGCAGGTCAACGAAGACTTCAGTCTCCTCTTCCCCAAAGAGATCACCGCCGACCACCCCGAAGACGTACCCTTCACCGCCGCTGCACCCACCCGCTCCGCAACCCATACACAAGCCCGTGTCTGGCACACCCGCTTCCAGCCGAACGGACCACGATCCACGAACATCTCCCCCGACGCCACCCAGATCCGAAGCATTGTCGCTGAATGGAACGCCCTCCCCCTTCCCGCTGGCCGCACCAGACCATGGTCAATCGCCGTCCTCGTCCGCTCCCGCAATCACCTCACCGACATCGTCGCCGCACTCAAGCAGCCCGACGAGACCGGCGCCACCGTACCCTTCCGCGCCGTAGACATCGATCCTCTCGCCGATCGGCAGGAGGTCCTCGACCTCTTCGCGCTCACCCGCGCCCTGCTTCACCCCGCCGACCGTGTGGCCTGGCTCGCCATCCTCCGTGCTCCGTGGTGCGGCCTCACCCTCGCCGATCTCCACCAACTCGCCGGCTCCGACAACCACGACTTCGCCGAGATCGCCATCGAAGATCTCATCGCCCAGCGCGGCGAACTCCTCAGCCCCGACGGAGCTCAGCGCCTCGAGCGCATCTGGACCGTCATGCAGGCAGCCGCAAGACTGCGCTCCCGCATGACCACCGCGCAGTGGGTCGAACGCACCTGGCGCTCTCTCGGCGGCGACTCCTGGCTCGACCCCGAAGCCCTCGCCAACTCCTGCCGCTACCTCCAGCTTCTCGATCAACTGGAAGCCGAAAGCGGCACCCTCAACACCGCGCAACTTGAACTCCGCCTCAAAAAGCTATACGCCGAGTCTGCCGTCGTTCCCGGTGCCGTCGACCTCATGACCATCCACGGCTCCAAAGGCCTCGAGTGGGACGTCGTCATCGTTCCCGCCCTCGAGCGCAAAGGCCAATCTTCCCGCGGTCGTCTCCTCAACTGGCTCGAACTCGACAGCAGCGACCCCGACGCCGCCCATATCATTCTCGCGCCCATCGCCAGCAAAGGCGAAGGCTCCCTTGAACTCAACGCCTGGCTCACCAGCATCGACCGCGCACGCGAAGCCGCCGAGCAGAAGCGTCTCGTCTATGTCGCCTGCACCCGCGCACGCGAAGAGCTACACCTCTTCGCCTCCCCCGCTACCACCGTCAAAGGCGCACCCTCTATCCTCGCCGACAGTCTCCTCAAAGCCGCATGGCCAGCAGCCGAACCGCATTTCTCCACCACACCGCTCCCATCGAATATCATCCCTATGCACTTCGCTGCAGAGTTCGTAGACGACGAGCCGCTCGAAATCGCTGCAGTCGCCGCTCACGAGGAACCCACCCTCCGCAAACCACCCGTCCTGAAGCGCCTGCCCTCCACCGCAGATATCAGTGCCCGCTTCACTGAACTCAAGCCGCTACCCTTCGCCACAAACCAGCCCTCCGAAAAATCAGCATCCGAACGCACCTTCGCCCGTCCGGAAGGCTCCTTCAGCGCCCGCGCCTTTGGCAACGTCGTCCATGCCTTCATCGAAGTCCTCAGTAACCGCATCGCCGCAGGCGAAACTTCCGCAGCGCTCGAAGCCGCCGTCCTCACATGGACCCCACGCATCGCCGCCATCCTCCGCGCCGAAGGCCTGCCCCCCGCGATGGTCGATCGCCTCACGCAGCGCGTCCAGCAAGCCCTCACCAACGTCCTCTCCGACCCGATCGGCCAGTGGGCGCTCGCCGCACACGCCGACGCCGCCAGCGAGCGTGCCCTCACGACGTGGGATACCACCGCCCGCACCACCATCCGCCCCGACCGCATCTTCCGCGCCGGCTCCGAACCCCTCGCCCCCGGCACCACCCACCTATGGGTCGTCGACTTCAAGACCACCACCCACGGCCGCGAAGGCCTCGAAGCCTTCCTCCTCAACGAGCGCGAAAAGAACGCCCCGCAGATGTCCACCTACACCCGCATCCTCACCGCCACCGAAGCTCCCGGCACCCTCATTCGGACCATGCTCTACTACCCCATGCTCCCCGCCAACACCTGGTGGACCCCCACCCCATAGCTCTATTTCATAGTGGACTAGTGTCTACTCTTTCATCCTTTGTATAGTGTGGTCTCTCTGCAGTCGAGATGTTCTTGCTTTGTGTTGCCGCAACGCACTCCTTTACTTGTCCCTGTCAAAGCAGGGACTCATTGATACTGAAGTTTTCAATCAGTGATAAACCCGGCTATGCCTGTTTGAAAGAACTGAAGTAGGCAATACAAGTCTTCTTACCGCTCAGAGCAAGTCCTGGAACTAGAAACATTGTGAAGCGTCCCAGCACCCCATGATCGACCAGATAGGAGTCCTGAGGAACTTCAACATTGTTTGAATCGAAAACTAAGCTGAAGGCTGTCATGGCGATTGAAGATAGCGCCAACGCGCCAGGCTTTTCCGTCTGATCTGGAGCCGTCTTGACGCCAACATGGTTGACCTTATCAAGCCTCAGGAAAACCATGTTGTTCTTATAGAGATACATGGTAAAAAGTGAGCCCACATGCTTCTCGAAGACCGCTTCTGTCAATCCGCCATGATCGTACGCAGCGACGTTGCCATTAGAAAACGTTTGGCTTTCGTTCCTTTGGGCGTAAAGAGGATGAACGGCAGAGATCGAAAGAGTGGCGAGAGAGAGGTGGACAAATTGACGTCGGTTTTTCATAAATCCTCGAGATTAACGTCTTCATGCGGAAGCATCTCTTGTTCTGATCTAACTGCGCACTATTTGACAAGAGGGATGGCAGACAACGAGGTACTGTAGGAATCAACACCTCCGGGAATGTAGCTTGCCTGAACCTGGTGCGATCCGCTGGCACCTGTTAGAGCGACGCCATTGAGCGGCACGATTGCTGTCTGCGTTCCCAATTGGATGTTTACCGTATTGCTCCCAAAGGTTGTCACTGAGAGGTCCAGCTTCCCATCGCCATTGAAGTCTGCGACCGCAAGCTGGTACGGAGCGGTTGCGGAAGGAAAGGCTACCTGCGATTGGAAAGTTCCATTGCCATTTCCAATTAGCAGGCTGACTGTGTTCGCGGTGTAATTCGCGACAGCAAGGCTTTGCCTTCCGGTCCCATCAACACTCAGCGCTACCACCGAGCTAGGTTCAGTTCCTGTCGCATATGTTACTTGTGGAGTGAAGGTACCGCCGCCGGCATTGAGCAGGACACTCACCGCGTTACCACCAAGATTCGCCACCGCCAGATCGGGAAGACCATCGCCATTGAAGTCTCCCACAGTCGCAGAGAATGGAGTGTTTCCAGTAGCGTAAGTCACCTCGGTCTGAAAGGTGCCATCACCTTTGCCAAGCAGAAGCCCGGCTGTGTTGTCGCCGCCATTCAGGACGACGAGATCGAGGTTGCCATCGCCGTTGAAGTCAGCAGCGACGGTAGTGTCGGCGTTAGTACCGACAGCGGTGGTGGTTTGTGTCGTGAAGGTGCCGTTTCCATTTCCAAGCAAGACGCCAACTGTCTTATCACCAAGGTTCGTCACGACGAGATCCAGAAATCCGTCGTTGTTTAGGTCAGCGACCGTGACAGAATAAGGCTCGTGACCTGTGGCATAAGACACCGGTGCAGCGAAGGTTCCGTCGCCATTGCCCAGCAAAATACTCACAGTGTTAGCGAAGAGGTTGGTGACGACGAGATCAACGCTCTGATCGTGGTTGAAATCGCCAACAGCAATCTGGTAAGGCTCGGGTCCAGCACTGTAAGACACTTCAGGCTTGAAGGTTCCGTCTCCGTTGCCCAGGAGAATACCAACGGTACCCTCCACCAAATTTGCAACTGCAACGTCCTGCAATCCATCCTTGTTGAAGTCACCGGTTATCGAAAAGAGTGCTCCCGTTCCTGCTGCCCCTGAAGGAAAGGACCTTGGTGCCGCAAGCGTTTGTGTGAGCGGTGAAGGCGTGGCTGTCCCGAGCAGCGTCCCAGTCGTCGTGTCGCGGAACTGAACGGTTCCGCCCGGAACCACCTGTCCGTAGAAAGTTGAAACATCGGTCAGGTTATACATGCCACCCGACGCGATGGCGGTAAGCGACTGGACGGTACCATAGTTCCCTGACGCAGTGACAACGAGTGTCCCCTGTGCCATGGTCTTTCCGGGTAGCTGATTTGTATCTTGGAACTGTGCAAGGATTGCATGGCTGCCAACGCCGGGAACCACCTTGATCACGGCGTTGCCGGCACTTAATTCAGAAGTACCCAGCAGCGCCGCAGGAGTTGTGGAGGTGTCGTAGAACTTGACGACTCCGGCCAGCGCCGGACTCGAGGTAAGTGTTGACGTGACTGTCGCGCTCAGCGTGACGACAGTTCCAGAGACTACTGGCGATGCCGGGGCTATGGCAAGCGCGACCGTACTGGAGGCCACATTAAGCGTTGCCGTAGCAGTCGGCCCGGAGTTACTGTTGGTTGCCGTCACAGGTCCCGTCGTGTTGATGTAACTCCCGATGACTGCCGAACTCACATTTACCTGAACGGTACAGGTTGAGCCTGCCGCAATGGTCGCGCCGGAGAGGCTGATCGTGCTGCCGTTCGCTGCCGCCGTGACCGTGCCGCCGGCGCAGGTCGTTGTCTGTGCAGGGGTCAAAGCAACCCTCAGATTGGTCGGCAGGCCATCGCTGAGGGCAACTCCCGTCAGTGAAACAGGGTTTGCGCTTGGATTGCCCAGTGTAAACACTACTGCCGAACTGGCGTTGGGTGCCACAATTGCAGGAGAGAACATTTCGGAGATGGTCGGTTGCCCTACTACGATCGTCGGATTAGTTGCCGTGTCATTCGAGGTGTTCGTCTCGCCGCCGCCCGAAACGGCAACCGTGTTGTTATAAGTGCCGATGTCACTGCTCGCAATACTCACCGTCAGCGTGATCGCTGGATAGCTGACACTTGCCGCCAACGCATCGGACCGCGTGCAGGTGATCGTCGAAACCGTGCAGGTCCAACCCGTGCCCGTAAGCGCCGTTGCTGAAAATCCGGATGGCAGCGTATCGACCACTGAAACCGTGCCGCTGCTAGAAGCATTGCCACTATTCGTCGCCGTCAGGGTGTAAATATCGCCGGCATCCCCAGCTTTGAAGTTGCCAGCGTGTGCGCTGACCACAGTCAAATCGGAAGCCGACACTGTAAAGTTGAAGGCCGTGTTCGTATTGCAAAGGAATGGAGTGCTACTCGTGGCCGCGCTTACCTGGGAGATCGTGCAACCATCTACCGTGACCGTAGCCGAACCCGTGCCGGCAACAGTCGCCGTCACCGATTCCTGTATGCCTGCAAGCGTGTTAGCAAGGGTGCTCAGGTTCGTGGCAGAGGTAACGGGCGAAGCGGCATGTTGCGTAACGCTGAGCGACGCCGGCACGCCGATGTAGGCAGCATCATTAGCTTGCGAATACACAGTCCCTGTCGAATCCTGCGCCAAACTACCAGTGGCCGTGAGAGTCGCACCCGCGATAGGCGTCGTGCTGCTCAAGACCAAAGACAGGGATGTCATTGGGGTGCTGGTAAATGTCCCATTGGAGGTCGCACCGGTGGTGACTCCGAAGCCATCGCAACCAGTCGTGTTGCCGCCAACAACATTGCAACCGAACCAGTTGTCGGCGATATTTGCAGTAACATTTCCTACAATCTTGTTACAGCCCAGGGCAAAACCATCGTGCTGCGCCAGGTCCGTACCCGTCGGCGGCTTGTTGCCGACGAGGCGCGAGTAGTGCATCGTGAAAGTATTCGTGATGCCGCCACCATTCTCGTCGACGCAGACCGCGTTGCCATCTCCCGTACCACTTACAGTGATGTAGTTCCCTGTGAAGGTGGAAGCGGTTACGATCATGGCCGTGTTCCCAAGGTCGTATTCAAGAGCTCCGCCCCCGGATGCCGTGTTGCCTATGAAGGTTGATCCGCTAATGGTCGCGCCTCCGCCTGCGCTGTACCCGCCTCCACCTTCAGTCGCTGTATTACCTGAGAAGATCGTGTTTGTAATCAAATCTGCGACGCCCGTGGATGGCCCGTCGGTGCTCAACCCGCCGCCTAGTCCGCCACCCTGGTTATACCCCGCAGTCACAGCCTGACTAGAGGTGTTGTTCGAGATCGTGTCCCCGCTCAGGATCACCCGTACATTCCCTTCAATCTCGATCGCGCCGCCCTCCGCAGGCGTTTTGGAGTTCGAAACCGTGGAGTTATCGAGCTCGACCACGTTGCCATTGCCAGTAAGCCCAAGTCCATCCAGGGCTCCCCCTTCGTTGTACATGCAATAGCCGTTGTTCAGCACCACGTTCACCAGCGTCAGAGCATCGTTGGCATCGCCTGCCCAGTCAATTAAGCCACCTTGATAGTTAATGCTCCCGCCATTTGTGAAGAGATCATCCGTGTCAGTTCCATTCTGGATGGTCAGCCCTGACATGTAGGTATCGAAGGAAGGGCTGCTAGTGTTCACGACGCCGGAGTTGATGTCGAAGATGTTGTCCTGGTGTCCACTTGTGTTCATGGTCTGGATGATCGTTGTTGTCTTCCCCGCCCCAATGATGCTTGCAGCACCATCAAGATCGAGGTGGATGTTTACATCACCGTCGATGTCAGTAGCTTGGCCGTTATTAGAAGCTGATAGCGTGTACGTACCTGCGGGCAGGTTGATGGTGTCGGCTTTTGTCGTCCCAATGGTCGTTCCCCCCGTGTTCGTCTGATCGTTATTGACCACCGCGATGGCCGAGCGCAATGTGCATCCAGCCGTGTTGTTGATGCAAGCAGCAGTATTCAGGGTCGCGGAGTCTGCGGTCGTGTTGACGTTCATCGTGCGGTTCGCTGGCAGTTGCGCAATCTGCGGCGTCACTCCACCCAGTGTCACTACCCCCATGCGCGCGTCCGCCGCCACCCGCGTCGCTATGGCTGCTGTAACTGGATCGTTGGTCGAGTCGATCGAAACAACGATGTTTGTCTTACGCATATCGCCATCTGCAACACTCACATGCGTCATCTGGATGTACTGGCCGCGCTCCATGAGCGCCAGATCGTCGTTGCCATTCCCGGTAAGGTGTCCATGGATCAGCACCGGAGCGCTCGCGCCTACACTCGTTCCGCGTCCAAAATTCGGGGTCGTCTCCACCTCCGTCCAGGGTTGGCCGGTCGTCTTGAGCGGGTGGACACGGGGTGAGCGTGATTGGTGCGTCAACGTCAGACCGCGCCGCCGCGCACGCACCTCCTCCGGGCTCAGTTGATGCAGATTCAACAGTCCCCGCGTGAACAGATGCATCGTCGCGTCCGCGCCAAGCACGGCAAGCTGCATTCCTCCGTCCAGGTTGTAGGTAAAGTAGCCTGCGACCGCGGCTACGACACCCTCACGCATCACAGTCTGCACATCGGGCTTGCCTGCCAGCAATGATTCACCATCAATCAGGATTGCCTTGCCACCTGCGACTGCGAATACATCTTGTACATTGCCGCCGTTTACCGGCGCAATCTCCATGGAAGTCACCGCACCAGGCATGGCCGCAAACCCAACAGTCGTCCCATCTCCGGCCACTACCTGCAGACCGCATCCGCTTGCCCCGCAGACAGAACCCACAATCAGGTTCTGACCCATGGGACTGCGCCAGGTCTTCAACGCCTTCACCGGTCCGCTGAAAGGCAAAGCCCGCGCTGGTAAGAACGTTCCATCGCCTCGACCCGCAAGCAGATAGACGGTGCTTCCACCCTTTGCCGCAACCAAAAGGTCTTGATGTCCATAACCGCTCACGTCGGCTGTTTCCATTAGATCTGGATGCACCGATATCGCGATCGCCTCTGCTTTTGCGGTATACGGCGCAACAAACTGCCCCGCCGCCACCATCGCCTGCTCCCTTGGCGTCGGCGCGGTCGCTGCCTCCATCCCGCGTTGCAGCAGCAACGCGCCGCTTCCATCAGCAAGTCCATAACCCGTCACCAGATCCCTTACGCTGTCGCCGTCGAAGTCTGCCACCGCCAGTGAAAGGCCCTTGCGCGCGCCCGTCGCCTTCGCCTGCAGCGCTCTTGTTCCGCCGGTGATCGTCTGCGGCAGCGCACGTTCGCTATCCCGGTGCAATGTGCTGTACTGCATCTGCTGCGCCGAGGCCGACCACGCTCCTGCACAGCACGCAACGAGGAGGGCAGTTGCAAGAGAACGGCTAACGGATAACATGGTTGGCACTCCATCAAACCGGAATAGAACTCAGGGCAGACCTACTCATAAGTTCGCCAGATGTATTGCAGGGGAATAAAATGCTGCTCCAGCGGAAATTGTTAGAGCCCTGACTTCGTGAACACCTCGCATAGTACCTACGTAACGGGTGGGGCACAATATATTTGTAAGTGATAGCCACAGAAGCCTGCGTGCAGGCCCCCATTACGGCTGGGGCTCCGTTAGATTAGTAGTGCATGAACCTTCATCTGCAACCCGCTCGTCCGGAAGACGCTCTGTTTCTGGAAGTGTTGTTCCGCGACGTGCACGAGCCTGAATTTGCTCCTCTTCAGCTTCCTCCTCAGGCTTTGGCTCAGCTTATCGCCATGCAGTTTCGTGCCCAGTCACTCGGCTACGCCTCCCAGTACCCCGATGCCCAGGACCATATCGTAATTGTTGGAGACGAGGCTGCCGGAAGGCTGCTCATCCACCGCGATTCGCAGCAGATTCAACTGATAGATATTGCACTGCTCGCACGATTCCGCAATCAAGGTCTCGGTTCCGAACTGCTCCGGCTCCTTATTCAAGAGGCCGCACAAGTCGCGTCCGTCCTCCGCCTCACCGTTCGCTTCGATAACGCCGCACTTCGCCTATATCAGAAGAAAGGCTTTATCCGTACCGGCGGCGACGGCCTGAACCTCGCAATGGAGTGGCGCGCCGAGGCACCCTGTATCAATCCCTCATTCCCGATAGCACAGCCGATGGAACCGGCCGAGCAGGGCTTCACCGGAACCTACTTCCTCTCGCTGGCTGGTCAGACGTTCACGGCGAACGATCAAATGGGCACATCCATTCCACTCCTGCTCGAAACCGTCAATATCTTTCACGGTCAAGTGTCGACTGAAGATAGCTTTTCGCTACAGTTCACCGGCCCTCTCATGCCTGTACTTCGGTCGGAGTGCGTAGAACTGACTCCACCCGCAGCCGATCCCATGGAACTCTTTTTGGTGGCCAACGGTCCCGCACAGGGCCGGATGCGCTATGAGGCAATCTTCAACCGTGCGGTCCCTTGGTGATCTCAGTCGCTCATCAATAAATCTGTTTTGTGCTTGCTATGGTAAGGGTTCCTGATTACATTGGCTGTGGCAACTTGAGGGGTACTACGGTAATCCGAAAGATAACACCGCCTTACCGCTGACCCGTCAGATCTTCCTGATCCAGAGGAGCAATGGGCATGGCACTCTCCTACATCGGTGAAATTCGCCTGGTTGGCTTCAACTTTGCTCCCCGCGGCTGGATACTCTGCCAGGGCCAGCTTCTGTCGATAGCGCAATACGAGACGCTCTTTGTCCTGATTGGCACGACCTACGGCGGCGATGGCCAGACCACCTTCGGACTTCCCGACCTGCGCGGACGCACCCCAGTTCATTTTGGCACCTCCACTAGCGGAGCTTCCTATACAGCCGGCCTGCTGACGGGCCAGGAGAGTGTCACTCTGACTGCCGCGCAGGTAGCCACGCACACCCACGGCCTTAGTACGCAGCCCGCTGCTGGAACAAGTCCATCACCATCCGGAGGTTTCTTCGCAGGTGCCTCTTCCTCCTATTACAGCACCTCCAGCAGTGGCGCCACGGCTGCCGTGTTGCTGCCTGGTCCGGTCTCGCCACAGCCACATTCCAATCTTCAACCCTACCTTTGCTTGAACTACGCCATCAGTCTCGAAGGTGTGTTTCCCAGCCGTAACTAATCGAGCCATCGGTTGGTCGTGGCAAACCTCATCAGGAGTCAGGAATTCACATGAGCACACCGTTCCTCGGTCAAATCTCCACCTTCGGTTTTGCCTTCGCCCCCAAAGGCTTCGCCCTGTGCAACGGCCAGCTACTGCCGATCTCGCAAAATCAGGCACTCTTCTCTCTCCTTGGCACCACGTACGGGGGCAATGGCACCACGACCTTTGCCCTGCCAAATCTACAGGGCTGCGCCAGTCTTGGCTTTGGGACCGCAGTCGCGGCCAACTACGCGCAGGGCCAGGTCGGCGGCGAGGTAAGTCACACGCTCATCTCCAATGAGATCCCTACACACACCCACACGGCAGCAGCCACCAACTCGGGAGCGTCCATCGCTTCGGCTGTCAACGCGTATCCAACCTCGGATACGGCGGCGAAGCCTTTCAATCCATCGGTCTCGGACGGGGTCTTTATGCAGTCCAGCCCTAACAGCGGCGGCCAGCCACACTCCAACCAGTCCCCGCTTCTGGTGATCAATTTCTGTATCGCCCTTCAGGGCATCTTCCCGTCGCGCAACTAATTCGTCGTCCGCAGGAGTTTTGCTCATGTCCGAACCTTTTATCGGGGAAGTCCGCATCTTCGGTTTCAACTTTGCACCACGCAATTGGGCGTTCTGCCGCGGACAACTCATAGCAATCGCCCAGAACACTGCCCTCTTTTCGCTCCTCGGAACCACCTACGGCGGCGACGGTCGAACTACCTTCGCTCTGCCCAATCTGCAAGGCAATATTCCGGTCAGCTCCGGCCAGGGTCCGGGGCTCTCCCCGTACAGTCTCGGCCAGCAAAGTGGATCGACTGGAGTCACCCTGCTGACCACCAGCCTTCCTGGCCACTCGCATACGCTTCCCGCAGGTGCTGCTGCCACTACCCCAACTCCTGCTGCCAATACCTTCCTCGGTGCCGGAGCAAGGGGCAAGACTATCTACTCCACGACTACCGACGGAACCACCATGAATGCAGCCGCCGTCGCCACTGCCGGCGGCAATCAGCCTCACAACAACATGATGCCGTACGTCGCGATGAACTATTGCATTTGTCTTACGGGCATCTTTCCATCGCGCAACTAGGACCTTCGCCTTCGCGGAATTATCTTCGGGCGAGACTGAACATGACCAGCGCTGAATCAGGCACGCTTCATCCCGGCGTCATCATCTGGTTCACAGGCCTTAGCGGCGCGGGCAAGACCACGCTTTGTCGCTGCATCGCTCAGACTCTAAGCAGCCACCGTCTGAAAAACGTCTTGCTCGATGGCGACGAGATCCGCGCCACCATATCTTCTGATCTCGGGTTCACCCGCACCGACCGTGAAGAAAATATGTGTCGGCTGGCCGCTCTTGCTTCCTTCCACGCATTACAGGGAGTGATTGTCCTGGTCGCCGCCATCGCTCCCTACCGTGGGCTCCGCGAGCATCATCGAAGCGCTTCCCCCGTACCCTTCCTCGAAGCGTTTGTTGATGCCCCACTCACTATCTGCGAGGCCCGCGACCCGAAAGGTCTTTACCGTGCCGCCCGCGCCGGCACAATCCAGCGTTTCACCGGCATCGGTGACGTGTACGAGCCACCGCTTCATCCTGACATTCACTGCTGCACCAGCCGCGAGACTATCACTCAAAGCTGCCTCAAGGTCCTCGACGCACTCAGACTTGTTGTGCTGCCGCTTCAGCTTCCAACTGCCGCCCTCTCTCCAACTCCAGCAGTCGAAAGACGGGTCGCAGATACTCTTCCGTTACCGTTCGCACCCGTTCTGTAGCCTCATCTCGCTTCGTCTTCGCATCTGCAGCGAAGGGCTCCTGCGGGCTCTTCGCGTTACGTTGAGACTTCTCGAGCATCGCTGGTATCTGCTCCAAACCCAAATTCAGTTGACGAAACAAGCGACCGAACATCGCCAGCGGAAGCTCTTCATAGTTCACCAGCTTTGCTCCGTATCGCTGCGCCGCCACCAAGCCGCCTTCACAGATCTTCGCCAAGGCCCGTGCGCAGTAGACCTCCAGTTGTTGCGGGTCCCAGTCATTACGCTGCAGCATGAGGGCAAGCGGATTCAGCATACCGGGCACCGTCCATGCTGCCGGCATCTTTGCATGCGACACCATCACTTCTACCGGCTCCCGATAGAGAAACAGAAAGGGCACTTCCGGAAACGCTTCTCGCAGCAGATCAATCTGGTGCACATGCCAGCAATCTAGTTTGAGAAAAAACTTCTGCTCGCCGCCCGCCCGCTTCTGTCCCAGAGCAGCCACCATACCGCGCAGCCAGCACAACTGCTTTGCCCGCGGCAGCGTGGTGTCGTGCAAATGCGCTCGTAGCACACCGTCGAGCGGAGCCGGTTCCGCAGCTACGATATGATCTTCGCTGGCCGCGAGCATCTGCGCAATCAGCGTGGAACCGCAGCGCGACATATGAAAAATAATCCCGGCGAGTGGCACGGTCGGTTTACTGTCCATCCACTCCGTCATCTGATCGGCGCTGCTCTCCAGCCGAAAAAGGTGATGAAACGGATGCACCATCTCCCGCTGCATGGTCTGCTCGAAAAATGGATCGAGCAGACGTCTCTCGCCGAGCCGCGTCCAGCGCACCTCCGCGCCCTTCTCTCCCCATGCAAACTGCATCGGAATCCAGCCTGCCGTAATCAAAGTGTCGCCGACCGCATCATCCACTCCTGCCGATTGCGCGTGAGAATCGACTCGGCGTCCGCTCGCCTAAAATCGAAGCCGCGCTCACGTCCAGCTGCAACCGCAGCGTCCAACAACTGTGTCGAGTCTCTAAACGTCACCAAGAAATTTCTCAGGTTCACGTCGTCAAAGACCACTCGTTGAAAGCGTCGGAACTCCGCCAGACCTTCAGGTTCAAAACTCTCCGTAACGATCTCACGCGAAGCGTCTTCGAGCATCTTCCTCGCCCATGCGTCTAGCTCCCCATCAAGGATCAAATGCACGCGATGCTCCGTACCCATGTTGTCGATCCGATGCGGCTGCGAAAAATCGATGTACCAAGCATCGCCCTCGCAGAGCCGCAACTGCCGTCCACCCACGATAAACTCGACCCGCTCATTCGTCACGATCGGCACATGGATTCGCACCTCCCCCTCCGCCAGGCCGAGGTCACTATCCCGATGCTCCTTCACCTGTGAGCCCGCATGCAACCTTAAAAGCCGAACCGACTTCAATGGTAGCGAGAATGCTTCGACCACCGCCCGCAGGTTCGGGCAGCGCGCCATCAGCGGTGTATCGACAAAGTCTTTCGCTCTCCCCGCCGGTAGAATATCGTCGACCCGGGCACTTCGCGAGCGCAGCGCAACGCCGCTCCACTCGCCTTCGAAGTCCCTGGAATTAAAGTGCATGCACCATTCGAACTCACCAATCTCCGCCAGGTCAGCCCGCAGCAGCACTCGATCAAAACGCATCGGCAACCTCGTCCAGCGAATGTCCATTGACTTGGCACTCCAATTGATTTGACCGGCCAAGTTTACCGTGACACGAGCGTTTTGACACACAAGCTGCTGAGTAACGAGATCACCCAACACCGCCATTGCAATCCCATGGCTGCCTTGAATCTGATGCTGAGGCTCTAAGGCTCACCTACTGCCATTTCAAAGTCGGTTTAAGTTACGGAACAGGCTCCACTTTATGAAAGAAGATTTAAAAAGCAACGTGGGATCACTAAGGTTCCTGCCCAATAAGCGCAGAAGCTGGCGCTCTAAATGCCGCGGGGAATGCGGCGACCGTTCGTTCTATGGCAAGATGTTATTCGTGACGGGTAGCCGCGTCTGGATTGACCTCAAGCTACGCGATGTTCGGAGTTGAGTGAAATCCGCAGACCGCAGATGCTAAAGCAGGTAGTTGTAGTTGGGATCCAGCTGCCTTTGGCCAGTGATCCTGCTCAACGGCAGCTATGTGACGCGGTGGCGCAAGAGATTGATCGACTTATAAGGATGCAGTAACGCGGACCGGAACGCACAGCAGAGCGACGGTCGCCACGTCCTTCTATGGGCAAGTGGAGACATCTTCTCGGCTTGATGTTGAGAAATGTACGTACCTGCAGCAGGTGCTCGTCGAGCAGGCCGATTGAACTCAGCTATCCGAAAAGTAAAGGTACGGCATTACCAGATCTACTTACGAGGCTGGTTTGAAGTCCGCTAAAATTAGCGCAAAGATCACTCCAAAAACAATCAACAACAATGGCCACCAGCGATCGAGCCAGGATAATTCTCGTAAAGTGCTCATATTAGAAAACTCCTCTTCCAACTAGATCCTAATCGATAACCCGGTCGCCACACAGAATCGTATTGGCAACCCGACTGCGAGTCTTCACAAGATAAAGTTGCATCTTCCTGCCTTGCTACGAATCAATACGGGTGTACATATTATTCTTTTGCTTTGATGTGTAATTAGGTTTTGGAGAGGTTACCCATGCATCATCGTTCCTTCTGAGAAGCCGCTAACGCCGTGGTTGTCCAGCGCACCTTGGTTTAGCGCTCACGCGAACGCCCAGCCTTATAGTTCAAGTTCCTTCACCAGCACGTCCCGAGGAGTTCTGTCATGACCAACTACACGCACCGCACCGCACCAACGCAATTCGTGGAAGCCAACGGTATTCGTTTCGCGTACCGTCGCTTTGGCAGTAAGGAAGGCGTTCCCCTGATCTTCAATCCTCATATTCTCGGCAACATGGATAGCTGGGACCCCTCCGTAACCGACGGCCTTGCCCAGAACCGAGAGGTCATCCTCTTCGATAACGCTGGCGTCGCCAGTTCCAGCGGCGAGGTTCCGAACACCTTTGCCGCAATGGCGAAGAATGCAGGCGTATTCATCGACGCCCTCGGCCTGAAGCAGGTCGACGTACTCGGCTTCTCGATTGGCTCCATGATCGCGCAGAATATTGCGCTTGAGCGGCCTAACCTTGTTCGCAAGCTCGTCATCGTCGGCAGCGGACCGCGCAATGGCGACGGCATTCCTCTCACGTCGGAGTCGCAGAAGATCTTCACAAACAAGTATGGCAACATGGATGACTTCTGGATCGACGGCTTCTTTACCGCCTCGCCTGAAAGTCAGGCGGCCGGACGCGCCTTTCTCAAGCGCCGGGATGCGCGGGTTGAAGGTCGCGATATTCCGATCGACGACAAGGTGCAGCCGGCCCAGTTTGCCGCACTGCAGGAGTGGGGTAAGCCCGTCGGGGAACGCTTCGCCTACCTTGAAAACATCAAGATGCCCGTGCTGGTCGTTGGTGGAAAGTCCGACATCATCTTCTACACCATCAACTCGCTCTACCTGGAGCAGCACCTGCCTAATGCCCAGATGATCATCTACCCCGACTCGGCCCACGGCTCGCTTTTTCAGTATCCAGAGCTGTTCGTAGAGCACACCAACACGTTCCTGCGCGGCTAAGCGAGCAAGGCGACCTGAGCCTAAAGCCTGGGTCGCCCCCGCCGTACCGTGTTGCGATCACTGTAAACTTCGGATGAAGTGAGTACCTCATGCGCAAGCCGACCCATAAAGCGAAGATTCTTACAGAAGGCCTCCGCGTCGTCCATCAGCGCGGCTATTCAGCATCGAGCGTTCGCGACATTATCCAGGCCGCGGGTGTGCCGCAGGGCTCCTTCACCAATCATTTTGCGAACAAAGAGGCCTTCGGGCTTGAGATTTTGAACGTCTTCTATGCTGTGATTCAGCGCCTGATGGAAGAGACGCTCCTCAACGACGCCCTGCCGCCGCTCCAGCGCCTTCGAACATGGGCAGAGACCAGCGTCGATTCCCTCAACCAGAATGAAGAGTGGAATGGCTGCCTTCTGGGTAATTTTGGTGCCGAAACCAACTCTGAGATCGATGTCATCCAGCAGAGGCTCGCTGAGATATTCCTTGAGCAGCAGCAGCGCATCGCCTATTGCCTGCGAGCTGCGGTGGCAGAAGGGGAACTGGCGGTCTCTATCAATTGTGATGATCTGGCTGGCTTTATTCATGGCTCTATGGAAGGGGCAATCCTTATGGCTAAAGCGCAGCGTAGTTCCTTGCCGACGGAACGATTTAAGAAAATTCTCTTTTCTACTCTTCTCGCTGACCAGAGTTAGCGGAAGCGTGTGACACGCAGAAAGGATCGTTACCCTTCACTCGTCATGTTTTCATTGCGAAATCCGGCGTTCTCAGCCATACTTAGGTGTTGGGTCAGGTACATCGTAGCCAGGCCTGCAACCGGCAGCGAGCCTGCGTCGTACCATTGCAGAGCCCAAACAAATCGTTTTTGAAAGGTCTTTCCTGTGTTGATGATCCGTTTGTCGCGCGTTGGCGCGCGTAAGCAGCCCCACTATCGTGTAATCGTTATTGAAAAAGATCGCGCCCGCAATGGCCGTTCCATTGAGGTTGTTGGAACCTACAACCCCCGGACCAATCCCGCCACTGTCGATCTCAAGCGCGATCGCATCGACTATTGGACCGGCAAGGGAGCCCAGCTCTCCGAGCGTGTTGGCAAACTTCTCACCCAGGGCTCCGCTGTAGCTCCCGTAGAAGCTGCGGCTGCGTAACGAAGGCACCATGATCTTTGGGAACTGTCAAAACAGTTCCCAAAGATCTCCCCTTGCACCAATTGTCATATTGCATTCACCTTCTGCTCACGTAAACTCATCGAAACGGACGTCGTTTCGCACAACGTTCGAACGTGCAGGTTTGGAAGCTGATCTCCAGACCATCCCGTCGCCATAGCTGCACTCTTAATGGTTTGCCCGGAGACCTCACTTAGATGAGGCAACGGCTTGCCAGAGCGTAGCTGGTGGACTTTCCCAGAGGTGTGTGATGACAGAAGCAACAGCGCAAGGCAGCAATGCCGCAGAAATCATCGACCTGATCGCCGGAATTGCCAAGGCGCTCGTCGATAGCCCCGACAATGTCGTCGTTGAAGCAATCCCGGATCAGGACTCAACTGTTCTGCGGCTCCAGGTAGCGCAAAGCGATGTCGGCAAGATCATTGGAAAACAGGGCCGTACGGCTCGCTCGCTCCGTACTATCCTGAGCGCGGCCAGCATGAAGGTTCACCACCGCTATTCCCTCGACATCATCGATAACAGCAACACCGCCGCTCACTAAACACTATGGCAGCTCAGCACGCTGAAGGCCGGGAGGACTGGACCATCCTCGCCCATCTTCTGCGGCCTCAAGGTCGCAAGGGAGAACTCCTTGCTGAACTCCTCACAGATTTCCCTGAGCGGTTTGCGGAGCGCCAGTCTGTCTCGCTCCGCAAGGGAGATGGCTCCCTTGAGGCTGCGACCGTTGAACAGCATTGGCTGCCCGTCGGCAAGAATGCCGGTCGTGTCGTTCTCAAGTTGCAGGGCATCGATTCCATCAACGACGCCGAACGCCTCTCTGGCTTCGATCTAGTTGTTCCTGTTGAAGAGCGGATTGAACTGGAAGACGATACGGAGTACATCGCCGACCTGCTCGATTGCACCGTGGTCGATGGCGAACGCACGGTCGGAATTGTCGAAGATGTTCACTTCCCTACCAGTTCCACCGGCAGCCGTCTCTCAGAGGCGGCACCACTGCTGGTCGTTCGCTCGCCTAATGGTGACGAACTGCTCATTCCGTTCGCGAAGGAGTGGGTTCAGGCCATTGACGTACCCGGCAAGCGGATTCAGATGAAGCTCCCCGAAGGTTTGTTAGAGATTAACGGCTGAGCCACTCAGAACCTGTATCTCACCCCGGTCGACAGGATCGGATAGAAGCGAAGCGGTGCAAGATCCTTGTTCACCTCGCTCTCCTCCTTGAGCAGATTTATCTGCGTCGACGGATCCGTGCTGATTGGCCCGCATGCCCCGTCATATCGCAAGCGCTTCCGGATAACGTCAACTGCAGTTTTGGTCTCCCTACGTACATGAAGCCCACTTCCAAGGGAAAACTGGGGTGTTCCCCAGCGCGCGGGAGCATGTTACCCCAGCCCACCGTCAACCGTGGCGCAATCTTGTTGCCGAGGGTGACGGCAGCGTATGCACGAATCGAGTCTCTCGGATCGCTTACATAGTTGCCGTCGCCGACACTGATCGACTCACCTCCTGCCACCGTCGCCACGGCCGTTCCGCGATCCCCGTTGTACGGCGTAAGACCCGGGCTGACGCGGAAGCCGGGCGCACCAAACAAAGAGCAGGTCATGGCTTGCTCGCTCCAGCTAAACTAGGCCTAATACCGTGCAGAATGAGAGTAGATAGGCAATTGGATGCGCTTTGACATCATTACGATCTTCCCCAATTTCTTTGAAGGATTCCTGACTCATGGGATACTCTCGCGAGCGCTTACCAATGGTGCTGCAGAGGTCCACACCCACGACCTTCGTGCCTTCACTCACGATCGCCATAAGACCGTAGACGACCGACCCTTCGGTGGAGGCGAAGGTATGGTCCTCAAGCCCGGACCTATCTTCGAAGCCTGCGAGTCACTCAATCTCATCCCGAAGTCTCTTCGCGATCCGTCGAAAGAGACCGTCATCCTGCTCTCGGCACAGGGCCGTCCCTTTACCCAGGCCATCGCGCACGAGTTGGTAGAAGCCGAACGTGTCGTCTTTGTGTGTGGTCGCTACGAAGGCGTCGACGAGCGGGTCAACGAGCAGCTTTGCGACCGCGAACTCTCTATAGGTGATTACGTACTCTCGGGTGGAGAACTCGGAGCCGCAGTCATCATCGACAGCATCGTCCGCTTGCTGCCGGGAGCACTTGGCAATCCGGACTCTGCCCGCTTCGAGAGCTTCGGCGCAGCCGCAGTTCCATCCGTTGTCGCTCCTGGAGAACCTCCACCCTCAACCAATGCTGCAGGTGGTCTGCTCGACTACCCCCATTACACCCGCCCGGCGGACTTCCGCGGAACACCCGTTCCCGAAGTCCTTACTGGCGGCAGCCACGAGGCCGTCCGCAAGTGGCGTCGTCAGATGGCGCTTTGCAAAACGCTGCGAAACCGCCCCGATCTTCTGGCCAACGCATCCTTAAGTGCGGAAGACCTTCGCTATCTCGACAAGCTTCGTCGAGCCGCCGAAATCTCTATGCCTGAATGATCTCGTACTCAAAGCCGTAGAGATGCTTGCCGTCCGCAATGTCGATCGTCATCTGCCCGGTCAGCCCCACCAGCTCACCCGTGCCAGAGTCAGGGACCACCGTTACGCTCAGCGTAGGCACTCCACGCGTCATGGTTCCGCTATGCTGCAGCACAAAGCTTCCAGGCCGCCCCGCCAGCGCCCCGGTTACCTGCTCCATTGCGACGTACCCGGCTGATCCTTTTACGCCGCTCATCGCCGCAAGCATTTCACCCTTGCTGGTCGCTTCGAGATCCCCGTAGAACTGCTTATCGAGCGTCATCCGGCCAGGGATCGCCGTAGCCTCACCCTGCGGCACCATCTTTACTTCAAAGTTTCCATTGGCCTGTGCCATCACCACCTCCGTCAGCCACGAATTCTACCGTATGCAGCAAACGTGATTAAAAAAGAAGAGGTGCCACAAGGGCACCTCTGGGGAGAGGATTGCGTTCACAAGATTGAGAATAGAGCGCTTCTACCCGCTATACATGACCCGAAGGGATGGTTATTCCTCCAACTTCCGATGGACTCGCTAGGGCAGCAACGAGTATGCAAAGGTGAACCGTCCAAGCTGGACTACCGACCGATCTCCCGGCGGCCAGATTCGGAATGACTCCACACGCTTGATCGTCATATCGTGCTTCGCCTCTACATCCCCCAGCGGCTTACCCGTAGCCGCTTCGTAGAACTTTACCGACAACGCATCCTCACTCCGCGTCCACCCAAAAACGTACTGCCCGGCCGGCAGCGACAGCGTCCCCACCCGCACCGGAGCCTGCGCGATTAAGAAGTTCGAATACTTTCCTTCAGCCGAATAGCCCGCCGTAATCAGCACCACCCCGGCGATAAACCGCCCCTTACCGTCTGTCACACCCGAGGCTGTTCGGAACTCCGTCTCGATCCGCTCTGCCTGCACAGGAGCTCGCGCCGGAATCAGCCCATGCAGCTCCGCCGGTGTAGCCACCCGCCACCCCTGCGCCATGCCAGCCAGCGGCACCATCACAAACAAGAGCAGCAGTCTCTTAATCAAGATGCACGATGCCTCTCTGCAGCGCTGTGGTCGCCGCCTGCGTCCGATCCGAAACCCCCAGCTTCCCGAGCAGGTTATTGATATGCGTCTTCACTGTAGCCTCCGAGATAAACAGCGCCATACCAATCTCTTTGTTGCTCCGACCTAGCACGATCTGCTTCAGCACATCCGTCTCGCGCTCCGTCAGCACAGGACCGCTAAGCCGGCCCGCCAGCCGCTCGGCCACCGTCGCAGGCACGCGTGACTTTCCTGCATGTACGGCTCGGATCGCCTCCATCAGCACATCGCCATCCATTCCCTTCAACAGGTAGCCCTTCGCGCCCGCCTGAAGCGCGCGATAGATGTCCTCGTCGCCATCGAAGGTGGTCAGCACAATGATCCGCGCTTCTGGAAACTCCGCACGAATCTTCCCAATCGTCTCGACGCCATTCTGCTTCGGCAGCCGCAGATCCATCAGCGTCACATCCGGCTGATGCTCCCGAAACAGCGTCAGCCCAAGCTCTCCGTCCGCCGCCTGCGCGACCACTGAAAACTCCGGCACAGTGTTCAGTAACGCAACAAGGCCCTGGCGCACCACCGCATGATCCTCAACGATCAATATCCGAATTGCTTCACTCATTCGTACCCATCCGATCACTACCGTTATACAAGCGTGCAAAACTCCTCAACCGAAAGGTGGAGACCTGTGCCCATGACGCAGAACACAAGCACCTAATTGATCCGCAGCGTCACCTCAATTCGCGTCCCCTGCCCTACCGCACTTGCAACTGAGAGCTTGCCGCCAATCTTCACCGCCCGCTCCCGCATCCCACGCAGCCCAAAGTGTCCCGCCGGTCCCTCTAACCCTGCATCGAACCCCCGCCCATCATCCACCACCAGCAGCCGAAACGCCTTCATCTCGTACGTCAGCGTTACCTCCACCGCACCACACGCTGCATGACGCACCGCATTCGTCACTGCCTCCTGCGCAATCCGGAGCACCTCATCCTCAACCGCCGTCCCCAGCGCCCGATAGCTCCCTGTCACATGCAGCCGCCCCGCAATCCCCGTCGGCCCGGTTAGCGTCTTCAGAGCCCGCCCCAACCGCACCGGCAGTTCCTCCGCCCCTTCCGACCGCAGATCCCAGATTGAACTCCTTGCATCCGCCAGGCTCTGCCGCACCAGCAGCCGCGTCTCATCCAGTTGCGTCCTCGCCGCCTCGGGAGCCGTCCCCAGCAGCCGCGTCACCACCTCCAACTGCAGCGAGATACTCACAATCCCCTGCGCCAGCGTGTCGTGGATATCCCGCGCAATCCGGCTCCGCTCTTCCATCACACCGCTGTACAGCGCCTCCACCCGACGCACCCGCCACGCATAGATCAGGTACGCCAGCCCCGCAGCCACCAGAACAAGCACGCCATAGAACCACCACGTCTGCCAGAAGAACGGCCGCACCCGCACCCGGATCGTCGCCTCCTTAGGGCTCCGCACCCCATCGCTATTTGTCGCCGTCACGTGGAACACGTAGTGTCCGGGCTTCAAATTCGTATAGAACGCCGCCCTGTGCGTCCCTGCCTCCACCCACGCCGGGTCGAATCCCTCCAGCCGATACGAGTAACGTACCTTCTGCGGAGCGACGAAGCTCATCCCCGCGTACTGAAACTCCACCCGCTGACTTCCCGGCTCAAGCGTCAATTCAGCGCTTTCTGTCGTTCGCTGGACATCGTTCACCAGCACTGTCTCAACAGCTACTAAGGGCGCCACCATATTCTCGTGCAGCCGCGCCGGATCCACCACGCTTACCCCGCGCAACGTCGCAAACCATAGCGTCCCATCCCGCATCCGCACCGCAGCCGGATGCCCGCCGCTACTCCCCTCCCGCACTCGCATCCCGTCCGAAGTGTCGTATGCCGTTGCCTTCTCTACCGCGAGGGAATCCGTCGCCTCAATCAGTCGAAAGATTCCGCTTCGCGAACTAATCCACACCGCTCCCGCCGCTTCCCGCAATATCCCGAACACCGTCGCAGGCAGCGTCTTCTCCCCCAGCCGGACCGCCTTTCCACTCTCACCCACCCATCGACTCAACCCACTCCCATCAGTCCCTAGCAGCAGATTCCCATGCCCCTCCGGCAAGATTGCCGTCACCACGTTGCTCGGCAGCCCCTCTCTTATCGTGAAATTTCTGAACTTCCCAGCCCGCATCCGCGTCAGCCCACCCGAAGTACCAATCCAGAGATCACCATCGTCCGACTGCACCATCACGCCGATAAAGTCGCTCCCCAGCCCGTCGAGCGAGGTCAACGTCGTCATCCCCTCCTTCGCAATCCGCGTCAACCCATGCCGCGTCCCCACCCAGACATCCCCCGCCTTATCCACCAGCAGCGACCGGATAAAGTCATCCGCCAACCCATCCGCCGTCGTCCACACCTTCACCGTTCGTCCGCGAACCAGGTTCAACCCCGTCGGCGTTCCCACCCATAGATCCCCGTTAGGCGCGCTCGCCAGCGATAGAATCACGTTGCTCGACAACCCATCCCGCGTTGTCAGCGCGACGAAGCCATCGGCCGTCTTTCGATTCAGCCCACCACCATCCGTCCCTACCCACACCGTACCCGCCGCATCCTGCAGCACCGACCGCACCACGTTCCCCGACAGCCCTTCCGCCGTCGTATACGTCGTGAACTTCTGCTCGTGCAGCATCGTCAGCCCATCCGACTCCGTTCCCACCCAGAGATCGCCCTCCCGATCCTCGAAGCTCGCCAGCACCGAGCTTCCCGCCAGCGCATCCGCTTTTGGAAACACCTCAACCCGGTCCCCGACGACACGCGCCACCCCCCGATCCATCCCCGCCCAGATCGCCCCTTCTCGATCCTGAAAGAGTGTCTGGACCGCTCCCAGGTTCTTACCCGCAACCACCGAAAACCGTTCCCCGTTCCCCGTCGCCAGCCCAGCCGAAGTCCCCACCCACGTGCTGCCATCCGACGCTGCCAGCAACGTCGTCACCGCTGTCCGTCCCACAGCTCCAGAGATCGCTACCGGTGCCAGCAATCCCCGCTGCAAAACCTGCAACCCCTCCGCAGTGCCCACGATCAGCCGACCGCTCGCATCCACCGCCTCTGCCACAATCTCAGCGCCGCCCACCGTCTTCACCGCCCTAATGCGCCCGAGCGAGGCGTTCAGCTCAACAGCTTGCGCGCCATCCCCCAGCCACACCTGGCCATCAGAAGTTTCGGCAAACCGGCTCTCCAGGCTCACACTCATCCCCTGAGCAGCCGCAATCGCAGCGCAATGTTCTCCCTGCATCAGGCACGGGCCGCCAGCCGTCGATACCCACAGTCGGCCGCCGCGATCTTTGTGGGAGAACCAGACCGTCGCATCCGGAAGCCCATTCATAATGCCTACAGCCCGAAAACGATCGTGCGCATAGAAGGCAAGCTTGCCGCCCGTCACGATCCATAGACCACCCGCAGCATCCACCGTCAATCCTTGAATCGAGCTGCCGCCGGAACTGCCGCCATGGCTCCTCAACTCTGGCGTCGTCTCGGCCGTAAACACCTTGAACTCATACCCGTTGAAGCGAACCAGACCGTCATCGGTCCCCAACCAGATATAGCCGTCCGGAGTCTGCACGATCGCGCGGACAGTATTCTGCGGTAAACCGTTGTCCGTCTCCCACACCTGTCGCCCGTATTGACTCAGCACCCCACGTGGGTCGAGCCCGAGCGCAGACCGCGCCCAGGCCACCAGCACCATCGCCAAAACCCATCGGACCCTAAAGCTCATGGAAGCCTAAGTCTAGAGGATGTCTCCGCACTGGACACATTTCCGTGTTCCCGCCCTAGAAACTCCGCGTGTACGAAGCGATGAGCGTGTAGTCCGAGAACGCTGCATCACCGTGCGTATGGTTCAGGTAGTCCGCGACACTCGTCTTCCGATTGCGCTGGATCGCCCATGGCCCGCTTACATTCAGCATGTTGCGCCCGCGAGCCACCATCAGCCCTGGTTCAATCGAGATCACATACCCTGGCCGCCGAAACCCGTCGCTCTTGCCAAACGCATCACGCACCGGCACGCCTTCCATCCGCCCTCCAAAGCTGAAAACCACCGAAGCCAGCTTCACCGGCACCGGAATGGCGTGCGACAGGCCGCCGCGCCAGAGGTACTGGTCCGTAGCTGAGATCGTGTTCTCGGGAGCCTTCCGCCCCGTTGCCACGCCCGTCGTATCTGCCGGACTGAAGAGCCACGAGCCTGAGAAGTACCCTACCGTGTGGAAGTACGTCTCCTTGAACGCCTGTGTGGCCAGTGAGAAACCCCACGTCCCGTCACCGGGCTGGATCGACTCGTCAAACGGCAGGATCGTGCTCGTCCCATTCGCCGCATACGTATGGCCCTTTGCATCGTTGATACCTGTCGGCAACTTAAGCGACACTGCCAGCGAAATATTCCCGTGATCCTCTGTAGGCGGCCGGAACGCCCAGGCCTGCGCGCCAACCGTTACGTCACCGATCCCACCCGCACGATAGGTATTCAGCGCGTTCGATCCCTGGGCATGACGCGTAGCCTCCAGCCCCGGGACATCGCCGATGATGCTCCATCTGGGTGTCATCTGGTAGTTGAACGAAAGATCGAACAGGTCGGCATGGTTCTGCACCTCGTTATGCTTCAACTCCCGCTGCAACTGGTATACCGTCCCGATGTAGTGTCGGAACGAGCTGTACGTCCGATAACCAACGGTCACTGAAAGTCCGTGGATCGACATCCCGCTCAACCCACTCGAGAGCCCCTGCTCGCTCCCGGGATCCAGCCCCGCAATGAGCGGCTGTGGCGAATGGGCCGCCACACAGCCCTGGGCAAATAGTCTTGCAGTCGCGCCCGAAAGCACGACCCCCGACGCGAGCAGGAACGCGCGCGCCACCATCCTCGCAGCATACCGCTGCCTCATCATTCGCTGCATCATGGCATGTCCTTGAAAGAAGTAATCTCTTGTGAAGAAGTAATCTCTTGTTTTGTGGTCTTTAGCTCTTCCGGACATTAGCAGCCACGATCAGGCCAAGTCGTGACCCCAAGGATGGGTTTGTATCTCCACCCGAAGGTTGGCATACCAACAATTGCGCCTGTACCAAGTTGACGAACCCGTTTTCCAGAAGTCAACATGCACCCTAAGCGAGGCAATAATGCACTACTTCTTCCCTCAAGGCGAACAAAGCATGTAAACTAAAGACTCGAGTTCTTTACAGGAAAGCAGTGCCATGTCTATACATCCCATCATGCAGAAGCTGGCCGCCAAGTTCGAGCGGACCGATCTCCCCCATTTCGCTCCAGGCGACACCGTCCGTGTTCAGGTCAAAATCAAGGAAGGCGAGAAAGAGCGCCTCCAGGCATTCGAAGGCATGGTCATCGCCTCCCGCAAGGGTCCGCATGGCACCTTCACCGTGCGCAAAATGAGCTTCGGCCAAGGCGTCGAGCGCATCTTCCCCTACAACTCCAAGGTGGTCGACACCGTCACCAAGGTTCGCTCCTACGAAGTTCGCCGCTCCAAGCTCTTCTATCTCCGCGGTCTTCGCGGCAAGGCAGCCCGTCTCAAGGAAGTTGCCCGCGCTACCAAGTAACCAGCCATCAACTCCAGCGAAACGCCACGACCAAGGTCGTGGCGTTTCTGCGTGGCTTCACCAACTCATACTCGACAGTGTGAGGCACTAGCCGGGAGATTCTTTAACGGCTTCCACGACGGAGATGCCTTATAGTCTGGGACTACTGGACCGAACTATGGCGACAAAATTGAAGGTTCGCACCGCACCTCGTATCGATGCTGAGTTGCTCGCTGATAATTTCGTGGAACAACTTCTGACCGGCTACGTTTGCGATGCCAAAGCAACGGGTATTCGCTTGCCAGCCCTTCAGAGTGCGCGTAGCCAATCCGTGGAGATGGAGCGATGCGTTCTGCGCGATGTGGCGCTCCCCGACCCTGCCGCATGCAAGCTGCGACTAGGCGATGTACAGATTGAAGATGCTGACCTTGCGAATATCGACCTGACGAGCGGTTCACTTGAGCGTGTTGAGATCGTGTCGGCGCGACTGACCGGAGCGACGTTCAGCGAGGCTCAACTCACCAGTGTGCTGTTTCGAGATTGCAAGCTGGACTTTGCAGTGCTGCGGATGGCGCGTCTGCAACTGTGCGTCTTTGAGAACTGTAATCTAACCGATGCCGACTTTTATGGGGCTGACCTCTCCGGTACGATCTTTCGCGACTGCAACCTCAGTCAAGCTGATGTTAGCCAGGCGAAGTTGAACGCCGCCGATGTGCGTGACTGCCGTCTCGACGGCCTTCGGGGTACACCGGCCAGCATGGATGGCTTGATGATCAGCCCAGATCAGGCGTCGATGTTGATCACACTCTTCGGGGTGCGCGTTGCGTGGTGAGAGCCTGTAACTTGAGGGAGAGTCTCAGTTGATTCTCGGTGGCGCCAAGTTGCGTGCGACGCTTGATCAAACCTCAAAAATCCAATAGACTTAGGGAGTTGCTTCTTCGCAATGTGCATCCGTAGCTCAGTTGGATAGAGCATTTGGCTACGAACCAAAGGGTCGGAGGTTCGAATCCTTCCGGGTGCACCATTCCCCTACTTCATCTACTCAATCAATTCTACGACGCTGACTATTGCTGCCGGCTTGGGCTTGGCATGCTCTTTGGTGCGGCCGAGTCATGTGGAGTGGGCCGGATGACCAGGTAACAAAACACCAGCACGATAATTGCCAACATGATTAGGAAAAGGAAAGGGCTGTGACGATAGCCGTGCGTTCCGGGAGGGCTCTTCACAAGGATGGGCTTGCTAGGCTTCATTTTGGATTAGATGCGGATTTTATTGTCCCCATTAGCCTCAATTTATTGCACAGGTAAGACCCAGACAGAAGCTCAGAATCAGACGTTTACATGTGGCGATATTTTTTGTGTGACCATCCTTCGCCTGCTGCGAGGACGACTCCTGCGGCAAGTCAGCCGACCGCAATTAACTTCGCAGGGCATCAGCTTAGTTCAGAGATCTAGATTATCTCGCGTTGCCCAGCTAGTTCGAGATCCTAGAACAAACTGATTTACCAATGCAAAACGTAAGTCCAAGCCAATTTATCCTAAGCCTGGGCATGTGAAAGATTTATGACTTAGAAACTAGTAACTGCTCTAAGATGAAGCTCAGTATTGCAAAGCACCTTAGTAACCGCTCCGCCGTTCACAACTGATCCGAAAGGCGATCTTTATGAAAAGGCTTGCAGTTGTGGTGACCTCAGGATGCTTCGCGCTTGTCCTCCTTGGACTTACTGGGACCTTTGAGCCGCTGTTCTCGGCCAACTACTTACCGCACCGATATTGCTATCTCGCTAAGCCAGAGCTCGTCTGGACGAATGTCATCACCGACGGACTGATTGCCTTGTCCTATGCGGTGATCTTCGGATGTCTCATGTGGATGGTTTCAAAGCTTAAAGGGACGCCCAGACTTCGCCCTTATCTTTGGATACTGCTCGCCTTCGGCACGTTCATCTTTGCCTGCGGAGCGACACATGTGATGGAAGTGATTACCGTGTGGGTCCCGGTTTACCCTCTCGCTGCAGCGGTCAAGGTTGTAGCTGCTCTTACTTCCATTCCAACTGCAATCCTGTTTGCAAGAACAACGCCCAGGTTGGCGAAAAGTCTGGTTCATTTTCTAGTTGCCGATAGCGAACTGCAGCAGGCCAATAAGGACTTACTCGAACTATCCGCTCGAGACGCTCTTACGGATCTCAATAACAGACGCCGCTTCGAAGGAGTGCTTGCTACTGAATGGCAACGTTCGACCCGTCAGCCGTGTTCACTCGCGCTCCTCATGATTGATGTTGATCACTTTAAAATGCTCAACGACCGGTACGGTCATCTGGCTGGTGATGAATGTCTTCGACGGATGGGACAGGTGTTCTCATCGCGAAAGTGGCGGGCTGAAGATGTAATTGCGAGATATGGTGGGGAGGAGTTCGCACTTCTTCTACCAGGATCGGATTGCCAGGCCGCAGCGAAGATCGGAGAAGAACTCAGACTGGCTGTGATGGAGCTTCAGATCAAGAATGAGAACTCGCCAGTCGCTCCGATTGTGACGATCAGCATTGGCGTAGCAAGCCGCATTCCTGAATATGGACAGGATCCAAGGGAGCTTCTGGGCGACGCCGACGCCGCGCTGTATCGCGCCAAAGATCAAGGTCGAAATCAGGTAGCCTGCACGGATCCTTACGGATCACCTGACGTTAGTCGAACCACTGAACCTACAGCAGTGTTGAATGACGATCTGGATGACATGCCTGGGCTCCTCGACGTCTCGCAGAGTCTAAGCTAAGTATTCGATCGAAGACAAGGCATCATTATTAGTTCTGGTACTTCCAGTTACGCTGCTTGCCTTCGGCGATCAAGAGGACTGCATTGACGATGCGCGCAGCGCGAGTGGCAGGGCGTTTGGCTTCGGTGATCCACTCTAGATATTCGCGTTTGCAACTGGGGCTGAAGGCGGCGTACACGGTAGCGGCCTGCCCGTTCTCTGATAGTGCTGCGAGAAAATCTGAGGCAGGCTCTAGAGCGGACTTTGCGGGCTTCGCTACCCTCTGGCGAGCGGCGACCGGGCTGGTGTAGTTGCCGGAGTCGATGAACGCTATAGCCTGCTTGAGCCAGGCGAGGAGCAGTTTGTCAGAAGGGAGATCGCTAAGGGTGGTGATGCGACCTACCGATCCCATCGCTCCGGACTGGAGTGCATCAGCTTCGCGAAGCACAGCCGCTATCTCTTCACCCCAGAAGCCGAGACTGCAGTGATGGTTGAAGGCGGAGGTGTTACAAATGATGGCGCCGCGATAGGAGAAGAACGGGCGCGACCACTTAATCGACTCCTCCACCTCTGGGCAGGCCTTGTGGATGAGCTTGCGGAGGTGCATGAGGATGGGAATGGCGAAGGGCTTCGCCTGGTCGATGTATGCATCTACGGCAGGGTTGTCGTGAATGGATCGTGCGGAAGGCGCTTTCATGCTGACCAGAGTATGCGGTCCTGAGACGCGGATCAAGATGATTGATGCGGCGCGATGGGTGGAACTGCGCATCTACATTTCGAGGTGATATAGGCTGAACACGTGAAAAAAGAAGAGGATGTCGAACTGCTATCGGTTGAGGAGCGCGAGGTGCGTGTCACGCATCCGGGCAAGCTTTATTTCTCCCGCGAAATCAAGCTGTCGAAGCTCGACCTCGTGCGCTACTACCTGTCGGTTGCGCCGGGTGCGCTAGCAGGAATCCGCGACCGGCCGATCGTGTTAAAGCGGTTTGTAAACGGTGCGGAGGCAGAGCCTTTCTACCAGAAGAGAGCACCGTCGGAGCGACCGGAATGGCTGCGCACGGCCACCCTCTCCTTCCCTTCCGGGCGAACCGCCGAGGAGTTGGTGGTGGACGATGCGGCAGGACTGGCGTGGATCGTCAACCTGGGATGTATGGAGTTGCATCCTCACCCGGTCCGGTCGGGAGATCTGGATCATCCTGATGAGCTGCGCATCGACCTTGATCCCGGCCCCGGTGTTGGTTGGGCCGATGTGCGGGCGGTCGCGCTCGAAGTGAAATCCGTTCTCGAAGAGGCTGGGCTTCGGGGCTGGGCGAAGACGAGTGGCTCGCGCGGCATTCATGTGAATGTACGGATTGAGCCGCGATGGACCTTTACGGAGGTTCGGCGTGCGGCACTCGCGCTCGCACGGGCGGTGGAGCGCCGCGTGCCTGCGCTTGCGACGTCGAAGTGGTGGAAGGAGGAGCGCCACGGCGTCTTCCTCGACTACAACCAGAACGCGAAGGATCGCACGACCTCTTCCGCGTATTCAGTGCGCCCGCTACCGGATGCACGCGTGTCCGCCCCGTTGGAGTGGAATGAAGTGCCGGACTGCAACCCTGCTGACTTCACGGTGCTCACCATGCCGCAGCGCTTTGCCGAGAAGGGCGATCCGCATGCGGGGATGGATGCGGCTGCAGGGTCTCTGGAGCAACTGCTGGAGCTTGCGGCGAGGGATGAGCGAGAGGGGCTCGGCGATGCTCCGTGGCCGCCGCACTTCAAGAAGGCTGAGGGTGAGGGGTCGCGGGTGGCTCCATCGCGAGCGAGGTCTGCGGCGAAAAAGTCAGCCGTGAAGACTGTTCGCACAAAGATGCCGTTGATTGTGATCGCGAACTCGCCAAGTAAAGAGGCAGCACTAGAAGGTTTGGAGCGATGGAAGGTTCGTCATCCGGAGGCTGCGGCGTTGCTGGCAATCGATGATGTTCTGGTCGATCGGATGCGTGGCCGGTCTTCACTGTGGACGCGCATTCGTGTGAATTTGCGCCATGTTCCTGAAGACTCGCGGCCACCTCAGGAGACTCCTGACCCCGACGATGATCCGACGATAGCTCAGGAGACCTGAGACTCGAGGGCTTCGGGAAAGATGGCCATCAGCTCCTGCGGGGGGACCACTTCGAGTTGGGCGTAGGTGCAGTCTTTGGGCTGCTTGTCGATGCGCCAGCGGCGAAACTGCGCCATGTGCCTGAAGCGATTCCCCTGCATGTGCTCATAGGCGACTTCGACGACAAGCTCCGTCCGTAGCGGCTCCCACGATAGATCCTTCCCTTGGCTCCAGCGGCTTTGACCGCCGGGCATGCGCTGTCCGTCTTCGCCTGCGCCCTGATCGGCCCACGATCTCCACGGATGATTGGCGAGCGCGTCCTTGCGGTAGGGTGCGAGACACTCGACCAGTTCGCGGCGCTTCTCCATCTTGAAGCTGGCACAGACCCCAACATGCTGCAGGTCGCCAGCATTGTTATAGAGACCGAGCAGGAGCGAGCCGATAGCGGTGCCTTCGTTATCTTTGTGCCAGCGAAAGCCGGCGACGACGCAGTCACAATCGCGCTCATGTTTGACCTTGAGCATGGTGCGTTTGTCGGACTCGTACGTGCCTGAGAGCGACTTGGCCATGACACCGTCGAGACCAGCTCCTTCGAAGCGCTTGAACCAGTCTTCCGCTACGCTTCGGACGTTGGTGACAGGCGTGATGTGGATGGGCGAAACGGCAGAGGCGAGGAGGGCTTCGAGCTTCTGGCGACGCTGCTCGAAGGGTGCGGTGCGGAGGTCGACGCCGTCTTCGCAGAGGAGATCGAAGAAGACGATGGAGGCCGGGGTCTGGGAGGCGAGGAGCTTGACCCGCGAGGCAGCGGGATGAATGCGAAGCTGGAGTGCGTCGAAGTCGAGGCCTCCTTCAGACGCGATAACTATTTCGCCGTCGAGCACGCAGCGCTTCGGCAGTTGAATTTCCAACACTTCGAGCAATTCCGGAAAGTAACGGTTCAGTGATTTACCGTCCCGACTTTGGATGACGATCTCTTCATCATCGCGAAAGATCAACGCACGAAAGCCATCCCACTTCGGCTCAAAGTTCCAGCTATCACCTGCGGGGATGGCGGCTACACGTTTGGCAAGCATCGGGAGAAGGGGCGGATTGATGGGCAGGTTCACGTCAACATGGTAACCCTGCTTTCTGTGCGCCCTGCGTGGCGTCAACAATGGATGCCGGTCGGCTGCTTCACCTCGTGAGGGACCTGGGTGCGCATTGACGACCAGATTAGTCCGAAATACACTTGAAGGTGGCCGCCATGAGTTCAAGAGACTCCTCTGGAACTGGTCTCAGGAGTAACGGAACCATGCTGCAGGCCTTTATCATCACGCTCCGCGAAGGGGTGGAAGCGTCGCTGATCGTAGGAATTATCTTTGCCTACTTGAGCAAGATCGGTCGCCACGAGTTGAAGCGGACCGTCTTCTGGGCGCTCGGTGCGGCAATCGCAGCAAGCGTGGGCGTGGCAGTGGTGCTGGCGCGGATGAACTTCAATCCGGACATCTTTGAGGGCTGGGTGATGCTGGCGGCGGCGGTCTTCGTGGTGAGCATGATCTGGTTCATGCAGAAGACGGCGCGCAGTATGAAGGGCGAGATTGAAGGTAAGATCGCGAGCCTGGTGGGCGGGACCTCGCGGCTCGGCCTGTTTTTCTTCGTGTTCCTGCTGGTGCTTCGCGAGGGCGTGGAGACGGTATTGATCCTATCGGCAGTCTCCCTCAACTCGACCGAGATTCTCAGCTTTACCGGGACACTGGTGGGCATTGCAGTTTCGGTGGTTTTTGGCGTGCTGTTCATTCGCGGCAGCGTGAAGATCAATTTGCAGCGCTTCTTCCGCGTGACGACCGTTATCCTCTATTTCGTTACCTTCCAGTTGCTGGTAAGCGGCCTGCATGAACTCTCCGAGAATGGTGTGCTGCCTTCGAGCACGACCGAGATGCGGCTGATCGGGCCAATCGTGCGGAACGATCTCTTCTTCTTCGTAACCATGCTCGCTCTCGCTGGCCTGATGATGCTGATGGAGTACAAGCGGCGCGCGCCGGTCAGGCTTGAGGAAACAGCGACCCTGGCTGAGAAGCGCAAGCTTGCCTGGACACAGCGCCGCGAGAAGATGTGGATGACTGCCGTCGTGGGGACGAGCTTCCTGTTTATCTTTCTTTCGACCGCTGAGTTTATCTACGCGAAAAGTTCGACCGCTCTCTCGCCGACTGCGGCTGTGACCCTCGTCGGCAACCAGGTGACGGTGCCGACTGCGGACGTGAACGATGACAAACTCCACCGGTATGGCGTTCGCGTGGACGATGGCAAGGGCGGTCAGGCTGAGGTGCGCTTCCTGCTCTTCCGCAAGCCTGATGGCAACATCGTCTCGGTTGCCGATGCGTGCAGCATCTGTGGACCGGTCGGCTTCTATATCGGTTCGCAGGGAATTACGTGCAAGATGTGCGCGAGTCCGCTCAATGCTTCGTCGATGGGACAGGCGGGCGGGTGCAATCCGATCCCGCTGAAGTCGACAAATGCCGGTGGCCAGATCACGATTGCTGCCTCTGATCTGCGGACGCTGACGACGGTCTTCGAAAAGTAGTGTTCTTCCGCCTCCTGCTCGAATCATTCCTGCGCCAGCGTCGCCGCAAGGCGCTTGCGGGAATTGCGATTCTGCTTGGCACGACGACCGTGACGGCGATGCTGGCGCTGGCGACGACGATTGGCGACCGCATCTCGAAGGAGCTTGCGGTGTACGGCGCGAACATCGTGATCTACCCACAGGCAGATCAACTTGAGGTCAAGGTTGGCGGCGTGAGCGTGAAGCCGACCAGCGGAGGAGCCTACCTGAAAGAGAGCGATCTGCCGAAGCTGAAGACGATCTTCTGGGGGAACAATATCAACGGCGTGAGCCCTGAACTGCCTTTTACCCTACCCATTCACGATGCGTCCGGGACGATTGTTGAAGTACCGGCGATCGGCCTATGGTTTCACCATGCGTTGACTGCAGCACCAGACTCGATTGTGACGGGAGCGGAGAAGCTTCATCCGTGGTGGAAGCTGACAGGGCGATGGCCTGCAAATCCTACAGACCAGAGTGCGGCAGAGGCCGTGATTGGCGAGGCTCTTGCGAACCGATTACACCTGAAGACCGGCGACACTATTGACTCCTTTTTCCCCCTCACTGATGCAGATGTGGCGATGCGGCACAACCCTGTCGGCTTCCGGCTCACCATTGTGGGGATGGTGTCGACAGGCGATGCGACGGAGACGAAGTTGCTGCTGCCCCTTGCGGCGGCGCAGATTTTAGCAGGTGTGCCTGGGTCGGTGCGGCGCGTTGAAATCTCAGCGACGACCAAGCCGGAGGATGCCTTTGCGCGGGTCGATCCGGAGACGCTGTCGGCGAAGCAGCGCGAAATCTGGTACTGCCGCCCGTATGCAAACTCGATTGCCTACCAGATTCGTGAGGTGATGCCGGGTGCGGCAGCGGAGCAGGTGCGACGCGTCGAGCAGTCGGAGGGGACGGTGTTGAGCCGCATCTCCGGGCTGATGTGGCTGATCAGCGCGGCGGCGCTGCTGGCGGCGGGATTTGCCGTCTCCGCTGCCATGGCTACCGCCGTTCTGGAACGGCGCGGCGAGATTGGGCTGATGCGGTCGCTTGGCGCGAGCAAGGGGGCCATTGCCCTGCTCTTCTATGCGGAGACGGGCCTGCTGGCGATCGTTGCGGGAACGTTTGGCTACCTGATCGGGTCGGGGCTGGCAGCGTGGCTCGGTGCCCGGATCTTTGCGGGTAGCGGCGTGGCTGAGGGGCACGTCCTGAACCCGGTGCTGCTGCCGGTGGTAGTGGCGATAGCGTTGGTGGTGGCGATTGCGGGAAGTACACCATCCATCCGGACGGCGTTGAGGATGGACCCTTCCGCCGTACTGCGGTCAGACGCATGAGTGCCGCAATCAAGCTGAATGTCGGACGGATGCTGCGGCAGTCCCTTGTGCATCGGCGGGCAAGGTCGCTCTCGGCGTTGGTGGCGCTGACGGTTTCGGCGGGGGTGGCGACGGCGCTGCTGACGCTCTATGGGGATTTGGACGCGAAGCTGCACAAGGAGTTTCGCAGCTTTGGCGCGAACGTTGTGGTCACTGCGAATGCTGGTTCGAGCCTTCCTGCCGATGTCTTAGCCTCGATTCAGCGAGCTGCAGGTAGTGATGCGCTTGCAGCGGGCTTTGGCTATGCGGTGGCGACGACGGATCGGGGTACGCCAGTCGTTGTGGCCGGCACGGACTTTGCGGCGGTCAAGCGGCTGGACGATTGGTGGCAGGTCTCGGCGTGGCCTGCAGCTCAGGATGAGCATGCCGCGCTGGTTGGTCAGCGGGCGGCCAACTTCGTTGCAGATGAGAGTGGGCTGAAGCTCAACTTCGCGGGTAAGCCGCTGGCGCTCCACAACGCTGGGCGGTTGAAGACCGGCGGCGATGAAGATAGCCGTATCTATATACCGTTGGCGACCTTCACAGCATGGACGGGTGCGGGCATCAGCGTCGTTGAGGTGCAGGTTCCAGGAGGCGGCACGAAGGTTGAGGCGGCGATTGCGCGGCTCAGGCAGGCGTTGCCGGGGGTGCAGGTTCAGCCGGTGCGGCAACTTGTGGAGGGCGAGTCGCGGATCGTCGATCGGACGCACTCTCTGATGTATGCGGCGGTACTGCTGATTGCGCTGACCGTAGCGGTCTCAGTGCTGGCGACCCTGTCGGCAAGTGTGCTCGAGCGGCGGCGTGACTTCGCGCTCATGAAGGCGCTTGGAGCGCGGCAGGTTCAGTTGATGCTTCTCTTTCTGCTGGAGGCGCTGGTGCTTGCACTGGCGGGGGTGGTAGTCGGATTTGTTGTGGGCTCGGCTGCGGCGCTTGCGATCAGCGAGATCAACTTCCATACAGCGACCTTGCCTCGGCTTTCGGTGGTGCCGCTGGTGTTGCTGCTGAACGTGGTGATTGCGGCGATGGCGGCGATGTTCCCTGCCCGGGTGCTGCGGGGGTTGCAACCGGCTGCGCTGTTGAAGGGGGAATGAGAACATAGATGGCGATGGCAGAGATCAGGACGGATTGGCCCAACAACACGACGCGTGCCGAGTGTGCGGTGATTGACTTGGAGCATGTGACCCGCGAGTACTCCGGTCGCGGTGGGGTGGTGCGGGCGCTCGATGAGGCGACCTTCTCGATCGTGGCGGGTGAGTGGGTCGCGATTACGGGGCCTTCGGGGTCGGGTAAGAGCACGCTCGTGAACATGCTGGGGTGTCTGGACCGGCCTACCGCTGGCAAGCTCAAGATCGACAACGTCGATGTTGCTTCGATGTCAGCTACGGAGCTGGACCGTTTTCGGGCGGATAAGATCGGGTTCATCTTCCAGCAGTTCCACCTGATTCCCTACCTCTCGGCGGTTGAGAATGTGATGCTGGCGCAATACTTCCACTCGATGACGGATGAGGGTGAGGCTCGGACGGCGCTGGAGAAGGTAGGACTTGGCAAGCGGGTCTCGCACCTGCCCAGCGAGTTATCGGGTGGGGAGCAACAACGGGTCTGCATCGCGCGAGCGCTGATCAATAATCCGCCGATCCTGCTGGCGGATGAGCCTACCGGGAACCTCGATGCGGCCAACCAGAAGATCGTGGCTGACCTGTTGCGGGACCTGCATCGGAACGGGCATACGATCGTGATGGTGACCCATGATCCGGAGATGGCGGCGCTGGCTCAGCGACGGATTGCCCTGAACCATGGGAAGGTCTTTTGCCATCCGGTGACAGGGCCGGTGGTTACACTCCGGCGGTAATTTATTTTTTCCTAGAAGTCCTAAAGTCCGCCTTCTAAATAACTTAGGTCCAACGAAGTCCAAAGGTCCTGCGAAGTCTCGTAAGGTCTTGTAAACGCATGGCTAGCGCCTTCCGTACATGGTGACCAAGTATAGGGGTGTTGATTTTCTGGTTAACCCCAATCGTTGAGGAGTGGACAGGGTGCCATGCGACCGCAGGTCCTTCGACTTCGCTCAGGATAACAGTTTTTGGGCGGCGCGGGTAAACGCAGGTCCCCTAGCGTTCTCCCCACTTGAGTTTGGAGCGGAGGACGTTGAAGAGACCGTTGGGCTGGTGGCGAAGCAGGCGGACGCTGTAGTCGGAGCGATGGCAGTGGATGTGGTCGCCTAAGAAGAGCTCGACTGCCTCCTGGCCGTCTACCGTGAGGTAGGTCTCGTTGGGGACGCCGACGACGTGGATGCTAATGGTCGACTCGCCGGGGACGACGATGGGGCGGATGGTGAGCAGGTGGGGACAGATGGGCGTGACCACCATGGCGTTGACGCTGGGCATCATGATGGGACCGGCGGCCGCAAGGTTGTAGGCGGTCGAGCCGGTGGGGGTGGAGACGATGATACCGTCGGCGCGGAAGGTCGCGACGAACTGCTGATCGATCTCGACTGTGAAGTCGGCCATGCGGGCGATGGTGCCCTTGGCGATGACGATATCGTTGAGGGCATCCCAGGCTTTGAGGATCTTGCCGTCGCGATGAAGCTCGGCGTGCATCATGTTGCGGATGTCGAGGGCTGCCGTATTGCCGCACCATGCTTCGAGGGTGTTGTAGATGTCTGAGAGCGGGGTCTCGGTGAGGAAGCCGAGGGAGCCGAGATTGACCGAGAGGATGGGAGTCTGGGTGTGGGCGAAGGCGCGGGCGGCGGCGAGCAACGTGCCGTCGCCACCGAAGACGATGACGAGGTTGGGCTGATGCTTCGGCATCTCCGGACGCTGGACGCACTTCTCGCAGTCCATGTAGATCCCGCTGTCGGGATCGAGGATGTAGTCGTAGTTATGGTCTTTCAGCCAGGCGACGAGCTCGGGCAGGATGTTGGCAAGCTCGGGCTTCTGCGGCTTCGAGATGATGGCGGCTAGCAGCATGTCTCTAGTGTACCGGGCAGGAGCAACGGCACAGAATACGCAGGATGGTTCCTCAAGGAGATTGTGCTGGCGCGAGCGAGATGAGTTCGGTCGGACGCGTGGGCATTCTTGTGACAGCCGCCGTTCTCTTCGGAATGGCAGGAAGCTCAGAAGCGGGCGTGGAGGAGGTACTCGTGATTGCCTTCCATGCCGCGGATGGGCGAGTCGATGATGTCGGTGTGGGTGCCGCCGAGGGCGAGGACGGCATCGTGGACGCGGTCGATGGCGAGTTGGCGGGCGGCTTGTTCGCGGACGATGCCGCCTTTGCCGACGTTCTCTCGGCCTGCCTCGAACTGGGGCTTGACGAGGATGATGGCTTCGCCGTGCCATGCCTGCTCCGGTGGTACGAGGGCGGCTAGAACTGGCGGCAGAACGAGGGTAGCCGAGATGAAGGAGACATCCATGACGAGGAGGGTGATCGGGGTCGGTGAGGCAGAGAGAAGTTCGCCGGGGGTGAGGAGGCGGGCGTTGGTGCGCTCGCGGAGGGTGATGCGCGGGTCATCGCGGAGCTTCGCATGAATCTGGCCGTAGCCGGTGTCGATGTCGAGGACGCTGGCGGCACCTTGCTGGAGGAGGCAATCGGTGAAGCCACCTGTAGAGGTGCCGATGTCGACGCAGGCGAGGCCGGTCGGGTCGATCTTCCAGTGGGCGAGGGCACGCTCTAGTTTGAGGCCGCCCCGACTGACGTAGCGAAGATCGTCCCCGAGGAGGCGCAGGATGGCGTCGGATGCGACGGGGGTACCTGGTTTGTCAATACGCTGTTCAGCAACGAGGACGCGACCGGCGAGGATGAGGGCCTGGGCTCGTTCTCTAGAGGCTGCGAGCCCCTGATCGACGAGCAATTTATCCAAACGTAGCTTCATTACTGTACTTTCTGAGTTCTGATGTGACGGGTTGGCCCAATTTGTTTCTTTGTAGCCACTAGCCTGAGGGTACACCGGAGGCATCTGATCACGTACACTGGCACTCATTTGGAGTTCCAGGAAACTCAGAATTCAAGAAAGCTGCCTGCAGACTACACGCTATGATATTGCAATCTAAATGCCTTACGGGTGCGTTCTATGTATAGAGACACAGGAGTGCTGAACATGCCGCCGGGGTCGGGTCAGGATGACTCGATATTACTGGGGCTTGTCCAGAGGGGCGACGAGCATGCGATGGCGTCGATATTCGACCGGTACTCAAGGGTCGTCTATTCGGTAGCGCTACGGGTGCTTAGGGATCCTTCTGCGGCTGAAGACGTGCTTCAGGAGATTTTTATGCAGATCTGGCGTAATCCGGACAGCTTTACCGCAACGAGAGGAAGTCTCGGCGGCTGGCTGGCTGTGGTTTCGCGCAACCGTTCGATCGATGCGCTACGGCGAAAGCGTCCGAGTGAGTCGATCGATGACATGCAGTTCGCTTCGTCCTACAACCTGGCGGACGAGGCCGAGCGTAACTCGATGATGGAAAAGGCGCGGGCAGTGATTCATCTGCTACCCGCAGAACAGCGCAAGACGCTGGAAATGGCATTCTTCGATGGGTTAACCCACGCAGAGATTGCAGAGATGACGGGCGATCCGTTAGGTACGGTCAAGACGCGAATCCGCAGCGCTCTTATCACGCTGAGAAAGGCATTCCAGGCATGACAGACACTCAACATATCAACCCTGAAGATTTAACGCTGCATGCCATGCGGCTCTTGAGCGCGGAAGAGGCTGCCGCCGTGCAGGCTCACCTCGCCGAGTGCAGCGAATGCCGTGCGGAGTTTGCGGTTGCGCTGGACGATCTCTCGATCGTGGCGATGTCCGTTGAATTGGCGACACCCTCGCCCGCTGCACGGGAACGATTTACACAACAGGTAACACGGGAAAAGCGGACGGTTACTGCTCCGGTAACGGCGGTGTCCGCTAACGAGCAGAAGGTTGTTCCGATGATCGCGCCGAAGCAGGGCACATCGGGCAAGCTACTGCCGTGGCTTGGCTGGGCGGTTGCCGCAGGTGTGACGCTTTCAGCGGCTAGTCTGTACCGCGAACGGGTACAGTTGCAGACGACGATATCTGACCAGTCGGCACAACTGCAATCGCAGACGGCGCAGATGGCAACACTCTCGGCGGATGCTTCGAAGGCGCGGGCAATTATGGACGCGTTGACCGATAGCAGCGCCATGCGCGTGACCCTGAATACGACACCTGCAGCGAAGGCGCTTCCTCAGGGTCGGGCAACGTATCTGGCCGACAAGGGGACACTGATCTTCACCGCCAATAACCTCGCGCCGCTACCAAGCGCGAAGACGTATGAGCTTTGGCTGATTCCGGCCAACGGCACGGCGCCGATCGCGGCAGGCACCTTCCATCCGGATGGGCGTGGCTATGCAAGCGTCGTGATGCCGCAACTACCGGTCGGCGTGCAGGCCAAGGCCTTCGGTGTAACGGTTGAGGCGGAGGGTGGAGCTACTTCACCGACGCTGCCGATCATCCTGGTAGGCGCTTAGGGCAGCTTGTCATTGCACGAACAGAAAAGCCATCCTTGCGGATGGCCTTTCTATTGTGCGGTATGTGTGGAGACTACTGGGCGGTGACGCGAACAGAGACGCCAGTTCCCTGTAGGGGGATGGTGGTGTCGATCGCGTCGATGTCCGTACGGATGACGATCATGTTGCGGGAGTTTGTGTCGGTCCCCTTGGCCATGGCATCGATACCGCAAACGACGTAGACCTTGCCGGTGGGTGCTCCGGTGGTGGCCGCGATATAGAGTGGCCGTCCGGCGATCGGAATGGTGGCGCTGACGATGTTCGTCGAGAGATTGACGACGGATACCGTGCAGTTGCCGGTCGGCGTGGTGGTGACTGCGCCGCCTGCCCCGGCAACCGCGCAGGGAAGGTTCGGGTTGCCACGGTTGGCTACGTAAGCGCGGGTTCCATCCTGAAGCGCGGAGACCATGACGGGATTGATGCCAACCTGGGGGCTGGCGAGGACGGTACCGAAGCCTGCTGCGTCGACAGGGTTGTTTGGATCGCAGTTGACGTTGGTGACCGGGGCGGCAGCATTGCAGAGCGGAATGCTGATGATGCTCAGCGTACCGTTATTGGTGCCGGAGCCCGCGTTGGCGACGACCATCTCGGAGCGGGTTGGAGCGAAGTCAGCCCAGAGCGGATTGGTGCCGACGGGAATGGTGCTGGTCGAGGGCGCGACGGTCGCAGGGGGAACAACTGGGCCACTGCTGAAGGTATCCAGCAGGTTGGTCTGCGCGTTGATGACGCTGACGGTGCCACTGCCCTGATTCAGGATGAAGGCGCGTCGGCCGTCGTTGGTGATGATGCCATAGACAGGGGCTACGCCGAGCGGGATGGTCGAGGTTGGGGTGTTGGTCGTGGTGTCGATGGCGATGGCGCTGCCGGTCGATGTGGCGGTCGCGCCCTGGCTGAGCGCATAGGCGCGTGGTCCACCGGAGAGGCCGACGACGTAGATCGGATTTTGAACTGCGAGCTCCTGCCGGAGGGCAAGGGGTGAGCCTAGGAACTCGCCGATGGCGTTGCGGCCGGTCTCGGTCACATAGGTGTTGGCACCCTGGGCGAAGAGGCTGACGGGGTTGGCACCGGCGAGCAGCGTGGTCTCGAGGATCTGGCTGGTGATGAGCGAGGTCGAGATGTCGAAGACGTTCAGGGTGCCGTCACCGTTGATGGTGTAGCCGGTGTTCGCCGTGGTGACGACGCCGGTCGTGCTGGTGGTGCTGGCGGCGTTCAGGACGAGGTACTTCGGATCGACGCCGATGTTGGCCGTGATGAGTACGGTGTCGCCTGAAAAGTCCACGATGGTGACGAGGCCGGGCGTACCGGGACTCGGACTCGAGATGGCTACGGCGTACTTTGCGGGTTGGGCAGAGGGGCCGACAGGATTGATGGCGGAGACGACAGGGCGGTAGCTTGCACCGCAACCGATCAGCGAGGTGAAGCTGGCTGCCGCAATCGCGACGATGGCTGCCGACTGGAGGAGAGACCGCGCCGACTGTACGTGCTGCCGCGTCGTGCGCGATACGGTGGTGCCTGCTGCTTTGGTCCGGGCTGCTTCGGTTTCTGCTAAGTGCAAAACTGCTCCCACTGTGTTGCCGATCTTGGCTATGCTCAAGCATCGATTGTAAATCACAGGAGAGTAGGTGGGGCGGTGGGTTCCAAAATGCACGGGGACAGGCTGAGGGCAGCGACGGGAAAGACAATCTCCGCCTGGCGGGACCGGATGCAGTCGGAGCTGCTGACAGGCGCTGTGGGCGGGCTTCTGGTGGTGAAGGCAGTGGCGATTGTGATTGCGATGCATCGGCTGGGAGGGTATCCGCCGTGGTTGTGGTGGTCGTGTGGGGCGAGTGCGGCGTTTGCGCTTCTGGTGTGGCTTCTGCGGTCGGCTACGGGTGCGGCGGCGATGATCGGCGGGGTGATCTGTTTGAACATCCTGCTGGCGCAGAACGCCGGGCGCTCCTGGGCCGAGACGGCGATGCCTGCGCTGCTGAGCCTCTTCCTGCTGACCTTTGCGGCGACGCGGTTTGGGCGCAGACACAAGGAGAAGCTGGGGCTTGCAGAGCCGAAGCGCGGGCGGCGGGCCTCGCAGGTGCTGGCGAATCTTGGGGTGGCGGGGCTGTTTGCGGGTGCGGCTTCCCCGCTATTGTTTGCGGCATGTTTGGCGGCGCTTGCCGAGGCTACGGCAGATACGGTGTCGTCCGAGATGGGCCAGGTGGTCGGCGGGCGGACGCTGCTGCTGACGACGTGGAGCGAGGTTCCCGTAGGAACGGATGGCGGGATCAGCATCGCCGGGACGACGCTTGGCGCTGCGGGTGCGGGGATCGTCGTGCTGGTGACGGCGGCTGTGGGGTGGCTGCCCTGGGCGATGGGGCTGGTGGTGTTTGGGGCGGGAGTCGCCGGACTGCTGTTCGATAGCTACCTGGGCGCTACGGTCGAACGGCGCGGCTGGCTGGGGAATGACCTGGTGAACTTCTGCTCGACGTTGTTTGCGGCTGCGCTGGCTTACGTCGGGATGCGGTTGCTGTAGTGGCTATTCGGGTTTGTCTTCGAGCCAGTGGTGAAGGGCGTCGCTGTCGATGTTCAGCTTGAAGACGGTGTAGCTGAGAATCTCGTGGAGGTAGCGCTGCGCGAGGTTGTAGTTGCTGATGCGGCCAAAGGCAGAGCGCGGTGAGGTGTAGACCTCAAGCCCGGCTTCTTCGCAGAGCACGCGAATGCGGAAGAGATGGGTGCCGTCGCTGACGACGACGACGTGGTGGAGGTTATTTTCGCGGGCGATCTCGACGAGACGATCGACCTGCTGCTGGGTATCGATGGACGCGGTCTCGGCGATGATCTTGTCCAGAGGAATGCCGTTGGCGAGGAGGTAATCGCGGCCTACGCCACCCTCCGTCATGCCGGAATCTTTATCGCTGCCGCCGCCGAGGGTGATGATGAGTGGCGCGACCTGCTTGTGATAGAGGTCGACTACGTGGTCGAGGCGGGCGTGGAAGACGGGCGACGGGCGACCGGAATACTGCGCGGCTCCGAAGACGGCGATGGCGTCTGCAGTCTGGGCCTGATCAACGCTGGCGACGGTGGCGATCTGGTGGTAGACCCAGACGGTCCAGATGAGCGCGAGGAGGAGAAGTATGCCGACGAACTTCCGCACGAGGTGCAGACTGGAACGCGGCTTGGTGTCGGTCGTTATGTTCATGTTTGATTCCGAGCAGAAATGTGCCAAGCCCGAAGGAAGACTACAGAGTGACAGTATGGACCAGTGTGCGGGTTGAGGCCAATAGGTGTTCTGGTCAGGTGCTCAACGCAGGTTCCCCGCAGGACTGAGAGAAAGAAAAGCAAGAGCAACCGCAGGTCCTTCGACTTCGCTCAGGATGACAGGTTGGTGGCGGGTGGGAAGATCCTAGTGCTGGAGGGCGAGCGCGATCTCGTGGGTGGGGATGGCTCCTTCGCGGAGGATCATCCAGGAGTTGCCGCCGCCGGAGAGGTCGACGATGGTGGTGGCGGTGGAGCGGGCGGTGGGGCCGCCGTCCACAATAAGAGGGACCTGATCCCCGAGTTGATCGAAGACGCCCATGGCGTGCGTGCACTCGGGATAGCCGGAGAGGTTGGCAGAAGTTGCGGTGATCGGCAAGCCAAGGCGAGCTACGACGGCGCGGCAGATGGCTGCTTCGGGAACACGGAGGGCGAGGTTGCCGGTGTTCGCGGTGACGCGCAGCGGAAGCTTCGAGCCGGCTTTGACGACGATGGTGAGGGGGCCGGGCCAGAATTTTTCGGCGAGGCGATCGAAGGCGGAGTCGAGTTGGCGAGCGAGTTCGTAGGCCTGCGAGACCTCGGCAATCAGCAGCGAAAGGGGCTTGTGGCGGGCGCGGGCCTTGAGGTCGTAGATGCGGTCGACGGCGTGCAGATTGACCGGATCGACGGCGAGACCATAGAAGGTATCGGTGGGAAGGGCGACGACATTGCCGCTGTTGAGGCTGGCGACGATGGTCTCGATGTGGTGCTGCTCGGGCTCGTCTGGATGAACGCGGAGGATCTCAGCCGTCAAAATGGGTGCTCCTGAAATGGCCCAAAAGGCGTGTCGCGGGCTAGGCCTACAACTCCGCAGCCTAGCATAGTGGGAGTGTGGGCTCAATTCGGGCGGGTTGTTTCAGGAGATATTCAGATAGAACGGACGGCGGTTGCCCTGCTCGCGGCTACGCGGTTTTGAGGAGCGATGGTGCTTTCTTCGCTCCGCTCAAAGGATGTGGCGTTATCCTCGTCAGGAACGAGGGCCAGTCTATGGTGTTGAAGATCGTGTTTGCAGTGGTCATCGTGGTGCTGATCGCGCGGATGTTCAAGTCGCAGATCAATCGGGGCCAGCAGATTTTGCTGCTGATGCAACAGCTTGGCTTTCAATCCTTAGGCGAAACACTTCCAGCGGATTTCCCCATCGCGGAGACCTCGCTTGCCGAACGGATCGGTGTGGGGCTGATCGGCGCGGGCGTTCGCGGGCGGCACGAGGTGGTGTTCTTTGATTGCGTCTTCCGAGGCGCTCGCATTGGTGTCGCACAGACTGTGATTGCCGTGCGTGGCGGCGAAGAGTGCTTCCCCACGGTGAGGGCGGACCGGACGATGAAACTTGAATCGGCTGGCGGGTGGACGATGGCGTATCGCCACAGAAAGAGTCTGACGGCGCAGGAGATTCAGGTGCTGATTATGGCGGTCCCGGCCTGAACGGCATCCTCGTTCCCCAGGCTGGAAAGTACGTACACTTAAGCCATGGTGTCGAGTGTAATTACGAGCAGGGCGAATGATCGGGTGAAGCAGCTTCGGGCGGCGTTTGGCGGGCAGGCGCGACTTTCAGGTGGGATGGTCGCGATCGAGGGTGATCACCTGCTGCGGGAGGCGCTGCGGAGCGGGATGGTCTTCAAGACGGTCTTCATCAGCGAGCGGCTGGAACTGCCGCGATGGATTCCTTATGGCGTTGAGGTGCTGCGGCTGGCCGATGATGTGTTTCGCAGCGTGGTCGAGACGCAGTCGCCACGCGGGCTGGCAGCGCTGATTGTGCCGCCCGTGCGGGAGTTTAGCGAGGTGCTGGGCGATGGTTCCGCTAAGGCGCTGGTGCTGATTGCGTGTGGTCTGCAGGACCCGGGAAACCTTGGGACGCTGGTGCGGTCGGCGGAGGCGTTCGGTGCGACGGGCGTGTTGACGGCTCCGGGAACGGTGAACGCGTGGAACCAGAAGGCGCTGCGGGCGTCCGTCGGATCGATCTTTCGCGTGGCAGTGGCTGGGGCTACGCTCGATGAGATTGCCGGTTTGCGGGCGCGGGGGGTTCGGCTGCTGGCGGCTGTTGGTGCGGAGGAGCATGGCGTGGTCGCGGCGCAGGATACCGACTTCACCGGAGCATGTGCGGTGATGATCGGGCACGAGGGCCAGGGGCTCGGGCCGGAGTGGATGGAGATTGCAGATGCACAGGTGATGATTCCCTGCCCCGGTAAGGTGGAGAGTTTGAATGCGGCGGTGGCTGGGAGTCTGCTGTTGTACGAGGCTAGCCGGCAGAGGTCCAGCCAATGAGTTTGTTTGATGCGTCGCCGCTGGCGGCTGCGGCGAATACGGCGAAGCAAGCCCCGTTGGCGGAGCGAATGCGGCCGCGCGCGTTGGGCGAGTACTCCGGGCAGGAGCACCTGCTGGGCGAGGGGATGCCGCTGCGTGTGGCGATCGAGAGTGATGATGCGGCGTCGATGATCTTCTGGGGGCCGCCGGGTGTGGGCAAGACGACGCTCGCGAAGATTATTGCGCAGGTAACGGAGGCGAACTTCATCGAGTTCTCCGCCGTGCTGAGTGGGATCAAAGAGATCAAACAGGTCATGGTGGAGGCGGAGCGGGCGGCTGGGTTCGGGTCCCGGACGATCCTGTTTGTGGACGAGATTCATCGCTTCAATAAGGCGCAGCAGGATGCGTTTCTGCCGTATGTGGAGCGAGGAACGATTCGGCTGATCGGTGCGACTACGGAGAATCCCTCGTTCGAGATCAACGCAGCGCTGCTCTCCCGATGCCGTGTGTATACGCTGCGTGCGTTAAGCGAAGAGCAGGTGACAGCGCTGCTGCTGCGCGCCTTGAGCGATACCGAAAAGGGGCTGGGTGCGCTCGGCGTTGGCATTGAGGAGGATGCTGTGGCGATGATCGCGTCGTTCTCGAGTGGTGATGCGCGGAATGCTTTGAACGCCATTGAAGTTGCGGCAAAGCTGGCGCAGGGCCGCGGTGATAAGAGCATCACGAAGGCGCTTGCAGCGGAGGCGCTGCAGCGGCGCGTATTACTGTATGACAAGAAGGGCGAGCAGCACTACGACATCATTTCGGCGCTGCACAAGAGCGTGCGCAACTCCGATCCGGACGCTTCGCTCTACTGGCTGGGGCGGATGCTCGAGGCCGGTGAAGACCCGATGTATGTGGCGCGGCGGGTGGTGCGGATGGCCGTTGAAGATATCGGGCTAGCGGCTCCTGAGGCGCTGAATCTGTGCCTTTCGGCGCGGGATGCGATGCACTTTCTCGGACAACCCGAGGGTGGGCTGGCGTTGGCGCAGGCGGTGGTCTACCTGGCGCTGGCGCCGAAGTCGAACGCGGTCTATACGGCGTATGCTGCGGTGCAGGCGGACATCCAGGCAACGGCTGCGGAGCCTGTGCCGCTGCACCTGCGCAATGCGCCGACGAAGCTGATGAAGTCGCTCGACTATGGCAAGGACTATCAGTATGCGCATGACGTCGAGGGGCGCGTGGCGGATATGGAATGCCTTCCGGCTTCGCTCGCCGGGCGGCGATACTATGTGCCGACGAATGAGGGTCGTGAGAAGCTGCTGGCGCAGCGGATGGACGAGATCGCGCGGATTAAATTACGAAAGAACGGTAGCGAATCGGAGTAGAGCATGGTAGCGTTTCGGGTGCAATCAACTTCCGATATGAGGTCGTGCCATGGAAAAGCTTCCCCCACTTCTTCCCTACCTCGTGGTCTCCAACGGAACCGCGGCTGTCGAGTTTTATAAGAAGGCGTTTGACGCCGTCGAGGATGAACCTGCGTACTATGCGCCGGGTACGACGAAGATTCTGAACGTACGGATGAGCATTCGCGGCGGCGTGTTCATGCTGTGCGACGACTTCTCGAAGATGGCAGGGATTCCCGAGTCGACGCCTGAAGCGCTTGGCGGCTCGCCGGTGACGCTGCACCTTCACTATGAGACGGGTATCGACGAAGCTTTCGAGAAGGCGGTTGCGGCGGGAGCCTCGGTGAAGATGCCGCTGATCGACCAGTTCTGGGGCGACCGCTATGGGCAGCTTATGGATCCGTTCGGACACCGATGGGCGATGGGCCAGACGATTTCGAAGCCCTCGCTTGCGGAGCTTGATGAGCGTGCGGACGAGGCGTTCAAGTCGATGCAGTCGGCTGACTAGGCTGGCTGGCCAGACATCATGTTGGCGTCACGCCAGATGCGCCACTCACCGTCTGCGCTGCGGCGGAGGACGGTGAGGGTCTGTCCGGAGCGCTTGATCGGTGCGCCTCCCTCAAGCGGCGTGATCTCCACGGTGAGGTGATTCCAGACAACGGCGAGGTCGCCGGTGACGGTGATCTCGCGGATGTCGGAGTTGCACTTCATTCGATAGCTGTTCATCATGCGCGCAAAGCCTGCGACGAAGCCGGCGCGGGACATCGGCGGATTTCCTGCCGTGAGGAAGGTGACGCCGTCCGTCATCATGCCGAGTTGCGCCTGGAGATCGCCTGCTTCGGAGGCCGCCGCCCACAACTCGATGACGACTCGGACTTTGGCGACTTCAGGATCTTCGGTCATTTCGTGTCTTTGATCAGGGCTGTCAGGACGAGGTCTTTGGTGAGGAGTTCGGGGAGAACGTCGGCAGCGCTGTCTTTGGCTGCGGGGTAGATGACGTAGGTGGGCACACCGCTGCGATTGATCGAGGCGAGTTCTTTGGTGATCTCGGCGTCGTACTGGGTCCAGTCGGCGCGGAGCAGCGTGACGTGATGCTGGCTGAACTGCTTCTGGACGTCGGCTGACTTCAAGACGGCTCGCTCGTTGACCTGGCAGGAGAGGCACCACGCTGCGGTGAAGTCGATGAAGACAGGGTTACCGGAGGCGCGGGCCTGGTCGAGCGCGGCCTGCGTGTAGGGGGTCCAGACGAGGGTGGTGTCCTTGGGCTGGTAGAGCGGGATGGCGAGGCCGGCCACAGCGAGAAGGATGGCGGCGAGGGTGCTACCGGCCTTGGCGGGCCACTTGCCGAGCGCCCATCCGGCGACGGCGAGGAGCAGCAGCGTGCAGAGGAGGAGAGCGAGATGATCCGCGCCTGCACCTGCTGCGGTGGTCGAGGAGTAGAGGCGGCCGTAAACCCAGACGAGCCAGATGACCGTGGCGAAGAGTGGCACGGCGGTAAGCTGCTTCAGGATCTCCATCCATGCGCCCGGACGAGGGAGGATGCGCGTCCACGCGGGCTGGAAGCTGAGGGCGAGGTACGGTGTGGCGAGGCCCAGTCCGAGCGCGGTGAAGACGGCGAAGGTGATGCCTGCGGGCTGCGCGAGGGCGAACCCGATGGCCGCTCCCATCAACGGCGCGGTGCAGGGTGTGGCGACGATGGTGGCGAGAACTCCGGTGAAGAAGCTTCCCGTATAGCCCTGCTTCTTCGCGAGGTCGCCGCCTACGCTGGTAAGCGACAGGCCGAGGTCAAACTGTCCGGCGAGCGAGAGTGCGAAGAAAAAGAGGCCCGCCGCCAGAAGCGCGATGAAGGTAGGCGACTGGAGCTGGAAGCCCCATCCTGCCTGGCTTCCACCAGCGCGCAGGATGAGCAGCACGCCGACGATGGCCCAGAACGAGACGAGAATGCCGAGCGTATAGACGAGGCCATGGCTGCGCAGGCGGCTGCGTTCTTCTCCAGAAGACTGCACGAGCGCGAGGCCCTTGAGGAAGAGGACCGGGAAGACGCACGGCATCAGGTTGAGGATGATGCCGCCGAAGAAGGCGAGGCCAATCGCGGTGATGGTGGTGACGCCGGAGGCCGCCGTGGCGGGCTTCAGCTTGCCGGGAGCCTCGGCTACTTCGCCCGGCGTGACTGGGCCAGTGACCTCGTAGGCAACCTTGTCGTTGAGTTTGAAGACGCCGTGGAGCTGGTCAGGGAGCTTGGTCAGCTCCGGCGCGCGCTGGATGCGAAGCTGCACGCCGTTGGGGAGCGCGGTGATGTCCTGTTCGGCGGCGTTGACGATCTGATCCTGATCGGCGGGATAGAACTCCGCGTCATCCTCGCTCTTGCCGGTGATGAGCGTAAGGACGAGGTCTGTCTTGCCACCCTTGACGGAGAAGGTGGAGCCCGCAGGCAGAGGCGTCGGGATGAGGCTGATTGACTGGCCAAGAGCGCCCACCATCGGGCCGACCGTTGCGCCGGGCGTGACGTTGAGGGTGAGACCAAGGTGCGCCTTGCCGGGGATGCAGACCTCGCGGCAGACGAGCCAGTGCACCTGCGCGTCGAGGTGAACGGGACCGGGTTTGACGGAGGCGGCGGCCGTAAGCTGGACCGGGAAGGCCACGGTATCTTCGTAGCCGTAGTCCATCAGGGTGGCATTGGGCAGACGGCTTGGGATCGGGAACTGCATTGGCCCAGCGGTGATGCCCGCGGGCAGGGTCCAGGTGATCTTCGGCGGCTGACCGGCGTCCCCGGCGTTCAGCCAGTAGACGTGCCACTTTTCTTCAAGCGTGATGACGAGGCCGACCTGCTGGGTTCCGCCGGGAGCGATTGCGGGCGCAAGCGAGACCAACTCAGCCGTGAGGTGCTGGGATTTGACGGGGCCAGGCCCACCATCGCCCACCTCCTGCATCTGGGCGTTCGCGAAGGGAAGCGCGACGAGAGCGCAAAGAAGGGCGAGCACAGCGGAGCGGAGGCGAATAGTCATCTTCATCGATTGTAGAGGTTGGATGAGCAAGTACCCCTGCAGGTTACAAGGGAATGACAGACGGGCTCACGCGAGCCGCGCGTTGCGATGCTCGACCATGATGCAGCGATCCATCACGACGCGGATGCCACCCTGCTCAGCGTGGATGGCGGCTTCGCGGTTCACGATTCCCTGCTGGACCCAGATGTCTGTCAGGCCGAGCATCAGCATCTCGTCGACGATGCCGGGGATAAGGCTGGGGACGCGGAAGACGTTGACGAGGTCAGGCTTGACGGGAAGATCGCTCAACGAGGCGTAGCTTTTCTCGCCGAGTACCTCGGTAAGAGCGGGGTTGACCGGGTAGATCGTGTAACCGTGCTGCTGCATGTATTCGGAGACGTAGTGGCTGGGACGGTCTGGCCGATCCGAGAGTCCGACGACGGCAATGGTGCGGGCACTCAGCATGGAGCGAAGAATCTCTGGCTCATTCATAGCTACCTTGGACGCAGTGCGAGGAGATTGCGTCTAGTGAATCGGACCAAAATGGACGTCCTCCGGCGCGGAAGGTTCGTCGAGAAACTGAAGCGTTGTTGCAGGGCCGAGGTTCGAGGGGGGCGTCCATTCGCGGAGCACCCAGACGATCTCCTTCGCGGGCGTTACCTCGATAGCCTGTACATCGCCCGGACCGTCACCACTCGCAGGGTTCCACTCATTCGACCAGCTATCGACGACAGTGTTGCCATTCGGCAGTCGCCACGCCTGCTGGGGATTCGCGATCTTGTAGCCGCCAGCATCGGCTGGGCTGAAGCTCCAGAGGACCTTGCTCTCGTGGGTTACCTCGCGGGTGCCGCTGCGGTCCGTGATGAGTGCGTTTCCGTTAGCGAGCGGCGTCACGCCCCAGGGTGTCGAGGCTGGGAACGACCACAGTTCCTTGCCATTGGAGTCGTATTCGACCACCTTGTTCAGGTCCATATGGGCGACGAGCAGGGTGCCTCGCGGGGTCAGGCGCGCGTGGCGGAACTGACCGTGAACACTAATGGGCTGCTTCGCCGCCAGGGGCAACTCCTTCTCCGTCCTGCCCGTCACGATGTTGACGACGCGGATGATAGGCTGCTCGCCGTTCTGGATATAGAGGACGCGTTCGTTGCCGATCGGCAGAGCGGTATGCACCTCGTGGTGGTCGGGAGCGTCATAGTTCCAGACGACCTTCTTCTCCCGCGTGATCTCGGTCACGCCATATTGATGGGCGAAGAGGATGTTTCCGTTCGAGAGCATGACGGCATCGCTGATCTCGCCACGGCCCCCCGGGTCGTCGTAGCTCCAGACGATCTTGCCATCACGCACGATGAAGATGCGGCGATTGTGGGACTCGCCCGCATAGAGAAAATCATGCTGGGCCAGGCCTCTGCCCGGAAGGGTGGCGGGCATCTGAGCCGCACCACACGAAGCTATGCCGATGGCTACTAGAAGAACGCCTGTTTTGAACACAGGATGAAGGTACACGAAGATCAGCTCGGCCAAGCTCCGAGAAGGCGGCGAATCACGATGATTTCGCCAACGTGGTAGGCATTGTGGTCGGCAATCAGGAGTGCCTCGCGAAGAAGGTTCTGGCCATCTCCCCAGCGAAAGGGCTTGGATAGATCTGCATCTGTCTTGGTGAGGAGCGCCTCGAAGTGTTCCTGATCGGAGCGGATGGAGGCGATGCACTCGTCCCAGGCATGGGCAGAGGGTGGCTCGGGAGTCTTCAGCCAGTAATCATCCGGCCACTTATGGGCGTGGTACCCGCCGGTGGGTGGCGCTGAGAAGTTGAGGATGTCGCGCTGAGTGAACCGTAGATGGTCCAGAATCTGCCAGGCGGAGTACGGCAGTTTCTCGGGCACCTTTCCCCGCAGATGAGCGGGAAAGTCTTTAACAGCCGCGTCAAGCGTTGCGTGGGCCTGGCCGCCTTTCAGGAGGGCGAGCAACTGCGTGCGGATCTCGATGGACTCGGCTTCGGCGACTTCTGGCTTTACAGACATAAAGGAATCTCCGGCGATTGGATGCGTCAGAAGTGGCTCAGGATTTACGCGCGATGACAATCGTGAGCGGCGGAAAGGTGGTGATCGGATCGCCCCGCTTTTTTGTCACCGCCAAGCCGCAATCGACAAACTCCGCAGCGTACTCACCGGTGTGTTTGTAGTCTGAGATCAAGGCTGTGCCTCCCGGCTTCAACACTCTGACGATCTCGTGAAGAGCGCGCAGGCGGGTCGGGCGATCGTAGATGTTGTGCAGGCAGAGATTCGAGACGATCACGTCGAAGGTTGCGTCAGGAAAGGTCATCTCGGCCGCCGACTCGCTCAGCAGCGTGGTTCGGCTTTCCACCCCTTCGAGCTTGAGATTGTGGTGCGTAGCTTCAGCGCTGTTGCCGCCCATGTCCACGTTCGACCAGACATCGATGCCGGTCGCGTGACCATCGGGTATGAGCTTCGCCGCCCCGGCCAGCAGGAGTCCGCGGCCGCAGCCGACATCGAGCACCAGCTCATCGCCACGCCACGTGTGGAGCGAGAGCATCTTGTCGCGGTGGTAGAACTTACCGACCTTGACATAGAACAGGAAGAGAAAACCTTCCACCAGCAGAAAGCCAGCCGTCCAGCCGAACATTGGCTTTGGCAGGATGCTGACCTGGCCAAGCGTGATGATGTGCGGGCCGAAGACAGCGATCAGCAGGCAGAGCGCGCCGATGAGGAAGAGGTTGCGCATGACGGCGGGCGCATCTACGCCATAGTCGGGCTTCACGGACAGGGTTGCGGGCATGGCATTCTCCGTATGTGGGGATGATTGTAGCTCCCCCACCCTCCGGAGTATCGTCACGCTCCGCTGGCCAAGGTAGTGCAAGGTGTCACGGAAGGGTATGACAGGTGTCACACCGCAACGAAGGAGAGCTATAGGTCATCATCCTCGACAGACTCCGCCGGGAAGTTACCCTCACGGCGCATTCGAAGATAGCCACGAATGAACGGTTCGATCGCTCCATCAAGCACCTTATCGACATCGCCAACTTCGACACGGGTCCGAAGGTCTTTCGCCATCCGATAGGGTTGCAGGACGTAGCTGCGAATCTGCGAACCGAACTTGATGTCGAGCTTGGAGTCTTCGAGTTTGCGGGCGGTCGCCTTCTTCTTATCTAACTCGTATTCGTAAAGCTTGGACCGCATCATCTTCATGGCGCGCTCTTTATTCTTATGCTGCGAACGTTCATTCTGGCAGCCCGTTACCAGGCCCGTGGGAAGGTGCGTGATGCGCACGGCAGAGTCAGTGGTGTTGACGTGCTGACCACCTTTACCGCCCGAACGATAGGTATCGATGCGGAGATCTTCGACCTTGATATCGATCACAATTGTGTCGTCGATCTCTGGCGACACGAAGACGCTGGCGAAGCTGGTGTGACGACGTTTTGCGGAGTCGAAGGGCGAGATGCGCACCAGGCGGTGGACACCCGTTTCGCCGCTGAGAAGCCCAAAGGCGAACTCGCCCGAGATGGTGAAAGTGGCGGACTTGATGCCCGCTTCGTCGCCATCCTGAATTTCATTGATCTCGACCTTGAAGCTCTGGCGCTCGCCCCAGCGGACGTACATGCGCATCAGCATCTCGGCCCAGTCCTGGCTTTCGGTACCGCCTGCACCCGGGTGCACGGTCACGATGGCGTTGAGCGGATCGGTCTCGCCGGAGAGCATGGTCTTCGATTCCAATGCTTCCGAGAACTCGATGAGCGCAGGAATTTCACGTGTCAGGTCAGGCTCGGTGTTCTCTCCTTCCCGGGCTAACTCGAAGTAAGCCTCGATGTCGTCGGAGCGCCGCAGTAGCTCGGTGTCATCGGCTAACAGGGTTTCGAGGCGCTTGCGTTCGCGCATCAGCGGCTGCGAGCGCGAGGCATCGGCCCAGACAGTGGGGTCGGAGATCTTTTCTTCAAGAGTGGCTAGTTCGCGGCGAAGGCGGGCGGAGTCAAAGATACTCCCGCAGTTCGCGCACTCTGTCGCGGACCGGGGAGTAACGAAATTCTAGGTCGTCAAGCATCTGGATAGTTTAGTTCAAATTACGTTTGAAGCTATAGGCCGCCGCAAGCGCTGTGATGAGGGCGCAGGCGTAGGCGAACAAATCGCCATGCGCGGTGTAGAAGGTGATGTCGTGCTCGAAGTTATAACCTGCACGCAGAGCCGTGCGGATGTGGCGTGGAGCCGAGACAGTGACGCGGCCGTAAGGATCGATCGCTGCGGTCACGCCGGTGTTGGTCGAGCGGAGAATCCAGCGATGGTTCTCGATCGCGCGCATCCGGACCATGTTGAGGTGCTGCCATGCGGCGCTGGTATCGCCATACCAGCCATCATCAGAGATATTGACGAGAACGTCGGCTCCATTCTTGACGAACTGTCGAATCTCATCGCCGAAGATGGATTCGTAACAGATAAAGACACCATAAGACCTACCTGCAGTTTGAAAGACAGTTCGATCGGTGCCACGATCCATATCGCCAACGCCTGCGGTTAACTTATTCGCGAAAAAGAAGAAGTTCTTGAATGGGATATATTCGCCCCACGGCACCAGGTGAATCTTGTCGTAGCGGCCCGCAGGTGCGCCATCTGCAGCAACTAGCGTTGCCGAGTCGTAGACATGAACGCCGCGCGCGGAGGCCGGGTCAGCAACTACACCGAGATTGCCGATGACGAGCGGCGCCTGTGCAGCGCGAGCCAATGCAGCTAAATGCTCCATGAAGATCGGATCATCGGAGCGGAAGCCAGCGGGTGATTCCGGCCATGAGATCAGGTCGCTCGGTCGCGTGCTGGTCAGGCTGGCTGGATTATCTGCAGTGAAATGAATGCAGCGGGTTGAGGGTAGCTCAGGAATACCGAGGCATCGATCCGCTGGCGGCGCAATGCTCAGGCGCGTAAATGATTCAACTAGTTGCTGCGAGGTCTCATGCGTATTTTTCGCCTCAGCACCGACACTTAGATTTTCCTGCACCAGGGTGGCATAGCTGCTGGTGGGCAGATGGGTTGGTGGCTCCATCCTGCGCAGCAAGTACAAGTAAGTCACCACGATCAAAAAACCAGCCAGCGTAAGTAATTGGCGGGTGTATTTGCGCTCCTTGATGCGAATGCGGACCAGCCACAGGGCGTTGACCAGCACGATCAGGAAAGAGATTCCATAGACACCGGTAATTGGTCCGAGGCGCGTCAACAGCGGGTTATCGACCTGCGTGTAGCCAAGCAGATCCCACGGAAACCCGGTGATACGCGCACGCGCAAGCTCTACCGCAACCCAGATGAAGGGCGAAAGCAACAACGCTCCCTGCGCGCCAAATCGCGTGCGACGTATGCATCCAAACAGGCATGCAAACAATGCATGATAAAGCCCGAGATAGAGACAGAAGAGAATCAGGATGCCGATGGCGATGGGTTTATCGAGGCCACCATAGATGTACATCGTCTGGTAGATCCAATAGCAATTACCGAGATACCAGAGGAAGCCGCAGAGATACCCAAGCGTTGTAGCCTGCCGCAGAGTAAGAGGTTCGCCGGATTTATTCACTCCTGCGAGCGCCGACAACAACGGCAGCAGCGCAATCCAGCAGAAGGCAGTTCGCCATAGCGGCACCGGACCAGCGAGTGGAAATGGCAGTGTTTGCAGGGCTGCGGAGAGGATGGTCAGAAGCCAGAGCCGCAAGGGAATGAGTCGCATAACTGTGCGAAGTCTACCATTCCGCAGCAGCCGTGCATGGCACATCGATTCATCGCGTCATCGGCACTTACAGCTTAATCATCGGCAAATCCGCGACCACGAATTGGAAAGTGCTGTTCACGGTGCGCCTTGTACTAAGTCCAAAACTCATGCATCAGACGACGGCTAAGTGGATGTCATTTGCGGGACTAATTACATACATAGATGGATTCTGAGTGGTAACTTCCAGTCAAAATGCGGGTAAATCATCTGTCGAATGTTTGCAACCTGTAACTTCATTCTGTATCGTTGAGAGGTCTGGAGTATTCTGCCGTTCACAAGAGAAGACGCCTGGATCTATTCAATGGGAGGTAACACGTGGAAGTAAGTGTCATTATTGCCGGCATCGACGCACAGATTCAGAAGTTACAGGAAGCTCGCAACATTCTGGATAGCGTTTCGACGCCCGCACCAGCCGTAAAGGCAGGTCGTGGCCGACCCAAGGGGAGCAAGTCCGCTGTCCCCAGCGCCAAAAAGATTGCACTCGCCTTGAAGACAGCAGCGCCTGCGAAGACTGCCGCTCCTGCAAAGACCGCGACTGCTGCGAAGACCGCTGCTGCTCCTGCGAAGCGCAAGCTCAGCCCCGAGGGCCGCAAGCGCATCGCTGATGCAATGAAGCGCCGCTGGGCAGAACGCCGCAAGACCGCCGTCAAGTAAGGTTTGAAGTCCATGTAAAAAGCGAACGAACTGCACTCGCAGTTCGTTCGCTTTTTTACTTTCGATTGGGGATGCAGAACCTATCGGTTGGCAACTACCTCGCGAAGACTATCCTTCGCAAGAAAGAATTTTGTTCCGCTGAACTTCTCCAGCAACTTCTCAATCTGGCGATTGTTGAACGTGTGCAACAGCGGCTGACTTCCCGTCAACTGCATATCCACAACATCCGTGTCGGTGAGATGGTAGCGCCGAAACGCGACCTCCGGACCTGTGTTCTTAGAATGAAAGAAGGCCAGCATCTTGCCGCCGGACTGCATCACCTCGTGGAGCCGGTCCATAATGGGCGCGAGCAGTGGTTCCGGCAGGTAGTCCGCAGCGTCCCACAATATGACTACGTCGAAGATGCGACCTGAGAAGTCGAGATTCGACTTGATGAATCCGTCGACGTCGTAGTGCGACGCCTCTCCGGGCTCTCCGGCGACCAGCCACTCCGGCCGTGCAGCCTCTTCCGCAAGGTTTGCCATGTAGACGCTGTGACCGAGCCCGGTAATGTAGTTGATGTTGCTTGAGGACGTCGGTCCGATATCTAGAATGCGCAGAGACTCGTTGGCCCGCAGGTGCGTGAGCAGCTGCGCCCAGCCGCTTGAATGGCGCGGCGTCTTCGTCGTGTTACCGGAGCCGCCTGCCTTGTCTTGGTTGCCGAAAAAACTGCGCATGCGACCGCAAACCTTTCTACGATTGAACGGCTGTGGCGCCGACGGGATTCAGTTCAACGCGTCCCTTGATGATGGCGCTCTCTTCAATGGAGAGCCGTCCTGCAAGAACATCGCCGGTAACAACGGCAGACTGTCGCAGATCGATACTGCCGGTCGCCTTGATATTGCCGTCAACCTTGCCGAAGATGATGATGTCCTGCACGTTGATGTCGGCGCTGACGCGGGCGTTCGGACCGATCGTGAGGCGGCAGTCGGTTAGCGTAATCGTGCCTTCAATCTGACCGTCCATGAAGAGGTCCTCGCTGCCGGTCAACTCTCCCCGGATGGTGACGGACTTCCCAATGACGGTGGCGGTCTCTGATTTCATGCTGATATTGCTCCTGTAGGATGGCCCTGTTCATGTAAATCGAATTGGTGTGTCTTGCCCGAACTATACCCAAGCCTGTGCGGCTAGGCAAACGGGAAAACTTTGCGGCTGGTCTGAACGTCTCACCGTAAGTATGCGGGCAAATGGTGCGTAGGTCGAGGGCTTACATGAGCAGTATCGCGAGTAAGCGCTCCAACAGGCGCTGCAACAAGGGCTTCGCGATCACGTCACAGCGCGTTATGTCGGCTGCACTGCTTGCGATAGCCGCCCTGATCTTCGATGGGAATGCGCACGCTGCTGCAAACCCTGGTCCGACAGCGCGTCCACCTCGCGACTGGATTGTCGAAACTGCCGCTAACGAGATCCTGATGCTGCAGCACTCCGGCACCTACCTGCGCTATCGCATGCACGTGGTCGATCAGAAGGGCGACCAGGTCCGCGACGTGATCGAGAGCAAGGATGGAACAGTCGCTCGCCTGATCCTGCGCGATGGGCGCGCCCTCACCGCCGAGGAGGATGCCGCCGAGCGTGAGCGTTTGAACGACGTCCTCGCCTCGCCTGCCAACTACGCCAAACATGTGAAGAACGATGCTTCCGGCAAGAAGCTTGCTGTCGACCTCATCCGCCTGATGCCGGACGCGATGATCTACACCTACGTTCCCGGGCAGCCGCCCTCTGGCCGCGGCTCAGGTAGTCCCGAGGTTGTGCTGGACTACACACCCAATCCGAAGTGGTCGCCGCCCTCGACCACAGCGGAGGCGCTTACCGGCCTCCAGGGGCGCATGTGGCTCGATGTGAAGACCCACTGCATGGTGCGTATGGAAGGCCAGATATTCAAACCGGTAAACTTTGGCTGGGGCATGCTCGCGCATATCTATCCCGGCGGCAAGCTCGAGCTGGAGCAGACCGACGCGGGCAACGGGCGCTGGATTTACACTCACTTCACCCAGCAGGTCACCATCCGTGCGCTTCTACTCAAAACACTCAACGTCCACACGCAGATCGACGCTTCAGCCTTCCAGATTCTGCCGGGAGAGATGAGCTATCAGGATGCAATTCGCCTGCTGCTCTCAACTTCCGCACCGAGTCACTAGACTCTATGCAGTCACCAGCGCCTTCGCACGAAGCGTCTGCTGGCGCACCGTGAGCCGCTCGATACGGTCCCGGCGAACTGCATACCCGGAGCCTGCACTCGTAGGCACGGTAATCTCACCGGCTGCGCTGACCGTCACCTCTGGCTCGATGATGTCATCGACCCAGTATCGACTTGACGCCGACACGTCACCGGGAAGCGAGAAGTTCGGCAGCGACGACAGCGCAATGTTATGCGCCCGTCCAATGCCCGTCTCGAGCATGCCGCCACACCACACCGGCATGCCGCGCTCCATCGCGGCGTTGTGCACCGCAATAGCCTCGCTAAAGCCACCAACCCGGCCATTCTTGATATTGATGATGCGACAGGATTCCATGTCGATCGCCGCAAGCGCATCGCGGCGATTGCGGATCGACTCGTCCAGGCAGATCGACGTCTCGATCCGCTTCTGCAGCATCGAGTGGAAGTAGAAGTCGTCATACCAGAGCGGCTGCTCGATCATCAGCAGGTTGAACTGATCCCAACTCGCGATGTGATCAAAGTCGCGCATCCTGTATGCGGAGTTGGCATCGCAGCTCAACAGAATCTCCGGCCAGCGCGCACGTACTGCCTCGAAAATCTCAACGTCCCAGCCGCGCTTACACTTCAGCTTGATGCGCTGGTAGCCTGCGGCAAGCTCCTTCGCAATGGTCTCCAGCAGCGCGTTAAGAGAGGGCTGGATACCGATAGAAACTCCGCACGGAATTGTCTTGCGCGTGCCGCCGAGCAGTTGGGAGAGGGACACATCCTCCTGCTGAGCGACCAGATCCCAGACGGCATTCTCGAGCGCTGCCTTTGCCATGCGATGACCGCGAACCTGCTTGAAGATGTGCGGGCAGCTTCCGCCACTCTCCAGGTCGGTAGCGTTCAGCAGGCGCGGTGCAAGCTCGGCCTCGGTCGTGATCCAGGCGGTGTCGATACTCTCGTCGGAGAAGTAGGGATGCTCCCCCGCAACGCACTCGCCCCACGCCGTCAGGCCCTCCGATTCGATCTCGATGAGCAGGATGCGGCGACCGGTCGTGACACCGAAGCTGGTCTCGAAGGGGAAGGCGAGCGGCATGGCAATCTCGCGGAGATGAATAGCGTCAATCTTGATCATGGTGTGGCGTCCTGTCGTGCGAGCATGTGCTGATTTTCCAGGTTGAACTTGTTCAGCTTGAGCTACCGTTCGCCATGGGTTCTGGTCCGAGGAGAAAGAAGCCGTTCCCCTCAACGTCGCGCTCGTAGTCTACGACGGCGAGGCCCTGTGCGAAGGCTGTTTGCAGCGCATTCCGATTACTTGTTTGCAGGTCGACCGCCAGCATACGCCTGGACTCATCCTGCTTCCACTGCGAAATAGCCGCTGGCACCTGGATGCGCGTCGTGACCTCATCAGCCGAAACCTCACCCTCAAGGCGTCCAAGGACGTGCGGCGAGCGCATCCACCACTCCGCATACAGCCGGTCGGTCGGCAAACCGCCCTGCAGCGGTGATGAGGACGGCCCATAGAAGTCCGGATGGTATCGTCGCGCAATCGCCCCCAGCCGGTGCAGGTTCAGGTAGGCGTTCTTGATCTCAAGCGGATCGAAGGTCCACTCCATCAGTTCGAAGCCGCGGGCCAGCGCATCGCCGCGCTGGGCCAGCTTCAACCGACGTCCAAGGCCAGCGTCGCGGTACTCCGGCAGCACAGCGAGCATGTGGGAGTGCAGATACGGTTGGCCGTTCCGATAGCCCGGCAGCGCCATGGCAAAACCGACCACCGTATCGCCATCGAAGGCGCCAAGGACCTGACCGCCGATTCGCTGCGCGAGGAGAAACACCCGGCGCGGAATCACGTCGCCGTCGCTATAGCCCCACACGGCAATCTGTAGATCGACGCAGCGATCAAACTGTACGAGCGTCTCAACGGGAGCGATGCGGATCTCGGGACGCATACGCTAGCTGACCGCCCTGAGATTTTTGCCGCTCTGCTTTGCCGCCGCCCACAGTTCTTCAAGCTCCGTCGCAGAGAGCGCCTCAAGCGCCGCCGCCCCACCCGCAGCCGCTTCCATATGGCCAAAGCGCTCACGAAATTTGGCATTCGTCGCTCGCAGCGCAGACTCGGGATCAACCTTCAGGTGGCGAGCGAGATTGACGGCAGTAAAAAGCAGGTCGCCAAGCTCTTCCTCGGCACCCGTCGCATCCGGCGCAAGTTCCGCCTTCAACTCCGTGATCTCCTCCTGCAGCTTATCGAAGAGGCCGTCAGCATTCGGCCAGTCGAAGCCGACCTTTGCAGCGCGTGAGCCAAGTTTCGCTGCCTCCATGATTGCAGGCATGGAGCGAGGCACGCCACCCAGCACCGTCTCCGCGCCGGCAGCAGCCTGCTTCTCCGTCTTCTTGATCTGTTCCCAGTTCCGCAGCACCGCCGTAGCGTCCGTAGCGACAGCATCACCAAAGATATGGGGATGACGGCGGATCAGCTTCGCGTTCAGGTTGGCCGCCACATCATCGATCGTGAAGTAACCGGCCTCGGCGGCCATCTGCGAGTAGAAGAGCACCTGCAGCAGCAGGTCGCCAAGCTCGTCCTTCAGATCAGGCCAGGCGCGCCGCTCGATCGCGTCGAACACCTCGTACGTCTCCTCGAGAGTGTGCCGCTTGATTGAATCAAAGGTCTGTTCGCGGTCCCATGGACAGCCGTCGGGTCCACGCAGTCGTGCCATGATCGCAATCGACGCAGCGATGGGATCGTCCTGCCCTGCAGCATCTTGTGGGTTCTCTGTTACTCGTTCGACCGCAGCCATAGCTCTACTTTACTTGATGGTCGGTTCCCTGTTCCGATTCACCAGACGTGCCCTGTCGTCTACCGAGAGATAAAAATCCTGAGACGGCATACAGCCTCACCTCGGCTAAGAAGCGATCAAGATCCCGTCGGACGGTCTACGCCGACAACGGGGCCCAGGCGGCCTTCTGTTCCTCTTACTGCTATTTAGATTTTCGGGTAATACTCGCCTCGAAGACTACGGGCGTGGTCTTTTCGCAACTTGATTCAATAAAGCTCCCTGGGGAGGGGAGGGAGCGGGCGGGGTGTTGCACATGCTCCCCGCCGCTTAGTTGAAAGGTGCTACTCGTCTTACTGCATGGTTCGGCAAATAGCTTTCTAGACTGGAACTGCAAACGCGGAAATTGGAGCGAAGATTTTTGTCCAGACTTATTACTGGCCGCTGGGACCGGTAACAGAGGCGTTGGACGAACTCATATTAGACATCAACTTAATCTCGACACGCCGATTCTTGGCGCGCCCTGATGCGGTGCGATCACTCGCAACCGGGATGTCCTTCCCGATACCAACAAGATAAAACTTGTGCGGTGGGATGTTGTGCTTTCCAGCAAGGTAGTTGACAACTGCATCTGCCCTGCGCTGGCTAAGCTGGTAGTTATACTGCGCATCACCGGTAGCATCCGTGCCACCTGTGACTTGAAGAATATAACCCCTCGCAGTAGCTAATGTCGAGGCGAAGCTATCCAGTTGCTTTTTGTCATCTGCCGTCAGCACCGCTTTGTCGAAGCCAAAGGTCACGCTCAGATCCGCCAACGGCTTGTAAGTGTCAAGATTCGCGATGATGCCGCTTAGGCTGTCGACGCGATTAACAGCGTTCTGAGCCGACTTGCCCGCAACATCGGCCTGCTGGCCGGCAGCCCCAGCGTGCTGATCTGCCGTACCTGCCGCATCCATCGCACCAGCGATACCCTTCGTAGCGCGCTCGTCCGTATCCACAATCGTGCGGTGGTCGGAGGCGGTCTTCGCGTCGAGTTCATTGGTCTGCTGGATAATAGGCGTCGTCTGCGACCGAACATAATTCTTCGAAGAGCATCCGCCGAGGAGGAACACAGCGGCGGTGCCCAATACAGCAGACTGGAGTGCAAAAAACTTCAGATCGATAACGCTTCGAACCGGATTCATATCTTTCATAAAAGTCAAGTTCTCCTGAATTACACCTGCATCAACGTAAACAATGGTGCAACCAGTCGGCCAAACAAAGCAAGAGCGAACAACCTCCTTGAATCGAGTTAGTTACAGCGGCTCTCCGTAGACAGTCCTACCCTGCGCCATAGAGCGCTTATGGAACTTTTGCATCGTTTTTGCGTCAAATTTACTGAGTCGAAACAAGTTACCGACAGCCGCGACACTCCGTCGCGCCCGCATCTACACTTGGATTAGCCGCCTTTATGGATATAAACGAGAAAATCCGTACCCTGCCGACCTCGCCGGGCTGCTACCTCTACAAGAACGCCGAGGGAGAGGTCATCTATGTCGGCAAGGCGAAGAACCTGCGTTCGCGGGTCCGCTCCTACTTCCTGGATGCCTCGCAGGCCAACGCAAAGACCGGCTCCCTCATGCGCGAGGCCGTCGACGTCGAGTACATTACCGTCGACAACGAGCGCGAGGCCCTGGCCCTCGAAAATAACCTCATCAAGCAGCGCAAGCCGCGCTTCAACATCCTCCTGCGCGACGACAAGACCTACCCCTACATTAAGCTGACGATGAACGACCGTTACCCGAAGGTCTTCGTCACCCGCAAGCTCCGCAAGGACGGCGGCGCGTACTTCGGCCCCTACTTTCCCGGCAACCTGGCCCACCGCCTCGTCGACCTGATCCACCGAAGCTTTCTCATCCCAAGCTGCAAGGTGGACCTGTCGCGCTACCATCCGCGCGCCTGCCTGCAGTTCTACATCAAGCGCTGCCTCGGCCCCTGCGTCGAAGGCCTCACCACGCCCGAGGCGTACAAGCAGACCATCCGCGATGTGCAACTGTTCCTCGAAGGCCGACCGAACGAACTTGAACAGGCCCTCACCAAGCGCATGGCCGCCGCCGCCGAAAACGAGCAGTTCGAACTCGCAGCTCGCCTCCGCGACCAGATCGTCACCGTCCATCAGGCGCAGGATAAGCAGCGCATCGCCACGGCAGACAACGAGGACGCCGACGTCTTCGGCTTCCACTACGAGAACGAGATGCTCGCCGTGAACCTCTTCCACATGCGCGGCGGCAAGATCGTCGATCGCCGCGACTTCTTCTGGGAAGAGCTACCCGAATCCCTCTCCGACACTCTGAACGAACAGGTCGACGACCCCTCCTGCGCCGCCGAAAGCCTGCCTCGCCTCGAGCCCGACCCCCTGCAGTCCGCCCCGGAGGTGCTCGAAGAAACGGCTATCATCCAGCGCTCCGGCATCACCGAACTAGACGGCATCTTCAGCCCGGCGATCTTCTTCTCTGCCCTGCTCAAGCAGCTCTACCTCGACCAGAGCTACGTCCCCCGCGCCATCTACGTACCTGTAGACTTCCCCGACCGCGCCATCCTCGCCGAACTTCTCAGCGAACGCTGCAAACACAGGATCGACATCGCCGCCCCGCAGCGCGGCGACAAGCGCTCCCTCGTTGACCTCGTCTGCCAGAACGCCAAACAGTCCTACGACCAACGATTCCGCGTCCTCAAACCCGGCATGAAGGCCATCCAGGAGTCCCTACAGGACGCCCTCACCCTCGAAGAACTCCCGCGCCGCATCGAGTGCTTCGACATCTCCCACATCCAGGGTGCCGAGACCGTCGCCTCCATGGTCGTCTGGGAGGACGGCGCGATGAAGAAGGCCGACTACCGCAAGTTCCAGGTCAAGACCGTCTCCGGTGTAGACGACTTCGCCAGCATGCGCGAGGTCGTGCAGCGCCGCTACAAGCGCCTGCTCGACGACAAGAAGCCGTTCCCCTCCCTCATCCTGATCGACGGTGGCCTAGGCCAGCTTCACTCTGCCTACGCCGCGCTCGAGGAGATCGGTGTCACCCTGCAACCGCTGGCCTCCATCGCCAAGCGCGAGGAGATCATCTACGTCCACGGGCAGGAGGACGACCCCATCGTCCTCGACCGCCGCTCCCCCGTCCTGCACCTCATCCAGATGATCCGCGACGAGAGCCACCGCTTCGCCGTTACCTACCACCGCAAGCGCCGCGAGATGCGCGACCGCGAATCCGAACTCGACGCCATCCCCGGTGTAGGTCCAACCACCCGCCAGCGCCTGCTCCAGCACTTCGGCAGCGTCCGCGGCATCAAGCAAGCCAGCTTCGACGCCCTCACCGCGGTGGTCAACGCCACCACCGCCGAAAAGATCCGCAAACACTTCGCCGAAGAATCATCCGAACTCCACGTCCTCCAGTAAGCTCTACTGCGACATCGCCCCAGAGCTGAACGTATCGCAGGCCTGCACCGTCCCCTGCTCCAGCCCCGTCTTGAACCAGTGAATCCGCTGTGCCGAACTCCCATGTGTGAACGTCTCAGGGCTCACCGTCCCACGCTCCATCTTCTGCAGATGGTCGTCGCCGACAGCTGCAGCCGCCTTCAGACCGCCCGCAATGTCGGCTTCATGGATGAATCCCCGCCGCTCCCCACTCTTCGCCCAGATGCCTGCGAAGCAGTCAGCCTGCAGCTCCAGTTCGACCGAGAGGTGGTTCCGCTGATCCGGCTGCTGGCTCGAAAGATGCTGCACCTTTGCCTCCGTCCCGAGGATCTTCTGCACGTGGTGCCCCAGCTCATGCGCGACGACATACGCCTGCGCGAACTCGCTCGTACCGCCGCCAAAGTGCGCAAGCTCATCCCAGAAGCTCAGGTCGATATAGACCTTTTCGTCACCCGGACAGTAGAACGGCCCCGTAGCCGACTGCGCCGTGCCACACCCCGAGTAGGTCCGATTGCGGAAGAGCACAAGCTTCGCATGCCGATAGTTCTTACCCGTCTGCTCCGGCAGAATCGTCGTCCACTCCTTTTGCACATCATCCAGCACAAAAGAGATCAGGTGGGCTGAGCGATCCTCTCCGGGAGCCGTCGCCCCTCGCGGCCTTTGCTGCTGCTGCGGCCCCATCTGCTGGCTCTGGGTCCCGCCACCGCCGCCATGCAGGAAGGCTCCGAGGTAGTTGCGGCCCGTCACCAGGCTGATCACCGCCAGCAGGATGAACCCGATAATTCCGAGCCCGCCACCGCCAAACCCTCCGCCACCACCCGAAGAGCTTCGCCGATCCTCAACATCATCACTCATCCCACCCGGCTGCCAATCCATGTTTCCTCCTAAAATCCCGTCCTAACGGTTGATGCAGAAAGCGGCACGTCCCGCACGGCTCTCGAAAGTTTAGAGTAGTCGGAACGAATGCACACCTCTGGTCGTATCCTGCCCAATATGAGCACAACTGTAGTTCATCCACAGGACCGGGAGTTGCACGCCGCCGTCCGCCTCGCACTGCTCTTCGCGGCGATCAAGCTCCTCATCCACATCGCGACCAACGCCTGGGAGGCGCACATCGGCTGGGGCTACTTCCGCGATGAGTTCTACTACATCGCCTGCGGCCGTCATATGGCCTGGGGATACGTCGACCACGGCCCCATCGTCGCTCTCCAGGCGAAGCTCACCGTCATGCTCTTCGGCAAATCGCTCGTCGGCATCCGCATGCTCTCGGCGCTCGCCGGTGCAGGCCGCGTCTTCCTGACCGGCATCCTCACCTGGTCGCTTGGGGGTCGCCGCCCAGCGCAGGGTCTCGCCATGATCGGCATCCTCATCGCACCGCAGTACCTTGGCCTCGACAGCTTCCTCTCGATGAACTCCTTCGAATCCCTCTTCTGGATGACCTGCCTGCTCGCCCTGATCCTTATTGTGCGCGGCGGCCTTGCAGGTCGAAATAACGAGCGCCTCTGGCTCCTCTTCGGCGTCTCCGCAGGGCTAGGTCTCCTCAACAAACCATCGATGACCTTCTTCCTCATCGCCCTGCTCGTCGCGCTCATCCTCACACCGCAGCGCCGGCTCCTCGCCACCCGATGGGCCGCAGCAGGTGTTGCCCTCCTCATCCTCATCGCTCTCCCCAACCTCGTCTGGCAGGTCCTGCACCACTGGCCCACGCTCGAGTTCCTCCACAACGGTCGCGTCGAAAACAAAAACATCAGCCTAGGCCCACTCGCCTTCCTCGGCTTGCAGGTCAAGAACCTTCTACCGCCCACCATCCTTATATGGGGAGCGGGCCTTGTCTTGCTGCTACGCGAAAAAAGCTGGCGCTGGCTCGGCGTCACCTACCTCCTCTTCCTTGTCGGCATGATGGCGCTCCACGCCAAGGACTACTACGTCATCCCCATCTACCCCATCCTCTTCGCCGCCGGAGGCATCGCTTGGGAGCGCTACTTCGCCCGCAGCAAGGCTGTCGTGAACAACCGTATCTACGCCTTCCCCATCATGGAGACGCTGCTGCTCGTCCTCACAATCCTTGCCTTGCCCATGGCCATCCCGGTGCTCACTCCGCAAGCCTGGCTCCGGTACACCGCAGCGACGCATCTCTACAAATCCAGCAGCAACACCGAGAACAGTCCAAGCGGCCCCCTGCCGCAGTTCTACGCGGATCGCTTCGGCTGGCAGGAGGAGGTCGATCAGGTCACCCGCGTCTACCACTCCCTCTCCCCGGCAGATCAGCAGAAGGTCGGCATCCTCTGCACCAACTACGGTGAGGCCGGAGCCATCAACTTTCTCGGCCACGGCTTACCCGTCGCCATCGCCGGTCATAACAACTACTTCCTCTGGGGACCGCACGGTTACACCGGGGAGATCATGATCGCCATTACGATGGCCACTCCCGAGGAGATGCACCAGAACTACGACTCCGTCGAGATCGTGGGACGCATGGACCATCCCCTCTCCATGCCCTTCGAACATCGCAACATCTATCTTCTCCGCGGACGCCACAAGAACCTCACCGCAGACTGGCCGGACTTCAAGCACTACATCTAGATCGAGAGGTAAGCCACTATAAATAAACCGCATATCTAAGCCGCCAACAAACTGTCATCCTGAGCGGAGTCGAAAGACTTGCGGCTGCTCTTGCCTCTACCTCCGGTTGTCATTCCCGAAGCGAACGCGCGTATGCACCTCTCCTAACTTCCACATCGCACCCTTAGATAATTACCCGCGGCAACCTGCCACACACCGGCAGAAATTTGACAAACGTGGCATCCTGCGACCCCCTCAATCACCGGAAAGTCCAACCGCACCCCTACTTGTGCATGCCGAAGTCCGGACCTAACCCGCCTGTTTTGAAGACTTTCGTACTTCAGGTACGGGGGGTAGGGGGTACCTCACGAGTCGCCTGTGATACGCTGCCTCAAACCCAATGGCCCAGCAAGAGCACGAACTTCCTCGCGTCCTGAATGCGTCGCACGCGACCTCGATCGTCGTCGGCATCATCATCGGAAGCGGCATCTTCCTGGTCCCACGCGAAATGATGGCCGCAGTCGGAAGCTCCGCCGGAGTCTACGCAGTCTGGATCGTCGGCGGGTTGCTCTCACTCTTTGGCGCCATGACCTACGCGGAAATCGCCGCCGCTCGACCGCGTTACGGCGGCGAATATGCCTTCCTCCGCGAAGCCTACGGCGATCTCACCGGCTTTCTCTACATGTGGACGCAGATTACCGTTGCCAAACCAGCCTCGCTCGCGACTGTCGCAGCCGGTTTAGCGCGTGTCCTCGGAACCTTCGCCATCTTCAGCGCCTTCGCGAAACCAGCCTTCCTGCACCTGCTTTGGGGACAGGTTTTTGCCATCACGATGACCTGGCTCATCACCCTGCTGAACATCATGGGAACGCGCAACTCGGCCAACGTGCAGCTCGTCCTCACGTGGCTCAAAGGCCTGCTCATTATGGTCATCGCGGGCTTCTGCTTCTTCGCCGCGGGTCAGCATGGAACATGGCACAACTTCTCTACCAGCTTCGTCGGCGCAAAAGGCGGCTTCTCGGGCTTCATGATCGCCCTCGTCGCCGCGCTCTGGGCTTATGACGGTTGGAGCGACGTCACCACAATGGCCGGCGAAGTGAAAAACCCGCAGCGCAGCTTTCCCATCGCCCTGATCGGCGGAGTCGCCATCGTCGGCGCGCTCTACATGCTCACCAACGCCGCGATCCAATACGTTCTTCCAGCCAGCGTGATTGCCGCAGCAGATCGTCCCGCAGCCGACGCAATGCGCCTCGTCGCAGGAAATTGGGGAGCGGCTCTTGTTTCGCTCGGCATGGCTGTCAGCATCGGCGCAACCTTTGTCGGCTCGTCACTCTCCGGTGCACGAGTTCCCTTCGCCGCCGCGCGCGATGGCCTCTTCTTCAAGCAGCTGGCTCATGTCAGCCCGCGCTTTCACACGCCCTCAGCCTCGCTGGTCCTGCAAGCCGTCCTTACCTCGCTGCTGTTGCTGGCAATCGGCAGATTCCAGGCACTCTTCTCGCTCGCCATCTTCGGCGAATGGCTCTTCTACGCCATGACTGCAAGCACCATCTTCGTCTTCCGCCGCCGTGATCTGGCCGCAGACAGGCCTTACAGCGTCTGGGGATATCCTGTTCTGCCTGCGCTCTTCATCGCCGCCGCAATCGTGCTGTTGGTCTTCTCCTTCGCCGATCATCCTCTCAATTCAACCGTTGGCAGCGCGATTATCCTCCTCGGCATTCCAGTGCACTATCTCCTGCAGCGCGGCAAGATGGCTCGACCCGTTACGCTGTAAGGTCAAGACCCGCTACTCTGTAGAGGTATGAAGAAGCCGAAGCTTGGTCAGAACTTCCTCGTCGACGACGCCGCTCGTTATGCCATCGTCGACGCCCTCGGCGATCTCAGCCAGCGAACAGTTGTCGAGATCGGCCCAGGTCACGGCGCGCTCACCGATATTCTCGCCACGCGCGCCCGCAAACTGATCGCCCTTGAGCTTGATCCATCGCTCGCCGCAGAGCTGCGCTTCCGCTATCGCGAGCAGCCGCATGTCGAGGTCCTGAACGGCGACGTGCTCAAGATCGACCTCGCAACGCTGGCAGCCGAGGGCGAAACCCTCGACGTGATCGGCAACCTGCCGTACTACATTACGTCCGACATCCTGCTGCACCTCTTCTCGGACGTCAACGCAGGCAAGCTCTTACGCGCCGTCCTGATGATGCAGCGCGAGGTCGCCGACCGCGTCGCCGCTGCTCCGGGAGTGCGCGATTACGGCCTGCTCTCCGCAACGACGCAGATGAACGCCCGCGTCGACAACCTCTTCACGCTTCCACCATCGGCGTTCCAGCCACCACCTGATGTCTACTCAAGCGTCATCCGTCTGCACTTTGCACCACGTTTTGTGGAGCTGGGCATCGATGCGGTTGGCTTCGACGCTTTCCTGAAGCGGTGCTTCGCCCAGAAGCGCAAGACGCTGCATAACAACCTGCGCGCCGCTGGATTTACGCCGGAACAGCTTGCCGCTGCATGGCCCAGGGAGATGCCGGCACAAGCGCGAGCGGAATCACTCGCACTTGAACCAATGGCCGCTCTCTACCGCTCACTCGCCCAGACGCAACCAGCCTGAGGTTACTTCTTCCCTCCTCCGCCGCTGCTGGATGGAGCCGGGGACGAGTGTGAGGCTGGGGCTGAAAACGACTGCGCAGGAGCGGAGTAGTGCGGTGCAGACTGAGCCGGAGCCGAGTAATGCGGAGCGCTCGACTGCACTCCGGAACCGCCAGTCGGCCTGGTAAAGTTTCCCTGCGTTGGTTGACCTGAAGGTCGGAAGCCCTGCTGCGGAACAGGCCGCATTCCCTGCTGGACAACACCCTGCTGAGGATTGCTGCGGAATCCTGGCTGCAACCCGCCCTGCTGCGGTCCGTTGCGAAAGCCCGGCTGCGAGCCACCCTGTCGAACCGTCGTCGGATTAGACGAGTTGACGAAACCGTTCTGCACACCCTGACGAGCAGGCTGAACACCGATCACTGGCGTATGTGTTTGCCGGTCAACCGGAAAGTCCCGCGTAAGCGAGGCACCAACGACACTCCCACCTCGAAACGTGTACGACTGCCCAATCGGCCTGACCGGCGTCGCGACCACTCCAGCGATGTGCCGGAAGCCAGGCTGCTGCCCGACTGGTCGCGTGCCACCAGAGCCGTTCCAGCCATTGTGGACGGTCAGAATAGGGTGTGGTCCGTTGCCCGTTCCACCGGAACCTGGAGGATGATGAATTGGATAGCGCCGCGGCGGCAGAATGACGTTGAGGTATCCTCCACGGCCGCCATATCCGCCGTATCCACCTCCATAGCCGTAACCGCCATATCCCGCGAAGCCAAAGCCACCGCAGCCGGAGTTAGGCGACCATCCCCAGCCGAAGGTGTCCCAATACGACCAGCCGCCACAGCGAAACGGCGTCCAGCCCCACGAATATGACGACGCCCAGAGATAACCGCCGCCGGGATACCACATCCAGCTCCCATTCCCATACGGATCGAAGTCCTCTGCGTCGCCACCATTTGGCTGCCACACCTGCCCTTGTCCCGGAACGTCGAACCAGCTTCCGTTCGCATCCAGGTCGGACCAGCCATAACCCTGGCTGCCTGCGTAGCCGTTGCGCTCCGCGGTCTGCTTTGGAGCTGCATCGGCTGCGATCTGGTCACGCGACTCGTTCCACTGATCCCAGGTGTCGGCAGCAATCTCCTGCGTCAGGAAGTACTGGCCCTCATGGCTGATATCGCCTCGAAAGGTTTCGCCGAGTGGCACATCGACCTTGTAGCCATTGGCATGCTCCACATGAGCAGCGCCCGTAAGGACGGCTATCGCTGCCGGAGCTTCATCCAGGTTGACGCGCAAGGTCGTATTCTCTGCAGGAGAGATGATGTCGCCACCCGCGTCGACGCTGTAGGCGAACTTGGGTGCCGAGCGCAGTTCGAAGTAGGCGAGCCCCTTGGCCAGCCCAATCTGTGTATTAAAGTTGCCGCCCTGGTCAACAGACAGATGCGTAAGCGTCACAGTGCTGTTCGGCGTCACGCGCGCGACGCTGCCATCCTCAAATTCCACCTCAGCCTGACCATCTTCCCCCGTCACAATGCTTTGCCCTTCGATCAGCGGCATGTTGAGCTGCGCGGGATCACCTGCACTGGCATCATGCCGGTCGACGCGAACGTAGCCCTCCGTATAGGTAAGCCGCACGATACGGGCTGTTGGAGTTACGTCCGCATGGGCAAACGCACCGCCAGCAGCGATAAGGCAGAATCCGGTCATGCCCGACACGAACCATTTGGCAATACTTTGAATGTTCTTCACAACAACCCCCGACAACGTACTTCTGGCCACTAGGTTAGACGTATCGGCTGGAGGTCTCGCTTCATTCTCCAGCCTTGGCCTGTTCCAGCAACTTGGCTGCCCGCAATCGTACGCGCTCGATGAGTGCGGTGTCTCCTGCAATCGACCGCAATGTCGAACCAATGTTTTCAAGCTCCTGCGCCCTGCCGTTATCCACGGCAGCGGCGAGGTTCGAGATCTCCGTATCGAGCCCGAGCCGGTCGAAGCGATGCTTGAAATCGAGCGCACGACCTTCTTCTAATGTGTTCTCGACGCCCTGAAAGAACGCCGTGAGTTGCACAGCCGCTTTATTCTCGGAGTGGTTGAAGGTACAGCTTCCATCACCCTTGGCATCACGATAGGTGAGGATCTTCGTACCGGTGTCGGCGATGTTCTTCAGCTTTGAGGCGCATGGCGTGTCCGAAGCGCGCATGGTCTCGAGAGCATCGAAGACCAGCTTCACCCCCTTAGGGCTGAAGGTCAGAGGACGCTCAACTGCCTGAGGCTCAGGCGATTGGGGAGCGACCACTTCGGCGCGGTAGAAACCGGTTCCGTCTCCGTGGAGTTCGATGGTGTAACGCGGAACCAGCACGCCGGGCAAGGAACGGTCGAATTTGAAGGATGCCTGGTAGCTGGCCGCCGGTGCGTCCTGGCCGAAGGCCGAGTCTCCGAGGAGAAAAAACACTGCTACGGCGCAGACAGACCGGATGAGGATCACCGTCGTGAGCCCTGTAGTTCGAGTGTCTGGGCGGTGTGGATGTGACAGATCGCAATCGCCAGGGCGTCGGCAGCATCTGGAGAATCGGGTGCCTCAGTTAGCTCAAGCAGGCGCGTCACCATGAACTGGACCTGTTCCTTCGCGGCGAGACCATAACCGACGACCGCGCTCTTTATAGATAGCGGGGCATATTCAACAACCGGCTTGCTACACGTTGCCGCGGCCAGCATCGCGACTCCGCGCACCTGTCCGAGCTTGAGCGCGGACTTGGCATTGGCGGAGAAGAAGACCTCTTCGATCGCGATGACCTCCGGCTCGTGCAGGGTGATGAGTGCGATCAGTTCGGCATAGACCTGCGCAAGCCGCTGCGGTGCCTTATCTTTCTTACTGAGCCGGATCGTCCCCGCTGCGCAGTGCACAAGACGCGGCAAACGGGAGTTATGGTCCATCTCGACCACGCCGTAGCCGGTGAACTCCGTCCCGCAATCGATCCCAAAGACGCGCATATCTGAGAGTCTAACCGAGCTTCACTCCTACGCAGCGGACGGTAGCCTTTGCCGTTACCCTACGCCGACCGTTGTTCCAAGCCACACCAGCAATCCGAGCAAGCCAAGCACATCGCCGATCATCACAAATCCCGCACCTGCAATGAAACAGGCTGCCGTCCGCCAGCGATAGCAGGCTCGAAGGACGAAGGCTGTGGCTACCAGGCTCATCAGTTGGAGCGCCGTAAAGCACAGGCTCCAGCCGACTGCAGAACCGTGAAGATGCTGGATCAGCAGTCCTGCGTCGCCAAAGTTGTGGCTTCGCTCCTGCATGGATGCGGCCAGGTTTGCCCGCATCGAGAAGCCAAGTGCGACAGCTGAGATCGCCCACAGGACGAATCCGGTGAGCAGCCCCACTACACCGCGATCTCTTATGAGCCATCCAAACAAGGCTTTTCTCCTTGCCGTGCCGGGTAGCTTGCTATTTGCTGATGCCTTCAAGCGGCGAACTTGCCGTCGCGTAGAGTTTGCGCGGCATTCGACCGGCGAGAAAAGACTGCCTTCCGGCTAATACAGCATGCTGCATCGACTCGGCCATGAGGATGGGGTCGCGCGCACCCGCGATCGCCGTGTTCAACAGGACAGCGTCAAAGCCTAGCTCCATGGCAAGCGCAGCATCGGAGGCGGTGCCGAGGCCGGCGTCAATGATCAGCGGAACCTCCGTGATGAGTTCACGCAGGATGCGGAGATTGTTGATGTTCGATAGACCAAGGCCCGTGCCGATGGGAGCGCCGAGAGGCATAACGGCTGCGGCACCGGCATCGATCAACCGCTTCGCAAAGACGATGTCGTCGGTCGTGTACGGGAGAACGGTAAATCCCTCCTTGACCAGCACACGCGTCGCTTCAAGCGTTGCCTGTACATCGGGGTACAGCGTCGGCAGATCACCGATCACTTCAATCTTTACCCAGTCCGACAAGCCCACTTCGCGGCCGAGACGCGCGGCTCGGATGGCCTCGTCGGCGGTGTAACAGCCTGCGGTGTTCGGCAGAAGGAAGTAGCGCTGCGGATCGATGAAGTCGAGCAGGGACTCGCGTGAGCGGTCCAGATTGACGCGGCGGACGGCAACGGTGACCATCTCCGTTCCGGAGGCTTCAATCGCAGCCTGTGTTTCAGCTCCGTCCTTATACTTCCCTGTTCCTACGATAAGGCGCGACTGGAAGGCTTTTCCGGCGATAACTAAGGGTTCCATAGCTTCATTTTAGAGCTTTTTTACGGACGCTATGCAGACTGGGAGGTTTGTCCTTTCAACATGGTGAAATCCAGCATCCTTAGTGCGTACGGCGCACGAATCAATCCCTAGAAGCAGCCGTCGTCAGACGAAAGGACATGCATGTCGCTCTCCCTCGATCCAAATCAGAAGGTCGAGCACCCCGCCCCGGAAGCCTACCTCCGCTGTTCGCTGAGCGTTTGGGCGGCCTGTAGCTGACGAGCCGGTGATCTTCGACGAACTCTCCCGCACGATGCAGCACATCACGCGGACGATGCTGAAGGCCTATGAAGAGGCGACCGGGTATTGCGCCAAGCGTAAGGGTCATCCACACGTCGAGCCAAAGTCAATCGACGAAGTTCCCGCTTAGGCTTAAGTTTTGACTGAAAAGCAGAAGGCCCGCACTCGGATAGAGGGCGGGCCTTCTGGCGGTAGACTGGTGGGATTGACTTGAGGCGTCCACACTCGTGCATGGGCCGCTGCGGGACTACTTGCTAAAACCGCTGGGACTAGAGCTGGACGCTCTAAGCCTCAGTCACCTCACGTACCGTTGTGCAACTGTTACTGTCAATTTTCATAGGCTGGACCATCCTCCTTTCCCGTGTAGCCAGAGAGTACTCCAGAGGCGGTGAGCTTTGCAAGTGACGTGGGCCGCCGTCGCCAATGAGCCTCAAGAGCATCTTTCATTCAAGTGTGACGCATCGTACAGACGAGCGTTGATATCAGAGGATTCAAGATGAAAGCTGCAACAGTTGTAGGCATTCTGCTGATACTTTTGGGCATCGTTGGTTTTGCTGTCGGTGGCATTACCTTCACACACGAGAAAAAGGATGTCGACCTTGGTCCGATTCAGGTTGGCCACGAACAGAAGAGTACGGTTCCCATCTCGCCGATTCTTAGTACCGCTGCATTGATAGCTGGAGTAGGCTTGGTCGTAGTTGGGACCAAGTCCAGATAGCGCTGCTCTACTTGCCTGCGACAAAGAAATGACTCAGAAATATCGCAGGATTTGCCTTTGAGGAATACGCTTTCTATAATCCGCAACAACAGCCCTCTCGTGCCCCATCGCGAATTTGTCATTTCTTCGGCAGAACCGCTTTAGTATGAGATCAGCGACAACCATTCGGGCCGACCGATGGCATCATAAGTTTTGAACGATTTACTGAGGAGTGTGGCATGAAGAAGGTAGTTATTGCATCTCTCCTGGCGGTCGCGTGTATCGCACCTGCTGCGCAAAACCTGTCTGCAGAACCCTTGGGAAACCCCTTTGTGCAAGCAGCGGCACCACAGGCGGCTGGCGGAATCCAGATGGCGCCCGCCGAGTACAAGGTTTACAACGATGCGGTGAGCCAAACGACCCCGCAGACCAAGGCGCCTGCGCTCGAGGCTTACATCGCCGCCTATCCTCAGTCTGCTGTGAAAAACGATACGCTCATGCAGATCATGCTGGCTTACAGCTCGTTTGATCCGGCCAAGACACTCACTGCGGCTGATGCCCTTCTCGCCGTCGACCCGAACAACCTTCGCGCTTTGACCTTTGAGGTCTACTTCCGCAAGGCTGGGGCCGACCAGTTGACCGATCCTGCCGCCAAGCAGGCCTCGCTTGACAAGGCTGCCGACTATGCAACCAAGGGCATCGCAGCGGTTGCCACCAAGCCTGCCGAGATGAGCGATACGGACTACACCGCGCTCAAGGCCGCTTCAACGCCTATCTTCTACAGCGCCATCGCGACCGCCGCTCTCAGCAAGAAGGACACCGCAACCGCGATCACCAACTTCAAGCTGGAACTGGCCGCTGTTCCCGTCGACCAGACCACCAAGCCCGGCCCGATCCTGCAGGACACGTTCTTTCTCGGTTCAGCCTATCTGCAGTCGACCCCGCCAGACCTGCTCAACTGCACGTTCTACGTGGCCCGCTTCGTTGCGTATGCTCCAGAGCCATATAAGTCGCAGATGCTTCCCACGGCGCAATATTGCTACAAGAAGTACCACGGCAGCACCGATGGCTACGACGCTGTCACGGCGGCAGCACAGGCGAACCTGAACCCGCCCGACTCTTTCGCCACGACCATTACGCCTGCTCCCAAGGCATCGGACATTGCTCACTCCACCGTCACCAGCACTGCCGATCTGGCAACTCTGGCGCTTAGCGACAAGGAGTTCATTCTCCAGAACGGTACGCCTGAAGATGCTGAGAAGGTCTTCGCTACGATCAAGGGTAAGGAAGTCTCCATTCCGAACGCAGTCGTCGTAGCCGCCACGGACACCTCGCTGCAGGTAGCTGTCTCGGACGATGCAGTCCAGGCGACTCCCAAGGTTGCTGACTTCACCTTCACCATGAAGGAGCCGTTGAAGACGCTTCCCGCAGTCGGCGACAAGATCACACTCACTGGAACCTATGACTCCTACACGCAGTCACCTGCCATGATCACCATGACCGGTGGTGAGGTTGTCACCAAGAAGGCTCCCGTAAAGAAAGCTGCTCCCGTCCACCACACCACACACAAGTAGCCAAAAGGTTGCTGTAGAAGAGGCAGTCCTTCGGGGCTGCCTTATTCTTTGCCTGTTAGAAGGTCAAGTGCTTCGCGAGGTCTGCCGCAAAAGCAGGCTGCGTTGCGCTGGGATCGAGCAGGAAGGCACAAACCCACTCCTCTTCACCGCTGGCGGAGTCGACAATCCCAGCCACGACGGTAACACTGTACCAGCCGGGAGTTACCTCGATCGTCCGTTCATAGGTGGCGAGCGGATGCTCCTCGCGTCCATCCGGCAGACTACCGGGCGTCCAGCTTTGCAGGCGGTCGGTGTTGCAGACGATAAGCCTTCCGGTCTCCGTCCCGAGCACGAACCCCGCAGAGAAAAGGATGTGCGACAACGGAAGTTGTGCGCCCTCGGTCTGGGTCGAGCGAACATGGATGGTGTAGTGGCCCTGTTCGACTCCCAGCGCTGGCACGACTGCTCCCTGCCGATAGGCTTCATGAGGGTAGCTCTTGCGAGTGAGCGTCTTGATGAGATCCGAACCGACCACATCCGGGCCAATGACCTCAAGCACCCGCGCTGCATCGACAAGGAAAAACGCTCCCTGTGCCGCATAGAAGTGGGCTGCCTCCTGCGGTTCAAAGTAGGCGGGAACCTCAGTATCTGGGATTGGCATGACTACTCGCCCAGCATCAGGCGCTGGATGTGACTCGCGCGACCCGTCATGCCATCGCAGGTAATCACGGCAGCGCACATCTTGGCATTCCCTTTCGCTGCTTCGAACTTGCCGGGCATACCTGTCAGGAAGCGGTTGAGCACCAGCTCCGTTTCGACACCAATGACGGAGTCATACGGGCCAGACATGCCAACGTCGGTCTGATAGGCGGTGCCATTCGGCAGGATTCGTTCATCGGCCGTTGGGATGTGGGTATGCGTTCCAAGCATGGCGGTGATACGGCCATCGAGGTACCAGCCGAGCGCCACTTTCTCGCTGGTCGCCTCACCATGGAGATCAAGCAGGATCACTTTCGCGGTGATCTTCGACAGCAGTTCGTCCGCCTTGCGGAACGGATCGTCGCAGGACGACATGAACACACGTCCCTGCAGATTGATGACTGCGTAGCTCTGTCCGGTCGGCAGCTCTCCCTGGTAGACACCGAAGCCGGGCGTGCCCACGGCGTAGTTTGCCGGGCGCAAGATGCGACGTCCGCGGACATGGGACTCGGCTGGAACAGTCATGTACTCGAAGATCTCGCGCTTGTCCCAGATGTGGTTGCCGGTCGTGATGACGTGGGCACCGAGGTCGAACAATTCTTCAGCAAGCGAGGGGGTGATGCCGAAGCCGCCGGCGGAGTTTTCGCCGTTGATGACGAGGAGATCGATCTGGTGCGTCTCCATAACGTGGGGCAGATGTTCGCGGACGATATGACGTCCGGGGGCGCCAAATACGTCACCCACAAAGAGAATCTTCACAAGGGGATGCTAGCACGATGAGACCTGGAAGCATTCCTGTGGTATTTTGCTCTGCATGGCACAGAGCGCACGTTTCGCGTTGAGTTTAAAAGTCCTGACCGTCCTGGCTTCCGAGCCCGACGCGATGCACACCTCGGCAACTATCGCCGAAGAGCTTGGCGAGAGCGCCGTTATGGTGCGCAGAACCTTCCTCCTGCTTCACAAAGCTGGCTGGATCATGCAGCGCAAGGGGCCCAATGGAGGTGCCCAACTCAAGACGTCAGCCAAGCAGATAGGCATCGGCGACCTCTTTGTTGCTGCGACTGGCGAGTGGCTTTCAGCCGAGGACAAAGCCGTCGAGCCATTGCTGAAGAAGGTTCGTGCCGCCGCCGTCACCGCCATGAACGAGACCACCCTGGCGCAGGCCGCTAAGCGCATGAAGAAGGGCTAGAAGGCCGCTGGCTAGTCCTTCAAAAAATCGCCCACGACCTGGACATACTTATCCGGCTCCTCGTATGAGGGCAGGTGTCCACTCTTCTCAAACACTCCAAACTTTGCACCCGGAATCGCTTTGTATAGCTTCCAGGCGGTAAGGGGCGCGACGTTCATGTCGTAGCGCCCCGTAAGGACAAGCGTTGGAAGGTTGAACTTCGCAATCGCAGAGCTCAGATCCATACTGGCCGTGGCCTTCTGGACAGCCGCGCCAACCTTTGGAGCGGATTCGAGATCCTTCGCGCCTGCCAGGTACGCATCGCGCTTCTGCTCGCTGTAGAAGAGCATCAGGAAGTGGTTGCGAAGTGACTGCTGCGACTCTGCCTCTGTAGGTGCGTCGGCCGATGCAGGCTTGGGCAACTTCTCAAGGATGTCGGGAAAGACATCGGGAAAGAGATGGTCGATCTCCTTCCACGAAGGTCCAGGCGAGTCCGAGAGGACAAGCTTGTGGACATGCTCAGGATGAGCCGCAGCATAGGCCATCGAGAGCATTCCGCCGTACGAATCGCCCACCAGGTCGACTTTATCGAAGTGAAGGTGATCGCGCACAGCGTCAAGATCGGCCACCTGCGCGTCCATACCCATCGGCGCATCTGTGCCCAGGCGCGTGGATTTGCCGGTGCCGCGCTGATCATACAGAACTACCTGTCGATCATGCGAGAGCCGCGGCCAGACGTCATTCTGCATCATGTAGATGTGCGACAGCCCCGGGCCGCCATTGATCGCCATGACGGGCACCGCGGCTGACGTCTTCCCGTAGACCCAGTAGGCCAGATCGACCTGCGGCGTATGGACGAGCCCGGTCGGAGGCTGCTGCGCACAAAGACTGGCAGGGAGAGCGAGGGCAAGGGCAGCGAGCGCTGAGAATAGCTTCATAGGGTCTCCAGGTGCTGCCTAAGAACGTACAGCGATACCCTGCATCTCGAATCGGGCGTCGAAGAGAAGCTTACCCGACCCGATAAAGGCGCGCGCTGGTAGCGGTCCGGTGAAGTAGGTCAGGTATACGTCGTTGAACGCCTGCCAGAGCGAAACATTCGGGGAGAAGATCTGGACATAGGTCAGATCGTCGAAGGTCATCTCCGCCTTCTCGAGGACGGCCCGGAAGCCTTGCATGAGGTAGTGAACCTCCTCGGCAACGCTCTCCGGAACCTGCGAGGTTCCGGGGATCAGGCCAATTCGCCCCGAGAGGTAAAGCGTATCGCCGCGAAGTACGGCATCGCTGAAGGGCTTGTCGGGATTGAGGATAATGTCTCTGCGCGGAACGCTCATGCCTGCTCTTCTCCTTGGATCTCTGTCGGGGCTTGCTGTGGTTTCGCCTGCGGGCGCATGAGTGGGAAAAGGATGACGTCACGGATCGACTTCGACCCGGTCAGGAGCATCGTCAGGCGATCGATGCCGATTCCCTCGCCTCCCGTCGGCGGCAAGCCGTAGCCGAGCGCGCGGACGTAGTCCTCGTCCATCGCATGAGCCTCATCGTCGCCGCGGTCGCGCTCCTTCAACTGATCCTCAAAGCGCTTCTTCTGCTCGTCCGGATCATTCAACTCCGAGAAGGCATTCCCAACCTCGAAGCCGCCGATGTAGAACTCGAAGCGCTCGACCCAATCAGGTTCGTCTGGCTTTTGCTTGGAGAGTGGTGAGACGGCTAGTGGGAAGTCGTAGATGATCGTGGGTTGGATCAGGTGAGGTTCGGCTAGGAATTCAAATAGTTCTGCAATTATTTTGCCGAGGGGAACTGTTTGATCTGTAAGACTCTGAAGAAGCCCTTGGACGATCCTCTCACTTCTTTGATACCCCAGAACAGCTGCGGCGACTTCAGCATGTGCAGAGTGATTTTCGTTCGGGACTGTTGCCGCTAATGCAGGCATACCTTGGATTAGGCCGGCAAACATCTTTTGTAACTCTTGGACCGATGGCAACAATGCGTCATAACTATCGAATGTGAGTCTTTGCCAAGAATCAGCGCCTAGTAATACCGGCCAGAACTGTCGGATAGCCTCACGCATTGACAACTTGGTCCACGAACCAAGATCAATTTCATTCCCATTGAAGCTAGTGACCGTAGTCCCATTCACCTCCATAGCCACGAACGTCACAAGCTCCTCAGTAAGCTGCATGAGGTCGTGATAGTTCGCATAAGCCTGGTAGAACTCAAGCATCGTGAACTCTGGGTTGTGCCGTGTACTCACACCCTCGTTGCGAAAGTTTCGATTGATCTCATACACCCGGTCCAGCCCGCCGACTACCAGCCGCTTCAAGTAAAGCTCAGGCGCGATCCGCAGCGATAGCGGAATATCCAACGCATTGTGGTGCGTCTTGAACGGGCGAGCCGCCGCGCCACCAGCGATCGTGTGCAGCATCGGCGTCTCGACCTCAAGGTAGCCGCGCGTATCGAAGAACTTGCGAATCGCCCGAAGCACCGCCGCGCGCTTGACGAAGACCTCGCGCACATTAGTCGACGCCTCTTCCGGCTCAGCAGCCTCCACCGCTCCATCACTCACATCAGGAGCGTGCGTGGCCTGCTTCACCGTATGCCCTGTGTTCATAAACAGGTCGACATACCGCTGCCGATACCGCAACTCCGTGTCTTCGAGCCCGTGGTACTTATCCGGCAGCGCAAGCATCGCCTTCGCGAGAAACGTGAGCGCAGGCTGCCCGTCGATGGGCGACACATGCACGGTAAGCTCCCCGGTGCGCGTACGCATCAGGTAGCCGCGCACGCCGATGTGGTCTCCCAGATCCAGCAGTTTGTAGAGGGCGAACAGGTCCTCGCCGACATCATCCTTGCGGACATAGATCTGTAGTTGCCGACCGCCCTGCTGAAGCTGCGCGAACCCCGCCTTGCCCTGCACACGAATCGCCATGATGCGTCCAGCAATCGACACGGTGACCCGCGGCTCCTGGAGCGCCTCGTTCGTGTTCTCCGGCGTGTCATACTCCGCGCGGATGGCGGGTATATCGTTGTCGTGGCTATACGCATAGCTGTTCGGGTAGGCTGGCTGGCCGAGGGCGACGATCTGGTCGCGCTTCTCCCGGCGAAGCTGGTAAAGATTTTGCTCGAAGTCTGATTCGGACACGGTAGTTCCTTTTCTCAAGGGGCTTGACGCTTCAGTATAGCGAGGCCGGGCCGTCCGACGGAGTGACTCACCTGCGGGGATTCTGAAGAAGTCGTCCTGCGTGGTGTAATGGTCTGTCATGGCAGATGAACCAAATAAGAAATCCGGCGCGCTTGGCGAGGTCGTCAAAGCAGAATCGATGATCCAGCTCGCGATCGCCCTTCCGGCAGGATGCCTGATCGGCTGGCTGGGCGGCCACTGGCTCGACGGCCACTTTCACCAGCATTGGATCGGCATCGTCGGCATTCTCCTCGGTGCGATAGCCGGTCTCATCCAGATCATCACCACTGCCCAGCGCTTTCTGCGGAGCGGCCGTTGAAGACCCTTGCCGGATTTAGCGACGACGACTTTAAACGAACGATACGAAGCGCGATCCGCCTCCTCATCATCGCGACAGCCGTCGCAGCACCGCTCATCTGGTGGAAATCAAGCTGGCAAAGTGCCGCTCTGCTGGTCGTGGGCGCCGTTATCTCCGGCTCCGGCCTGTGGGAGTGGCTACGTTTGATGAGCGCAGTGATGGTCCGTATGGACGCGGGCGGCGAGGCAAAGCCGATGGGGATGATCCTGGTTGGATTCTTCCTCCGTCTGGGACTCACGATCGTGCTGCTGTATGTTAGCCTTAAGCATCTGAATGGTTCGGTTTACGCCCTCGCCTTCGGCCTTGCACTCGGTGTATTTTGTCTCTCTGTAGAGGGCATCCGACTCATGAAGGCCTGGACCGTTTAGATAGATTTCCGAAAGCTCCATCGATTTCCAATATGCCGACACAGACGTTAGTAACCCAAGCTTTGAACCACGCCTTTGCCTCGCCCACCACGGCGCTGCTGCGCGGCCTGCACATTCAGCCGAAATACCCGAGCGCCCCCATCACGGACGCCTTCGCGATGGAACTGCTCGTATTCCTCGTTCTCCTGGCTTACTTCCTCCTGGTGCGCGTATCCCTCAGCGTCGAAAAGCCAGGCGGCGTACAGCACCTTGCTGAGATGACCCATGAGTTTGTCTCAGAGCAGGGTGAGTCCATCATCGGACACGGCTATGAGCGCTTTTCGAGCTATCTCACGGCGCTCTTTCTATTTATCCTTTTAGCGAACCTGATGGGTCTCGTCCCGGGATTGAAGTCACCAACCGCCGACGTCGTCGTTCCGCTTGGTTTTGCCCTAGTCACCTTCATCTACTACCACTACCATGGCATCCGGGCGAACGGCGGAGCGTACATCAAGCAGTTTCTAGGACCGGTGCCAGCGATTGCGCCCCTGATGCTTCCGATCGAGATCATCTCCCATCTGGCTCGCGTTCTGTCACTTACGGTTCGTCTCTACGCCAACATGTTCGCCGGCGACCTCGTCACCCTTGCATTCTTCTCATTGGTACCGGTCGGCATTCCGCTCATTTTTCTCGGCCTGCACCTTGGGGTAGCCGTCATCCAGGCGTACGTTTTCTTCCTGCTGGCAGCAATTTACCTCTCACTCGCCGTAGCGCACGACCACTAAGTTTGATTTTGCCGCGATGGGGCGCTCCCTCTTCGCGGCAGGTAACAACGTCGCAAGCGTGAGGGTGCCAGCAAGGTGAGCATCAACCACCCACTGGCGGCGTATCTGACGGGAGCAGGAGTACCACATGAAGAAGTTGCAATATCTGTTTATGTCCTTGGCTGCGCTGCTGTTTGCAACGCCCGCCTTCGCACAGGCCGCTGCCGTTAATGGCGGATCACCTGCTGGTCAATGGGTTCCCCTCGCTGCCGGTCTCGGCATGGCGATTGCCGCTGGCCTCTGCGGTCTCGGTCAGGGTCGCGCGACCGCTTCCGCCACCGAAGCGCTTGCTCGTAACCCCGGCGCACGTCCAGGAATCTTCATCTTCCTGATTCTCGGTCTGGCCTTCATCGAGTCCCTCGCACTCTTCACCTTCGTAATCATCTTCATCAAGGTTCAGGCATAGTCGATCAATCGAGTTTGACGGAGAGTCTCAGGAAGTACTCATCTCTCGATCACTAGTTAGTAGCAACAGTAAAGCCTCCGTTCGCGGAGGCTTTACTGTTGCTACATGTCTATGTCTAATTCGAGGGTATTGACCGGTTCCGCTGGCGAAGAGAGCAGGGTGTCCGTCAGCAGCAAATGCTCCCAAGCACTACTTAGTCTGCCCGCCGTTACTCATCTCTACAGTTCGTGTCGCAGCGGCAACAGGAATAGCTTTGGCTGCCATTGAGTCGAACGCGGCCCGCTGCACAATGTGCAGAATAGGCGCAGGCACGACACCCAGCATGAAGGTCGCCAACGCGCTCGCCCCCAGGGCAAGACCAGCAGGCACACTGACCCTCTTCGAGATCACACCTGCAGAGCTATCCGGAGCCGACCGGGTATAAAGCGCACTCAGCAAACGCAGATAGTAGAAGCAGGCGACGCCGCTATTCAGCAATCCGATGACGGCAAGCCAGATATTGCCGGCATGGACTGCCGCCGTAAAGACGACAAACTTACCAAAGAAACCACCAGTGAACGGGATACCGATGAGCGACAGGAGAAAGAAGGCCAACACGGCCGAGAGCACAGGGCGCTTTGCCGCGAGGCCGGTGTAATCATCGATGGAGCGCACCGATTCGTTGTATCCGGCAATCTGCGTAATCACCGCAAAGGCGCCGACGTTCATTGCGGCATAGGTCGCCGTGTAAAGACAGGCCGCGGCGATACCCTCAGCTGGAAACGCTGTGAAAGCAACCAACAGGTAGCCAGCGTGGGCGATCGAAGAATAGGCCAGCATCCGTTTGACATCGCGCTGCAGCAGGGCGCCGATGTTGCCAATGGTCATAGAAAGTACGGCTAGTCCCCAGATGAGGATCGCCCAGCGGTGTTCCATCGCCGGAAAGCCTGAGAAGGTAATCCGCAGCAGCACTGCGAACGCCGCAGCCTTCGGAGCAGTCGACATCAGTCCGACCACAGGTGCGGGCGCTCCCTGGTACACGTCCGGGGTCCAGACATGGAACGGCGCAGCCGATACCTTGAAGCCGAGACCGATGATGATGAGAGCCAGTGCCGTAAAAGCCAGATGTGGAGTCGTTGTCGAGCCAAGTCCCGCAGCAATTGCTGCAATTGAGGTCGAACCGGTCGCTCCAAATGCCAGGGCAATGCCGTAGAGGAAGAAGGCAGTTGCAAACGAACCGAGCAGGAAGTACTTGATCGAAGCCTCAGAGCCGGTCGCTTGTCCCTTGCGGAAGCCTGCCATGATGTAGGTCGAGATCGAAGAAATCTCAAGCCCGATAAAAACCATCAGGAGTTCGACCGAGCAGGTCATCAGCATCATACCGACCGCACCGAAGAGGGTGAGGGCAAAATACTCTCCAGCATGCGTCGCATTGCCTTCGAAGTAATCGAGTGAGCCAAGTAGAGTGACGAGCACGACTGACGCGATAAGCAAGTGGAAAAAGATACTGAAGGCGTCTACTCGAATCGTCCCGGAAAATGCGACCAGTGGGCCGAGATGCAGTTGATACCAACTGGCTAGTCCTGCCGCCAACGTTCCGATGATGGCGAGCCAGCCCAGAGGTTTACGGCTCAAAGCTGGTCGCAGTACTGGCTCGAGCACCATGACAAGTACACCAGTCAGGGTGAGGATATATTCGGGCAGCAATCCAAGGATATTAGGGGAAAGTGTATTCATTAGCGCTGGCTCCCAACCTGGGCCTGAGCCGCTGTAACGCTGCTGACGCCTGAAACGCGATCAGGGTTTGTCGTCGATCCATAGTCTGGGTGGATGTTGCGACTCGGTACAGCATGCGCAAGGCGAGTGGCCAGATCGACGCCCGCGATATCGATCGCACGGAGCCAGATCGGGGACGCGATGCCCATAACGAGGAACAGAATCACCATCGGCCAAAGCGCCAAATGTTCCCGCGCATCGAGATCCCATCCGGCGACCGTCTGAGGAATGCGTCCGAGATTACCGTAGAAGATCCGTTGAATCATTACCAACATGTAGGCCGCGCCGAAGATAACTCCCGTTGTTCCAACAACCGTCCAGAGGATGTGGTGCGGAAGCATCGCCTGCATGGAGCCAGAAAGAATCAGGAACTCTCCGACGAAGCTGTTAAGCATCGGCAAGCCGATAACGGATAGCGTCGTGATCACAAACATGGTCACAATCCATGGAAGCTTCGCCGCGAGTCCACCGTACTGTCGCATATCGTAGGTCTTATATCGTTCGTAGAGCAGACCCATCAGCATAAAGAGCGCACCACCCGAGATTCCATGATTCAGAATCTGGTAAATTCCACCGTCGAGACCCGAGACGGTGAACGTAAAGATGCCAAGCGTGATGAAGCTGAGGTGTCCTAGTGTCGAGTAAGCCGCGAGTCGCTTTAAGTCATTCTGCACGAGCGCAACCAGCGCTCCGTAAACGATGCCGATCGCACCGAGCGCGATCATGAGAGGAGCAATCCGATGAGATTCGGCCGGAAAGATCGCAAAGCTGAAGCGCAGGATCGAGTACAAACCAGTCTTGCCGGCTAGCACCATGACGGCCGCTGTGGGAGCTTCGTAGATCGCATCTGAAAGCCAGCCATGAAGCGGAAACACAGGAACTTTGACTGCGAAGGCGAAGAGGAACGCCAGTGAGGCAAGCCACAAAGCGGCAGAGTTTCCCGAGATGCTGTGAGCCGCAGCAAGCGCGGCAAGGCGCGGCAGATCAAAGGTCCCGGTCTGCAGATACAGCCAGATCATTGCTACCAGGAGAAGCGCCGAAGGGATGAAAGCGTAGAGGAAGTACTTGATTGCAGCGCGCCGACGATCCTTCGTCCTGCCGAACGTAGCGATCAGAATCGTCATGGGAACAAGCGAAAGCTCCCAGAAAGCATAGTAGAGGAAGAGGTCCAGCGAGACGAAGATGCCCATCATCGCGACCTGCTGCAGCAGGAAGAGGATGTAAAAAGTCTTGGCCCGGCTGTCGATGGCACGCCACGAGATCAGGACGCCGAGCGGTGCCAGAAAACCGGTCAATACTACAAGCCACATCGCAAGACCATCCACCCCGAGGTGGTAGCGAATCTGCGGAAACGGCATCCAGGGGTGATCAGCCACAAACTGGAATCCGCCTGGCGCAAGTCCGTAGTTGAAGTGTGTCGGCAGATGCAACGTAAGCAGGAATGTAACCAGTGTGACGGCGAGCGCGCCCCATTGCATCGTCTTACCCTTGTCCGGCAGCAGCGCGAGCAGCAGTGCGCCGACAAGCGGTACAAAGGTGATTAGGGTCAGGATGGAGTGGTCAAAGTTCATCAGGTCCTTAGAAATAACAGGTCAAGCAAAGTCCGTTTGCAACATGCCTCAATGAGGCCAGAGGGAGTGGCCAAAGATCATTACAGTGAGCACGGCAGCCGCACCAAGCGCAAGCCAGCCCGCATACGAACGAATGTTCCCGGATTGAATACGTCGTGTCACCGAGCCAAGACCACGTGTAGCCGCACCCGCCAGCTTGCCGGAGGCATCAACAATGCCAAAGTCAACAACACCATAAAGCAGTATCCGGGTAAGAACAATAAGGGGCATCACGATCAGTGCGTGATACACCTCATCCACATAAAACTTGTTCTCCAGCAACGTGTAGAGCGGCTTGACTCTGAGCACGAATGCTGTCGAGGCGCCCGGCTTCCTGATATACAGGAAATAAGCAATCAAGAGTCCGATAAATGCGGTCAGCAACGACACCGCAGCTAAACCAAGTTCAAGGCCATGACCCACAATCGTCGGGGCGACCTCAGTGGTAAAAACTGGGTCGAGGAAGTGTTCCATCTCATTATGCCCACCGAGAGCAGCCGGAATGCCGACCCAGCCGCCGATCACTGACAGGATCGCGAGGATCACTAGCGGCGCGAGCATAACCCATGGCGATTCGTGCACACCATGAGAATGTGCCGCCTGACCTTCGTCGTGTTCATCCTTACCTTGAGCGACCGTGTGTCCATGTGCGCCTTCCTCTTCCACATGCGATGCGCCAAAAAAGGTCTTGAACCAGAGGCGGAACATGTAGAACGAGGTCATGCCCGCAGTCACAAGGCCTACTAACCAGAGCAACTTGGCCAGCGGATTAGGCGAGGTAAACGTCTGGTAGAGAATCTCATCCTTTGAGAAGAATCCACTGAACGGGTAGATACCGGCGATGGCGAAGACCCCAGCCGTCATCGTCCAGAAGGTAACGGGGATCCGCTTGCGAAGCGCTCCCATCTTCCGCATATCCTGTTCGCCCGAAAGCGCATGAATGACCGAGCCAGCCGCGAGGAACAGCAATGCCTTGAAGAACGCGTGGGTCATCAAGTGGAAGATCGCAGCCGAGTAGGCAGCCACCCCGCATGCAAGGAACATGTAGCCGAGCTGGGAGACAGTCGAATAGGCCAACACCCGCTTGATGTCCTGCTGCACCATCCCGATGCTTGCAGCAAAGAGAGCTGTTGCCGCTCCGATAATTGCGACAACGCCGAGCGCGAAAGGGCTGCGATCGAAGAGGGTGTGGCACCGGGCAACCATGTAAATTCCAGCCGTGACCATCGTCGCCGCATGGATCAAGGCGGAGACTGGTGTCGGGCCTTCCATTGCGTCCGGCAACCAGACGTAGAGGGGAATCTGGGCTGACTTCCCTGCTGCTCCAAGCACAAGCAACAGCGCAATCGCAGTCAGGAAGCCGCCATGCCACTCAGGATGCGCCGTAATTTCGGCAAACACCTGCGTAAAGTTCAGATTTCCAAAGTGTGCAATCAGAAGAAACATCGCAAGTAGAAAACCGAAGTCGCCGATTCGGTTGACGATGAACGCTTTCTTCCCGGCGTTGGCCGCTGCATCCTTCTTGAAATAGAAGCCGATCAGCAGGTACGAAGCCAGACCGACACCCTCCCACCCCACAAACAAAAGCAGGAAGCTCTCCGACAGGACCAGCACCGACATGAAGAACATGAACAGGTTCAGATAAGCAAAAAAACGCCAGTAGCCGTCCTCATGTGCCATATAGCCGGCGGAGTACAGATGGATCAGGAAGCCGACGCCAGTGATGATCGAAAGCATGATCAGCGTGAGGTGATCAACCGTAAAAGCAAAGTTCACCTGAAAGCCAGTGATGGCGATCCATGGCCGACTTACGACACGAATTACCTCGGGAGCATTTGCCGCCTTCATGATCGTCCACAGATACGCGACGATGACCGCAGGAACAGCGGTAAAGAGCAAGGCAATCCCGGTAACGGCATTTCTGGGCAGCTTGCGGCCGATCGTTCCATTGATCAGGAAACCAATGAACGGCAGGAGCGGGATCAACCAGAGATAGGAATAGGGCATAGAGGTCACAGTCTCATCAAGTTGATCTGGTCGACGTTCAGCGTCTGGCGCGAACGGAAGATAGCGATAATGATGGCCAGGCCCACGGCAGCCTCAGCCGCGGCAACCACCATCACGAAGAATACGAAGATCTGTCCCTGCACCTGGTTCCACATATGCGAAAACGCAACAAAGGTCAGATTGACAGCATTAAGCATGAGCTCAATCGACATGAAGACCGTAATAACATTTCGCTTGATCAGAAAGGCTGAGACGCCGATCGAGAACAGGATGGCAGCGAGGATCAGATAGTACGCGATAGGCACCATTATTCAACTCCTCGAAAACGGCGCGAAAAATGCATGAAATCCTGATAGAGATTGCTGGCGACGCTGTAGAGCCAATAAGACACCACACCGAACGCTGCTATTGAAACGGTGACGAGCAGGAGAGTGTATGGATTGAGGTGGTCCATCATTACTGCTCCTTCCGGGCGAGCACGACGGCTCCAAGTATAGCCACCAGAATCAGGATGGACGTTACTTCAAATGGCAGCAACAAGCTGGTGAAGAGAATATGGCTGATCTGCGTGATGTTGCTCACAGCCCCGCCAAGATAACCGCCAAGATTCGAAGTGCCCAATGCCTTGCTCTCAGACAGAAACACAAAACTGAGCAGGCAGAAGATCGCTGCCGCCCCGGGAAAACCTGCGATGTACGCAGCACGGCTTCCGGTCGTCCGCTCTTCTTCGCCGGCGTTCAGCAGCATGATGACAAAGACAAACAGCACCATAATGGCGCCGGAGTAAACAATCACCTGTGCTGCAGCGAGGAACTCCGCCCCGAGTGACCAGTACAAGACCGCGAGGGACATCATCACCACTACCAACGACAACGCAGAGTTGATTGGGTGCCGCTGCAGCAGCAGGTTCAACGCCGCCGCCACCGCAAGTCCGCCAAAAATAATGAAGAGTGCCAGTTCCATGCTGCTCCGTCGAGGTAAGTCGCAAACTGCGCGGTAAAAGTCTTCTGGGCTTCTTTCGATTGTAAAGCAGCTTACAGCTTAAGCGCGCAGGGCCGTGACCAGTGACGTAAGGACGATGTTTGCCATCGCTAATGGCAAAAGAAACTTCCACCCGAAGGCCATAAGTTGGTCATAACGAAATCGGGGTAGAGTGGCACGAACCCAGATGTAAAGGAGGAGAAACGAGAAAATCTTGGCCACAAACCATAGGACAGAAAAGATGCCATGGAAGATGGGAGTGTTCAGGTAGTCGTCGAAGATATGACCGAAGGGACTGGCAGCACCACCGAAAAAGAGCAGGGTGGCCACGCAACCAACGGTAATCATGTTGGCGTATTCAGACATGAAGAACATCGCAAACTTCATCGAGGAATATTCCGTGTGATACCCGGCCACAAGTTCCGACTCGGCCTCTGGAAGATCGAATGGCGAACGATTGGTCTCGGCATAAGCCGCCATGAGATAGATGAAGAAGCCAATAATCTGAAAGCCGCCAAAGACGTTCCAGGAGAGCGCACCATGAGCCGATTGGCTATTAACGATCTCTCGTAGCGAAAGCGACTGCGCCCGAAGCACAACACCCACGAGGGAAAGACCAAGCGCAAGCTCATAGCTGATCATCTGTGAGGTCGCGCGCAAGCTGCCCAGTAGCGAGAATTTGTTGTTGGAAGCCCAACCCGACAAGGCGATTCCGTACACGCCGATCGACGTCGCTCCCAGAATGATCAACAAACCGATGTTGAGATCGGCAATCTGAAATAAGTCGACACCATTCACCCTGGTGACAGCACCGAACGGCACGACTGCGA